>DASQGR010000033.1:0-6879 GCA_035632515.1 Allostellaceae bacterium | reverse complement strand
GCCCAGCGCTTCGGGTCTGCGGCCTCCCCGAGCGCGCGACTGAGCCCCGGCCACGAGAGGCCGACGGCCAGTTTCGCCTGGCGCAGCGTCGCGACGAGCAAGGGCGCGGTCGACAGCGCCTCCCGCCGCTCCTGCGGATGCTGCAGGACGAGGACGAAAGTCCGGTTGTCGATCGGCTCGGGCATTCGGGGAATTATAGCCGCCATAATTGTGCGCGTAGCGTTGCAAATCTCGATCCGGCTGGCACGTCCGCACGAGATTGCCGCGACAGGCTCGGCGCTGCGCGCAAATGACGAGCGCGGGTCTGTCATGCTTCCTAGCACCAACGTGCCGGGATATCCTCTGCGATCGTGCGACCCGCTACCCGCCAGCTCCTGATCTCGCTGATCGTCGCCTGCGCGATGTTCATGCAGAACCTGGATTCTACGGTGATTGCGACCGCGCTGCCGGTCATCGCCCGCTCGCTCGACGAGAGCCCGCTGCGCCTCAACGTCGCGATCACCTGCTACCTGTTGAGCATCGCCGTGTTCGTGCCGATCAGCGGCTGGACCGCCGACCGGCTGGGCGCGCGCCGCGTCTTCAGCGCGGCGATCGTCGTGTTCACTCTGGGCTCGATCGGCTGCGGCCTGTCGAACTCGCTGCCGATGCTGGTGGTGTCCCGCATCATCCAGGGGATGGGCGGCGCGATGATGGTGCCCGTCGGCCGGCTGGTGCTGCTCAAGACCGTGCCGCGCGCCGAGATCGTGCGGGCGATGTCGTGGGTCAGCATCCCAGCGCTGATCGGGCCGGTGACCGGGCCGCCGCTCGGCGGGTTTCTGGCGACCTATGCCTCGTGGCGCTGGATCTTCTTTATCAACATTCCGATCGGCGTGATCGGCATCGTTCTCGTCAACCTCTTCATCGAGGATTTTCGCGAGAACGGCAGCCGCCCTTTCGATTTCCGCGGCTTTGTCTTGACCGGCGTGGGACTGGCGAGCCTCGCCTTTGGGTTCGAAACCGTGGGTCGCGGCGCGGTGCCGTGGGCGGTGACGGCCGCGCTGCTGGCGGTGGGATCGATCTGTGTGGCGGCTTATCTGCGCCATGCCCGCCGCGTCGAGTTTCCGGTCATCGATCTCAGCCTGTTGCGCATCCCGACCTACGCTGCGGCGACAATCGGCGGATTTCTGTTCCGCATGGGGCTGGCCGCGCTGCCGTTCCTGTTGCCGCTGATGCTGCAGATCGGCTTCGGCCTCAGCGCGCTGTCGTCGGGGCTGCTGACCTTTGCCAGCGCGGTCGGCGCGATGACGATGAAGATCACGGTGACGCCGATCATTCGCGCATTCGGGTTCCGTACGGTACTGTGCGGCAATGCGGTGATCAGCGCCGGGTTCCTGTTCGGCTATGCGTTCTTCCGGCCGTCGACCCCGCATCTCGTGATCTTCCTGGCGCTGCTCGCGGGCGGCTTCTTCCGCTCGTTGCAGATGACCAGCATCAACTCGCTGAGCTACGCCGACGTGCCCGGCGCGATGCTCAGCCGCGCCACCAGCCTGACCAGCATGTGCCAGCAATTGTCGCAGACCGCCGGGGTAGCGACCGCCGCGCTGCTGCTCTACGTGTTCCTGGCGGTGCGCGGTGAACCCCACCTGACGCCGGTGGATTTCTCGCTAGCCTTGGCGACGGTCGGGGCGCTGGCGATGTTGTCGGTGCCGTTCTTCCTCAAGATGTCGCCCGATGCCGGGGCGGAGGTCAGCGGCCGCGCGGCGCCGATCAAGCCATGAGCCGACACCTGCGGCTGCTCGCCTGGAACATCCGCCAGGGGGGCGGGTCGCGCTTGCCGGCCATAGCCGAGGCGCTGATCCGCCACGATGCCGACGTGCTGGTGCTGTCCGAGTATCGCGGCGGCGATTCGGCGTTGCGGCTGCGCGAGGTGCTGGAGCGGTTGGGCTACCGTCATGTGACGACCCCGCGGCCGCCGCCGGGAAAAAACGGTGTGCTGATCGCGGCGCGACGCCGGTTCCGCACCCACGGCGCGTTGAGCCACGATCTGCCGGAGCCGTATCGCCTCGTCGAGGTCGAGTTCTCGCGGTTTTTGCTTTACGGCGTCTACATGCCGAATTTGCGGGAGAAGGTGCCCTATTGGGAAGCGCTGATCGCCCGCCTTGCCGGGCGGACCGGGGAGCCGGTGCTGGCGATCGGCGATTTCAATACCTGCCGCGCCTATGTCGACGAGCCGGGGACCTTTGACAAGACCGCCTATTTCATCGACCGGGTCGAGGCGATCGGGTTTTGCGACCTGTGGCGGCGGCGCTATCCCGATGGTCGCGAATTTTCCTGGTTCAGCACCCGCGGCAACGGGTTCCGCATCGACCACGCGTTTCTGTCGCCGGGTCTGGCGGCGCGCGCCGGCGCGGTGCGTTATTCACATGGCGAGCGCCTGGCCGGCTTGTCGGACCATTCGCCGCTGATTGTGGAGCTGCCGGCCTAGCGCACGATCTATTTAGATCGAAGCCTCAAAGCAGTTCCCCTCCCGCGGGCTTGACCCGCGCGGAAAAGACGTGGATGGCCGGGTCAAGCCCGACCAAGGCGGTAGACAAAGCGATTCGGCCTAAACAGATCATGCTATAGCGGCTCAGGGTTTGAACCCCGGCGGCAGGTCGTCGCGCCAGTTGCGGCCGGTGTTCCAGCCCCACGAGCGGATCGCGTTGCGCTGCTGGATCAGCGTTTCGATCTCGGCGTCGATTTCCGCCTCGGAACGATCGCCGTTCGCCTTCGCCAGATAAAGCGCATAAAGCTTGTCCCAAATCACCGAAAGCTGAGCGCTCTCGTCGGCGGATAGCGGGGGCAGGTCTGGGAAGCCGTTGGCCACAGCCGGCTCCTTTTGCTCTCGGTGGCGACGCCCGACCCTACGAAACGATGCTTATCGCTCTGTTAACGGCCTCATCCGTCATCCGCGGCGATCATCTCGCGCGTGCCGCCGAGCTGACGCCGGATCAGCCTGGCGTAGAGCCCGTTGCGGGCGACGAGCTCGGCGTGGCTGCCGGTCTCGACCATCCGGCCACGGTCGAGCACGACGAGGAAATCGGCATTGCGAACGGTCGAGAGCCGGTGAGCGATGACGATCGTGGTGCGGTCGCGCATCAACGCGTCGAGCGCGCTGCGCACCTGCGCCTCGCTGACCGCGTCCAGATGCGAGGTCGCTTCGTCGAGCACCAGGGTCGGCGCATTCTTGAGGAAGGCGCGGGCGATCGCCACCCGCTGGCGCTGCCCGCCCGAGAGCTGCACGCCGCGCTCGCCGACCCGCGTGTCGAGCCGCTCGGGCAGCGACATGACGAACTCGGTAAGGGCCGCCTGGTCGAGTGCGCGGCAGATCGCGGCCTCGTCCGCATCGGGGCGGGCGAGCGCGACGTTGGCGCGCAGCGTATCGTTGAACAGGTAGGTATCCTGCGACACCAGCGACACGCGAGCGCGCAGATGGTCGAGCTCGAACTCCTTGAGGTCGACCCCGTCGATAAGGATGCGGCCCTCGGCCGGATCCCAGAACCGCAGCAGCAAATTGGCAAGCGTGGACTTGCCGGCACCCGAGGGGCCGACGATGGCTGCGGTCGTGCCCGCCGCGACATCGACGGTGACGCCTTCGAGTGCGCGTCGCCGGGCGCCGGGATAAGCGAAATCGACCCCCTCGAACCTGATTGCTGAGCCGCCGACGGGTGCGGGCGGGCGTTGCGGCCCATCGGCCACTGCCGGCTGCTCGTGATGCACGGCGAAGATCCGCCTGGTCGAGGCGATGGTGTCGGCGAGCTGGCGGCTGACCTGGGCGATCTCAGAAATCGGCAGGAACGACGACAGCGACAACAGGATCAGCAAGGGCAGGGTGGTTGCCGCCAGTGCGCCATGTGCGACCAGAAACGCGCCGACGATCGCCACCGCCAGCCCGCCGAGGCCGGTGCAGATTTCAAGCTGGGTCGTTTGCGCCGCCAGGTCGTGCAGCAGCTGGAGCCGGACGGTCTGATAGTCGCCGACTGCCGCCATGAACCCGGCGCGCCGTCTTCCCACCGCCTGAAACGCGACGAGGTCCGAGAGGCCCTGGATCGTTTCGGTGAGGTAGCCGGACAGCAGCCCGAGCCGGTCGCGCGCGCTGGCGCCGAGCCGGTCGATCTTCGACCGCATGACCCAGGGCGCCAGGCCGGCGTAGAGGATGAAGGGCAGGATCGTCAGCGCGATCGGCCACGACATGATGGCGAGCGCGATCAGCACGGTGGACGGCACCAGCACCGCGACCAGGGCCGGCGCAACGGTGTGGGCGAAAAAATACTCGACGGTCTCGATGTCCTGTGCCGCAAGGGCGATCAGATCGCCCGAGCGCCGCCGCACCAGATAGGCCGGCGCCAGGGCGTCGAGCTTCTCGAACAGGTCGATCCGCATTTCGGCCAGCAGCCGGTAGGCGATGTCGTGCGCCAGCCACGATTCGATCCAGTGCAGCAGGCCGGCGACCGGGGCCAACAGGCCGAGCAGGATCAGCAGATGGCCGAACGGCGCCCCGGCCTTGACCGCCGCCACCGCCAGCGCGCCGACGATGCTGACGCCGATGAACGCGGCGACCCGGCCGATCCCGGCGCTGACGACGATGGCAAAGCGCCGGCCCCACGGGCGAATGATCTGCATCAAGGTCGCCAATGTCGCCATCCAGCCGACCTGCGCCGCCTTCGCTGCGGTGGCCGCCGGCGCTTCTTCGCCGTAATCGACCGCTTCCGCATCGCCACCGGCGGTCGGAGCATCGTCGATAAGCGTGCGATCGTCGCCGCGTTCCTCGGCCTGCGCGCCCATCAGCCGGCGATACGGCCCATCGCGCCGGATCAGCTCGGCGTGGCTACCTTGCTCGACGATCCTGCCGTGATCGAGCACGAGGATGCGGTCGGCGCCGATCACGCTCGACAGCCGGTGCGCCAGGATCAGGGTGGTGCGGCCGGTCGACAGCCGGTCGATCGCCTCCTGGATCACCGCCTCGTTCTCGGCATCGACCGAGCTGAGTGCTTCGTCGAGGATCAGGATCGGAGAATCGCGCAGCAGCGCGCGGGCAATCGCCAGGCGTTGCCGTTGCCCGCCCGACAAATTCACCCCGCGTTCGCCGAGCAGGGTCTGGTAGCCCTGCGGCAGCTGGGTAATGAAGTCGTGTGCATTGGCATCGCGCGCCGCTGCTTCAAGCTCGGCGGTGGTGGCGTCGGGTCGTCCGAGCCGCAAATTCTCCTCGACTGTGCCGTGGAACAGGTAGGTGTCCTGATGCACGATCGCGATCTGCGCTCGCAGGGTCTCCGGGTCGAGGGTGCGCAGGTCCTCGCCACCGATCTTCACGCTGCCCGATTGCGGATCGAACAGTCGCAGCAACAGCCGCGCCACCGATGACTTGCCCGAGCCGCTCGGCCCGACGATGCCGATCTTCTCGCCGGCGGCGACGGTGAACGACAGCGCGTCGTGCGCCGGCCGCCTTCCGCCGGGATAGGCAAAGCACACCGCATCGAGCTCGATCCTCGGCTCGAGCGGCGGCGGCCGGAGCGGGCCGCCGGCATGTACCGGCACCAGCGGCTCCGCCTCCAGCAGCGCCGTAATCCCTGCGGCGGCCGATTGCCCGACCATGCCCTGATGCAGCACCGAACGCAGGTCGCGCAGCGGGCGAAAGACTTCCGTACCGGCCATCAGCACGATCAGCAGCGCCTCGATGCTCATCTCGCCATGCGCGACCCGCCACACGCCGAGCCCCAGCGCCGCGGCGGCGCCGATCGCGACCCCGGCATCGGTGATGCCGCGGGTCATCACGCTGGTCGACAGCACCCGCATCGTCGTGCTGGAAAGCTGGCGCGCCCGCTCGGCCAGCCGCCGGCCATAGGCGGTGCTCTGGCCGAACGCCTTCAGGGTCGGCAGGCCCTGTACCGCGTCGAGAAAATCCGAGCCGAAGCTCTTCATCGCCACTTGGCGCAGGCGGTTCTTGCGGCTCTCGATCTTGTTCCAAGCCGTCGGCGCGACCAGGGTTACCAGCGCAGCGGCCAGCATCACCGTCGCCACCGGCGGATCCCACCACACGATAAAGGCGAAGATCGCGATCGGAGTCAGCGCCGCGACGCAGACTTGCGGCACGTATTGGCCAAAGAAAGTCTGCAGCTGCTCGACGCCGTCGACAATCGACAGCATCACCCCGCCGGTGCGCTCGCCGGCAAACCAGGCGGGGCCGAGCTCGGCGATCTTGTCGTAGAGCCGACCGCGCAAATCGGTCTGGACCTTGGCGGCCGTGCGGTGGGCGATCAGCGTGCGCCAATGGTCGAGAAGGCCGCGCAGGATCACCGCGATGGCCACCCCGCTTGCGGCAAGCGCGATCGGCCGGAAGCCGCTGCCGGCAAAGACACGGGCGAGCATCGTGCCGAGCAGGGTGAAACGCGCAATGCCGAAAGCGGCTGCGGCGAGGCCGATCAGGATGGCCAGCGCGATACGCCCGCGCAGGCCGCGGGTCAGCTGCCACAAGCGTCGGTCGAAATACATTCGGCTCCTCCCCGACAGCTCGATGATAACCCACCGCCGCGCTGCGGTATGCTGTGTTCTGCGCGGGGCCGGGCGTCACCGATGCGGGACGCGGATGGAGCTTAGCGATACGACTATAAAACTCTATCGACGGATTAGAGTTATAGCGATACGATTTTTTATCAGCCAAGAAGCCGCAGCGTGGCGATGGATTGGGATGATATCCGGGTTTTTCTGGCCGCGGCACGGCACGGCTCGTTGCGCGGCGCCGGTCGGGCGTTGCGGCTGAGCCAGCCGACGATCGGCCGTCGCCTCGCCGGGTTCGAGGCGGCGATCGGCGGCCCGGCCCTGTTCGACCGGCTGCCCGATGGGCTGCGTCTTACAGCTGCGGGC
>DASQGR010000032.1:0-8892 GCA_035632515.1 Allostellaceae bacterium | reverse complement strand
ATCGGGTCGTCGGCCCTGGTCTCGCCGTCGGCGGCGAAATCGGCGGGCAGCTCGTAGGCCGCTTCGTAACGGCTCCAGCCGGGCGCGTCGCCGCCGATGGCGATGCGGGTGTAGTCGCCGGCGATGTCGGCAAACTTGCCGGTGTTGTCGACGCCGGTGACGACGTGACGGGCGCGGCCGCGGTCAAAGCGGTCGAGAAGATCGTCGCGGGTCAGCAATGTCGTCGCCGGAATCGTCACCGCACCCAGCTTCATCGCCGCCAGCATCATCTCCCACAGCGGCACGACATTGCCCAGCATCAAGAGGATGCGGTCGCCGCGCTTGACCCCGAGACCACGCAGGTAATTGGCCACCCGGCTCCAGCGCCCGGCCATCTCGGCGAACGAGATTTTGCTTTCGTCGCCGCCCTCGTTGACGATCCACAACGCAGGCCGCTCGTTGCCCTTGGCCATGCGGTCGAAATAATCGAGCGCCCAGTTGAACCTGTCGAGCACCGGCCAGCGAAAATCGCGATAGGCGGTGTCGTAGTCGGTGCGGTGGGCGAAGAGAAAATCGCGCGCCTTGAGGAATTCCTGAGCGGACATGCGGATCCCTCCCCGTTCTTCGCTTCGTATCACGCCGGCGCAGGCCGGGACCCATTTCCGCCACAGGCCCGGCCGACGCCGGGCAGTGGACGATGTCAATCCGCCAGCACCTCGGCGATGTCGTCGACGATGATCAGCTCGTCGTCGGCGCCGTCTTGCACCGGCAGGCGGCGGATCAGGAGCCAGGTGCCGTCACGCGGATTTTCACTGATTTCGGCAAGGTTGCCGTCGGTCAGCTTGAGCTTGGTGCCTGGTGGCAGGTGCTGGATCGCGAGCATCAGAAGAACGTCGTCAGGTTCTTGGCGAGCAGCACGTTCTGCTCCAGCAGGATCTCGCGTTTCGCCAGGCGCCAGCCTTGGTCCGCGCGGCGCCACAAATCGTTGCGGCGGCCGGCAAAGATGTAGGTCTCGGTCTCGACCCGGTTCTGATAGACGATGAACCGGCTGCCGACCTCGACCTCGCGCGCCGCGGCACAGGACGGCCGCGCCGCCAGGACGCGGACATTGGTGACGATGTGGCACAGGCGCGACCGCGGCTCCTCGGCCCAATGGATGCCGGTCATGATCTGGTCGACCCGCTTTGCCAAGGTCCATTTATCCTCGTCGAACCACGAGATGTCGTGGCCGGCGCGGGTGTTTTCCTTTTCGGCATGGGTGCCGAAAGCCACATTGCGCCGCATCGGCATGAAATAGTGCAGGTCGTCGGCCAGCAATTCGAGCCATTCGCCGAAGCGGCGCTGGTCGAGCAGGTCGGCCTCCTCGTAGAGGAGTTCCTCGACCTCCTCCCTGAGGCGGAAATAGGCGAGGTCGCGGGCCATTTCAGCAGCCATGTGGCATGACTACTCGGCGGCCTGCCGGACCGGCGCCCGGCCGATCAGCGCGTCCCAGTCGGCGCCGTCGAGATAGCGCTGCCAGCTTCGATAGAACCCGCGCGCGCTTTCCTCGGTGACCTGGGTGCTGACCCGTCCCGGGATCGGCTCGCCCTCCCGCACCCGGCCGAGCGATTGCTGGTAGTTGTAGGGATAGCGCCGGGCGATGGTGCCGCGGCTCGCGGCGGTGGCGTAGTTCCAGTTCTCCATGTCGTCCTGCTCGGTCATCCCGGCCGGGCCCGAATAGCGCATGTAGTAGTGGCGCAAGAGGTCTTTGACCGCCGCGGGCGCATCGGCGTCGACGAGGAAGAAGCGCCAGATTTCGGTCTGGGTCGGGCTCACCGGGTGCCACACGCACAGCGCCCGCGGCTGGCGGCCGTGATACGAGGTGTTGGGGAAAATGGTGCCAGTGAACGGCAGCAGCCGCGATTTCTCGCCGAGGCGACGCGTCCGCTCTTCGTAGCAGTGGCGGAAATATTCCTCGACCTCCTTGTTGTCGCGGAACGACTCGACATAAGGCGCATTGGGCTGCTTCCACACGCTGTGGACGCCGTGCCCGGCGGGGAAGCTGACCCAGACATGCTGGCCGCCCTGGTATTCGTTGTCGCGGCGGCCTGTGTTCTGCCCGGCATTGGCGCTGGGGCCGATGCCGATCAGGTCGACCGAGCGGTGGCTCGGGTTGTGATAGGTGTCGCCGAGGAAGTTCTCGGCGGCGAACTTCCAGTTCGCCGGGATGATCCATTTGTGGATGCCGCCGAACACTTCCGAGCCGCCGGGCCGGCCGTCGCGGTGGTCGAGCACCTGGTCGAGGTGGTCCTTGACGTCGCCGAGATAGGCGAGGAAATCGGGCGCCTTCGGGTCCCACGAGGCCCAGATCGTGCCCTTGTAATTGACCATCCGCGGCACCTCGATCAGCGACCACTGCGAGCGGTCGAGATCGGGATACAGCTCCTTGTGCTGCGGCACGCCGACGAGCCTGCCGTCGGTGGCGTAGCTCCAATTGTGGTACGGGCAGGTGAACAGCGGCGTGTTGCCCTCGTCATAGCGGCACACCTTCATCCCGCGATGGCGGCAGGTGTTGAGGAAGACGTGGACCTGGCGCTGCTTGTCGCGGCACAGGATCACCGACTCGGCGCCCATCCGCGATACGAAATAGTCGCCCGGATTGGCGACCTGGCTCTCATGCCCGACAAACAGCCAGGCGCGGGCGAAGAGCGTTTCCAGCTCCTCGGCGAAGATCCCGTCATTGACGAAGATTTCGCGGCTGACGATGCCGCGCTCGGTATCGACCAGCGGATCGGAGGAAATCATCTCGGCACACTCATCCCAGCGGCGCTGCCGTGAGGGTAAGCCGTTGCCGGGACGGCGGCAACCGGCGCAGGATGACGGCCGTCAATCGAACGAGCAGAGGCGCGAATGTTACAGCATGATCCGCTGCGCCCGGGGTGGGTGCAGGGTTGGGGCGTCGTCAAGGGGGTGGAGCCGACATGGGAATTCCTCGGCATTTACCCGACGCGCGCCGAAGCGGAAGAGGCCGCGACCGAGGCGGGCGAGGGGCATTACGCGCGCTGGGGCGGCTATAACGAGCACAGCAAGGAATTTGTCAGCGGCCCCCAGTGATCGCAGCGACCAGGCGGAGAATGACATGCAATTCGGCTTCAACCTGCCGATCAGCGGGCCGCTTGCGGCGCCGGAGATCGTCGCCCGCATCGCCCGTGAAGGCGAAACGCTCGGCTACGATTACCTCACCGTCACCGATCATGTCGTGCTGCCCGATACGGCCGAACCGGGCTATCCCTATTCGGAAAGCGGCGCCTTCTTCTCGACCGATACGTTCTACCGCCACGAGCAGCTGACCACGGCGGCCTGGCTCGCCGCGATCACCGCGCGGCTGCGCATCGTGCTGGCGGTGATGGTGGTGCCGCACCGGCCGGCGGTGATCGCGGCCAAGATGCTGGCGACCATCGATGTGCTGTCGGGCGGGCGGCTGACGGTCGGCATCGGCGCCGGCTGGCTCAAGGCCGAGTTCGACGCGGTGGTGACGACCCCGTTCGCCGAACGCGGCGCCGTCACCGACGAATACATCGCCGCCTTCCGCCGGCTGTGGACCGAACGCAAGCCGGACATCGCCGGCAAGTATGTCCAATCCGACCGTCTGGTGCTGGAGCCGAAGCCGGTGCAGAACCCGCTGCCGATCTGGGTCGGCGGCGAGAGCGGCCCCTCCCTGCGCCGCGCCGCCAGGCTGGGCGACGCCTGGTATCCGATCGGCAGCAACAACCAGCATCTGCTCGACAGCCTGCCGCGCTACCGCGCCGGCCTCGCCCGGCTGCGCCAGCTCACCGCCGCTGCCGGCCGCGCGCCCGATGCGGTGGCCGCGACCTACCGGGTCAAGCGCTATGGCGCGGCGCTGTCCGGAACCGCCTCCGATGGCGAGCGGCGGCTTTTCTCCGGCAGCGACGGCGACCTCGTCGGCGACATTCACGCGCTCCAGGATCTCGGCGTCACCGCGATCGACTTCGATTTCGAGCGCCCGCTAGAGGCCGACGTCGTCGCCGAGATGCGCGCCTTCCGCGAGCGGGTGCTGGCGAAGGTGTAGCAACCTCGCCCCGCCGGGTGGGAAGATCGAGGCAGCCCGGCGGAATCACGGCTTGCGCCGTTCCGCTCGGGAGTCGCAGACTTGCGCCAACCTTCGGCCTCCGGGAGGAATCAGAGGATGCAATCGACCAACGCGGCGCCCGCCGCCCGCCACCTGCCGATCCGCAAGGACTGGCTCGCCGCGACCCAGGAGGCCGCGCTCGAGCCGGATCGGCCGATCATCGACCCGCACCACCATTTGTGGGACCGGCCGGGCAACCGCTACCTGCTGCACGATCTCGTCGAGGATTTGAGCAGCGGCCACAATATCCGCGCCACCGTGTTCCTCGAATGCCGCGAGATGTACCGCGCCGAGGCGCCGCCCGAAACCCGCTCGCTGGGCGTGACCACCTTTGTCGCCGGGGTCGCGGCGATGAGCGAGAGCGGCAAATACGGGCCGAGCAGGGCTTGCGCCGGGATCATCGGCAATGTCGATTTCCGCGTCGGCAGCCGCGCCAAGGGCATCCTCGAACAGCACATCGTCGCCTCGGGCGGGCGCTTTCGCGGCATCCGCAACGGCGCGACATGGCACAGCGACCCGAGCCTCAGGGTTTTCACCTCCGGGTCGGGCGAGGGTCTCTATGTCGACAGCAAATGGCGCGAAGGGTTTGCTGCCCTGGCGCCGCTCAACCTGACCTTCGAGGCGTGGATGTTTCACACGCAACTCGGCGATCTGGTGAGCCTCGCTCAGGCCTTCCCCGAAACCAAGATCGTCTTGAACCATATCGGCGGCGCCCTCGGGGTCGGGCCGTACGCCGGCAAGCGCGACGAGGTGTGGACCGAGTGGCGCACGCAAATCCAAAAGCTCGGCCAGTACCCCAATGTCTACATCAAGCTCGGCGGGCTCGGCATGCCGTCGCTCTCCGGCTTCGAGATGGGCCTGCAGGAGAAGGCGCCATCCTCCGAGCAATTGGCGGCGGCATGGCGCCCGACGCTCGATGCCTGCATCGAGGCCTTCGGACCGGACCGCTCGATGTTCGAAAGCAACTTCCCGGTCGACAAGGGAATGTGCAGCTACGCCAACCTGTGGAACGCCTTCAAGCGCGTCGCCGAGGCCTATTCGAACGACGAGAAGAACGCGATGTTCCACAACACCGCGCTCAAGTTCTATCGCTTGTGGTGAGTTGAGGAACGCGGGCGTCTCGCCCGCATGCGGCCGGGACGGCCGCGGTCCAGCTTTAAGGGGAGACGCGCCATGCCATTACCCAGACAAGAGGTCGATGCGACCACGCCGAAATATTTGCGCGACAAATACGCGATCGTCGGGGTCGGCGAGACCACCTACACAAGAGGCTCGGGGATGACCACCCGGGCGCTCGGCACCTGGGCGGTGCGCAATGCGATCCTCGATGCCGGCCTCAAGGCCAGCGACATCGACGGCATGCTCGACTATTCGGGCGGCGATTCGACCTCGGCGACGTTCATCGCCGGCGATCTCGGCATCCGCCTCAATTTTTACATGGATGTGGTCGGCGGCGGCTCGTCGACCGAGGCGCTCATCGGCATCGCCATCGGCATCATCGAAGCCGGGCTGTGCAAGACGGTCGCGATCTTTCGCTCGATGAACGGGTTCTCGCAGGTGCGCATCGGCGGCACCGGGGCACGCTCTGCCGCGCCCATCGCCGGCGACATGCTGCACAACCGCGCCTATGGCTGGCAGAGCGCCGGTCAGAGCTTCGCCCCGACCTTCATGCGCCACATGTACGATTACGGCACCACCCCCGAGCAGGTCGCGCATGTGAAGATGTTTCATTCGCGCCATGCCTCGAACAATCCCAAGGCGTATTACAAGAAGCGCTTTAGCGTCGAGGACGTGATCAACAGCCGCTTTATCTGCAAGCCGCTGCACCTGCTCGATTGCTGCGTCGAGACCGACAACGCGACCTGCGTCATCGTCACCACCGCCGAGCGGGCGAAGGACATGAAGCAGCCGCTGGTGCTGATCCGCGGCGTCGTCGGCCGGTGCAACAAGCCGCGGCTCGACATGCACTACCAGCACGGACCGATCTCGCGCGTCGCCGGGTATTACGCAAAGGATATCCTGTGGCCGAATTCCGGGGTCGGCCCGGAGGATGTCGACGTCACCGGCTCCTACGACGCCTTCACCTTCACCACGATGCTGCAGCTCGAGGATTACGGCTTCTGCAAGAAGGGCGAAGGCGGCCATTACGTGTCGGACGGCACGATCACGCTCGGCGGGCGGCGGCCCAACAACACCAGCGGCGGTCATCTTTGCGAGGGCTACACCCATGGCATGAACATGGTGATCGAAAACACCCGCCAACTCCGTCACGACGCCGACGATTCCTGCCCGGTCGGGCCGGACGGCAAGCGGCAACACACTTTCGACTACAAGGAAGGCGGCTGCCGCCAGGTCAAGAATGTGGAAGTCAGCACCAATCTCGGCTGGGCCAATCCGGCGACGGCGTCGGCGATGGTCATGCGCAAGGGTTGGTAGGGAGGAACCTGAACATGGCGACGATCGACGGCGACTACCTGGGCATGGGGCTGCGGATCGACGACCTCGATGTCGAGAACGTCGAATACTTCAAGCACTGCGCCGCGCATGACTACCACCTGCAGGCCTGCGCCAGCTGCGGCCGCTTCCGCTACCCGCCGACGACGGCGTGCCCGTGGTGCATGTCGCGCGAATCAACCTGGAAGAAGGTCGAGGGCAAGGGCACGGTGCATTCCTACACCGAGGTCCACCACGCGATCCAACCGGCCTTTCGCGGCAAGACGCCGTACATGGTGCTGCTGGTCGATCTCGACACGCAAAAGGGCGAACCGACCGCGGACGAAGCGCTGCGGGTGATCGGCAATCTCTGCACGCCGGACGGACAATTGGCGCCGCCCGACGTGGTGAAGAAGGTCGGTGTCGGCACCCGGGTGCGCATGGTGTTCAGCGACGTCTCCGCCGGCATCGCCCTGCCGCAATGGACGATCGACGAGACCGCGCAACAGCCGACCAAGCCTTGGCGCTACGCCCAGGAATAGGCCGGCGCACTTCCGCCCCGCCCCCGGGGCTTCCGAGAGCGGGGAGAAAGCGGCCGATCAGGTCCCGATCTGGTATTTGGCGAAGATATCCTCGACCCGCTTGAACGCCTTCAGCGCCGCGTCCTTCACCGGCGCCTTGTCGGCAACGATGTCGTGGAAGGCGACGTTGAACGGGTGCTCGGCCCGCACCTGGGCCCAGGCCGGGTTGTAGGCGAAGTAATCCGGCTTGGTCGGCCGGTTGAGGCCTTGCTCGACGTAAGGCGGCACATGCGGGTCGCGTTTCGGGTCGGTCCACCACGGGTCGTCCTTGGCCAGCTCCGGCATCGTCGGCAGAAAGCGGCCGAGCCCGCCCTTGAGAAACTCTCGGTTGATCTCCGGCTGGATCAGGTATTTCTGAAAATCCTTGGCGACCTCGACATTCTTTGCCCCCATGGGGATCATGCTGGCACCCCCGCCGACCTGGGACACCATCTGCTTGCCGTCATTGTCGAGCGGCGGCGGCATGGTGATGACGTCGCCGTATTCGGCCTTTTGCTTGCCGAGCATCGCCAGTTCGGTCGACAGCGTGCCGTCGAAATCCATCACGCACAGCTTCGAGTGGAAGGCGTTGTTGTCGTCGGCGTCGTTCCAGTTGATCGAACTCGGCGGGATGTATCCATCCTTGTAAAGGCCGGTGAGCTTCTCCAGCGCCTTGATCACCGCTTCCTGGACTTGCGGGTCGTCGGTGTGGAGCTTGCCGTCGGGCGTGACGATGTTGAGCCCGCCATAGGCGACCAGGAATTGCGCAAAGGTCGCGTTCGGATCGTTGCCGATCGTGCTCACGACAAAGCCGGTGGCGTAGGTATGCCGCATGCCCAGTTCCTGCAGCCTTTTCTGCACCGGCTTGAAGAAGTCGATGAACGGGTCCCACGTCGTCGGCAGGTCCGTTTCCTTGTAACCGGCCTTCTCGATGAGCGTGCGCCAGATATGGAACGGGTTTACCGCCACCGAATGCGGCACGGCATAATAGGCGCGCCGCTTTTCCACGTTGTTGTAGCAATAGGCGTTGGAGAGGATTGCCGGGCTCATTTTCGCCTTTTGCGTTTCCACGACGTCGCTGACATCGACCAGCTTTCCCTGCCATGCCTGCAGCGCCGCGGCCTCGGTCGGGGTGACGGTGGTGAGGTCCGGCACGACCCCGCTGGTGATTGCGGAGATGATCTTCTGCCGCTGCGGCGCAAACGGGATGATGCTCATGTCGATCGTGTTGCCGCTGATCTTCTGATAGCCGTCGACGACCTTGCGGATGGCCTCGTCCTCTTCGGGGACAAAGCCTTGGGTCCACCACACGGTTGCCGTCTTGGCTTGGGCTCTGGCGATATAAGGCCGCGCCAGGCTTCCCGCCGCCACCAATCCCAACGATGCGCGCAGCACCGCGCGCCTGTTCAGGCTGCTCATATGCGGTTCCTTCCCGTTCCACGATGGCGACCCGCTCACCGGCGGGGCGTCCCTTTTGTGCAGGGCAACCCTAGCGCGGGCGGAAAGGCTGCGCCAATTTGTCGCGTAACGGAATGAAAACGCCGCAGTTTATTCGAGAAAAAGGGCAGGAATGCTGGCGTTTGCCGGCGAGCAAGGCCTAGGGGTGTTCCCCTGACGCTGGCAGGGCGGCAAGAAAGTCCCCGACCGCGCGGTTGAATGCCGTCGGCTGGTCGAGATTGGCGGCGTGACCGGCCGCGGGGATCACCGCCTGGCGGGCGCCGGGGATCTTCCCGGCCATGTAGTCGGCGGCGGCGAGGAAGTTCTTGTCCTCGGAGCCGACCAGCACCAGCG
>DASQGR010000031.1:0-5638 GCA_035632515.1 Allostellaceae bacterium | reverse complement strand
GGCGGCCCCGTGCGGTCGGGTTGAAGGAGCGCATCATGCCGAACAATGTCGCGGTCGGGATGGGGATCATGGAGTTTCCGTTCTCCGGCGCCGCCGCCTATTGGCGCTGGGTCGACATGCTCGAGGCCGGCGGCGTCGATTCCTTGTGGCAGACCGACCGGCTGGTCAGCCCGACCCCGTTCCTCGAGTGCATGAGCGTGATGGCGGCGCTGGCCGGCCGCACCCGACGGCTCAAATTCGGCGTCAACGTGCTGTCCCTGGCGATGCGCGATGCGGTGCTGGTGGCGCGGCAATGCGCGACGATCGACTACCTGTCGGAGGGGCGGCTGTTGCCGGCTTTCGGCATCGGCAGCCCGCTCGGCCCCGAATGGAAGACACTCAACCTCGACACCAAGACCCGCGGTCGCAAGACCGACGAAGGGCTCGAGGTGATCCGCCGGCTATGGGCCGAGGATAAGGTCGATTTCGAGGGGGTGCATTACCATCTGTCCGGCGCGTCGCTGTCGCCAAAGCCGGTGCAGCCCGATCTGCCGATGTGGATCGGCGGCTCGTCCGAGGCGGCGATCCGGCGCACCGCCCGCTTCGGCACCGGCTGGCAGGCCGGGCCGGAGACACCGGAACAAGCCAAGGTGGTTGTCGCGGCGATCCGCCAGGCGGCGAAGGACGAAGGCCGCAGCATCGACGACGACCATTACGGCGCCGGCATCCCGTTCCGCTTCGGCGCGGCCGACGAGCCGGGTCTGGCGCCGCTGTTCGATGCCTACCGCAAGCGCACCGGCCGCAACCCCGAGGATTACTTCGCCATCGGCGATGCCGCCGCGATCACCGACAAGATCGCCGCCTATGTCGACGCCGGAGTATCGAAATTCATCCTGCGCCCGGCCGCCAAAGGCGACGACGATATCATGGCCCAGACCCGCCGCCTGATCGACGAGGTGCTGCCCCTGGTCGCCGCAAGATGGCCGAAGCCGCAACGGCGCGTGGCTGCAGAGTGAGCCCGCAATTAGGTTTTTTGCGCCGCCTCGGTGAAGAAAATTGCCGCTTTTCTTCCACAGTTTTACGAGCTCTTCGTTTACGAGCTCTTCGTTAGTGAGCTGAGGTGCATTGTGGGTGTCCAGTCCAGGTCGCGGCCTCCACGAAGGCCGGTGATCGCGCTCCGAAAGCCCCTGTGGAGGACCGGGCCAAGCCCGCACCAAGCCCGGCCACGAACGCCGTAACGGCAAGGTGCGCTGGCTTGTGCTGCGGCGCATCGATATTATCGGCCCGATCTCTGATAAAATGCGCGCATGCTGCTCGCGCTGACGATCCGCGACGTGGTCCTGATCGACCGGCTGGCCCTGACCTTCCGGCCGGGGCTGTGCGTGCTGACCGGCGAGACCGGTGCCGGCAAGTCGATCCTGCTGGACGCGCTGGGCCTGGCGCTCGGCCGTCGCGCCGATGCGGCATTGGTGCGGCCCGGCGCCGAGCAAGCCGTGGTCAGCGCTGAATTTTCCGTCACCGCCGAGCATCCGGCGACGGCGATCCTCAACGAAGCCGGCATCGCGACCGACCTTGCCGGCACGATCGTGCTGCGCCGCACCCTCGGCGCCGACGGGCGCAGCCGCGCCTTTGTCAACGACGAGCCGACCAGCGTGACCCTGATGCGCCAGCTCGGCGACAGCCTTGTCGAAATCCACGGCCAGGGCGAGCAGCACGGGTTGTTCGACCCCGCGACCCACCGCGATCTGCTCGACGCGCTGTCCGGCGGCGATGTCGCAAGCCTGTCGGCGGCGTGGCGCGCCTGGCGCACGGCGCGCGAGGCCGCCGCGGAGGCGGCGCAGCGACTTGCCGTCAGCCGGGCCGAAGAGGATTTGTTGCGCCACGAACACGCCGAACTCGATGCGCTCGCCCCCGAGGCCGACGAGGAAGACCGGCTCTCCGCCCGCCGGTTGCTGCTGCAAAACGCCGAGCGGCTGGGCGAGACGATTCGCGAGGCCGTCGGCGAGATCGATGGCGAAGGCGGCGTCCTGCAGGGGCTGGCGCGGGCGTTGCGCCGGCTGACCCGTGCCGCCGATCGCGCCCAGGGCCTGCTCGACGGTGCGGTCGCCGCCGCCGAGCGCGCCGCCACCGAGACCGAGGAGGCGTTGGCCGCGCTCAACGCCGCAGCGCAGGTGCTCGAGCTCGATCCCGGCGCGCTCGACCAGGTCGAGGACCGGCTGTTTTCGCTGCGCGCCCTGGCGCGCAAGCATTCGGTCGCGGTCGCCGACTTGCCGCTGCTGCGCGAGCGGATTGCGGCGCGGCTGGCCGAGATCGATACCGGGGCCGAGACCGCCGCTCGCTGGGAGCGTCAGGCCGAAGAACGGCGCGCGAGTTTCGCCGTCGCGGCCGCCGCCGTGTCGAACGCGCGTGAGCGCGCCGCCAAAAAGCTCGACGCCGCGGTCGCCGCCGAGCTGAAGCCGCTGCGGCTCGACAAGGCACGGTTCCGCACCGTGCTGACCCCGCTGGCCGAAACCGAATGGGGCGAGCACGGCTGCGAGCGCGTTCAGTTCGAGGTCGCGACCAATCCCGGCGCGCCGTTCGGATCGTTGGCGCGGATCGCCTCGGGCGGCGAATTGTCGCGCTTCATGCTGGCGCTGAAGCTGGTCCTGGCCGGGGTGTCGTCGGTGCCGACCCTGATCTTCGACGAGGTCGACAGCGGCATCGGCGGCGCGGTCGCCGCTGCGGTCGGCGAGCGTTTGCAACGGCTTGGCGCCAGCCTGCAGGTGCTGGTCGTCACCCACTCGCCGCAGGTGGCGGCGCGCGGCGCACACCACTGGCGGGTCGCCAAGCTCGACGCGCAGCGCAGCGCCGTCACCCGCGTCGAAGAGCTTGACCCCGACACGCGGCAGGAGGAAATCGCCCGAATGCTGTCGGGTACCACGATCACCGCCGAAGCGCGCGCCGCCGCCGCGAGCCTCATCGCCGGGGCCCAGGCATGAGTCGAACCGGCATGAGTCGAACGCGCGCGAGTGAAGCCGGCGTGAGTCAGGCCGGCGTGAGTCAGGCCGGCATGACCGAAATCGACAAGCTGACCGAAGAGGAGGCCGCCGCCGAGCTCGAACGGCTCGCCCGCGAGATTGCCCATCACGACCGGCTCTACTACGCCGAGGACGCGCCCGCGATAAGCGACGCCGATTACGACGCGCTGCGCCAGCGCAATGCCGCGATCGAGGCCCGGTTTCCCGAGCTGATTCGCAGCGACAGCCCGTCCCGCCGGGTTGGCGCGACGCCGGCCGCCGGCTTTGCCAAGGTGACGCATTCGGTCCCGATGCTGTCGCTGGAGAACGCCTTCGACGAGCAGGACGTGCGCGATTTCTTTGCCGGCATCCGCAACTTCTTCCGTCGGCCCGAGGATGTCGCCCGCGTCGCCGAAAGCGCCATCGAGGTGATGGCCGAGCCCAAGATCGACGGGCTGTCGGCGGCGTTGCGCTATGAGCGGGGCCGGCTGGTGCTGGGCGCGACCCGCGGCGCCGGCGTCACCGGCGAGGACATCACCGCCAATATCCGCACCTTGAAGAACGTACCGAAAAACCTGGCCGGCAGCGGCTGGCCAGATGTGCTGGAGGTGCGCGGCGAAGTCTACATGGAGCGCCAGGGATTCTTTGCCGTCAACGCCGAGCGCGAGGCCGCCGGCGAAGCGGTTTTCGCCAATCCGCGCAATGTCGCCGCCGGCTCGCTGCGCCAGCTCGACCCGGCGATCACGGCGCGCCGGCCGCTCAAATTCTTCGCCTATGCCTGGGGCGAGGCGAGCGCGCCGTTTGCCCGCAGCCACGCCGAGGCGCTGCAGCATTTTCGCGCGTGGGGCTTTGCCGTCAACCAGCGCTCGCGGCTGTGCCACGGGGTCGATGCGGTGCTGGACGCCTATCGCGAGGTCGCAGCGGACCGCGCCGGACTGCCCTATGACATCGACGGCGTGGTCTATAAGGTCAACGACCTCGCCCTGCAGCAGCGGCTCGGCATGGTCAGCCGCGCGCCGCGCTGGGCGCTGGCGCACAAATTCCCGGCGCAGCAGGCGCAGACCGTGCTCAACGACATCATCATCCAGGTCGGGCGCCAGGGCTCGCTGACCCCGGTGGCGGTGCTGGAGCCGATCACCGTCGGCGGTGTCGTGGTGCAGCGCGCCACGCTGCACAACGAGGACGAGATCGCCCGCAAGGATGTGCGCATCGGCGACACGGTGATCGTGCAGCGCGCCGGCGACGTCATCCCGCAAATCGTCTCGGTGGTGATGGATCGCCGCCCCGCGGGCGCAAAACCATACGAGTTTCCCGAGCGTTGCCCGATCTGCAACAGCTTGGCGGTGCGCGAGCCCGGCATCGTGGCGCGGCGCTGCACCGGCGGGCTCATTTGCGCGGCCCAGGCGGTCGAGCGGCTGCGCCATTTCGTCTCGCGCGATTGCTTCGACATCGAGGGGATGGGCGCCAAGCACATCGCCGAATTCTGGGAAGACCGGCTGATCCGCGGTCCCGGCGACATCTTTCGCCTGAAGGCCGAGGCGCTGGTCGGGCGCGAAGGTTGGGGCGAGGTCAGCGCCAACAAGCTGATCGCGGCGATCGACGAGCGGCGCCGGATTTCGCTCGACCGCTTTATCAACGCGCTCGGCATCCCGCAGGTCGGCCAGGCGACGGCGCGGCTGCTCGCCCGCCACTATCGTTCGCTCGCCCACTGGCGCGAGGAGATGGACGCGGCGCAGGACGAGGCTAGCCCGGCCCGGGCGCACCTGCTCGACGTGCATGGCATCGGCGACGACATGGCGGCCGACATCATCGGTTTTTTTGCCGAGGAACATAACCGCGCCCTGCTCGACGATCTGCGCCGCGAGGTCACGGTGCTGGATTTCGAGACGCCCAGCCGTGCCGGCGCCTCGCCGCTGGCGGGCAAGACCATCGTCTTCACCGGCGGGCTCGAATCGATGAGCCGCTCGGAGGCCAAGGCGCGCGCCGAGGCGCTGGGCGCCAATGTCGCCAGCTCGGTCTCGGCCAAGACGAACTATGTCGTAATCGGCGCCGACGCCGGTTCGAAAGCGACAAAGGCCGCCGCGCTCGGCGTCACGACGCTCGACGAGGGCCAATGGCTCGAGTTGGCCGGGCTCGGCACGGGCGCGGACTGAGGCGCGAGGGCGATCGCAGCGTGGCGCTGATCGAACGCGACCATTTCGACACCGAGGAGCTCGTTCTCACCGACACCGCGCCGGTCGTCGACGACCGGCCGGAGCCGTCGATCGCGGCCACGCCATTGTTTATCGAATTCGACGAGCCGATCCGCCTCGATCCCGAGCGCGTCGGGCTGACCTGGGAGCTGCCGCCGCCACCGCGCCCTCCCATGCGGCTTCGCTCTCCCCTGGGTTCGCTCGCGGTGCATCTGCTGCCGCTGCTGGTGATCCTCGGCTGGGCGAAGGTTCCGGGCGAGATTACCGCGCCGATCGCGGTCGAGCTGGTATTCGAGCAGCCGCCGCCACCGCCGCCCGCTCCGGAGACGCCGCCAGCGCAGCCGGAGCGTCCGTCGGGGCGGCTCGCCTCCGAGGATCTCGGCAATACCAAGCCGAAAGAGGCCGGCACCGCAGCGACCGAAACACCGCCTGCACCCGGCGAGAAGGCGCCCGCCCCGGCCGAATCGCAAG
>DASQGR010000030.1:0-9034 GCA_035632515.1 Allostellaceae bacterium | reverse complement strand
TCGTGCTGCTGGTGGCAACGGCTTGCGGCGGGGTCATCTTCAACGCGACGACGATCGCGATGCCGAAGGTTTTCGACGAGCGGCTGTCGGCGTTGACCCAATCGACCTTCGGGATCGGCGCGTTGGTCTGCGCCATCTATGCGATCGCCGCCTTTTCACAGTATTGCGTCGGGCGGTTGATCGACAAGGTCTCGGTGCGTGCCGTATTTGTTCCCGTGGCGCTGATGCAAGTGCCGCTTTTGCTGATGGCGGCTAGCCTGCAGAACTGGGCGATGCTGCTGGTGGCGGTGGCGCTGATGTTCTTCGTCTTTGGCCAGATCCCGATCAACGACGCGATGGTGGCCCGGTACACCGACGAGCATTGGCGCGCCCGGGTATACGCGCTGCGCTATGTCGTCTCGTTCGGGGGAAGCAGCCTCTCCGTGCCGCTGATTGCACGGCTTCACGGCGCGTCGGGCAATTTCACCTCGGTGTTTCTGGTACTGAGCGGCCTGGCTGCGCTGATCGGGGTGGCGGCGTTGTTCTTCCCGCGCTTGCGGCCGGCGGTGGCGCTGGCGGCGGCTGAATAGCTACCCTTCCTGGTCGACCCCGACGATGAGATGGTATTCGACGACCTCGTCGCGGGGAATGCGCAGCGTTTCCTCGGGATTGAGCTGGCGCAGGACCAGCGTGTCGTCGCTCCAGCCGACAAACTGCTTGATCAGGACCACCTGGCCCTTCTTGTAGACGACGACGTCGCGGCCGCGCGTCGGCGGCTTGAACGGGTTGACGTGGAGCAGCCAGCCCTGCTCGTAACGCGGCTCCATGCTGTCGCCGACCATATAGATGGCATAGGCGCCGCGCACTCCGGCAAGGTTTGACGGGCGCGACGTGTAGCCGATCGGGCCGTCTTCCAGAAACATCCGCTGATCGTTGCCGCCGCGACCGGCGCTGCGGATCGGCATCGCTTCTTGCCGCTGCATCGGCGGTGGAGCCTGGTGGGGCGGACGGCCGCGACGAGTCGGGGAGTCGGGAACGGGCGCGGCGGCCGTGTCGCCGGCGCGTCGCAACACCTCCTCCTGCGACACGCCGAGGAAAGCGGCGATCTGCACCGCTTCCAGCAGCTTCATCTGACGTTCGCCCCTCAGCATGCGCGACACGGCCGACGGGGCCAGGCCAAGGCGGCGCGCGAGGTCGGCCTGTGTTCCGCCGCTGCGGTCGAGGGCCTCGTGAAACCAGATCGTGTCCACCGGCAATATTGCCATATTGACAACAATATTCTCGATGATATAGGCGTCGTGCGATTTTGGCAATAGGCAAGGGGAGGGCGGCTAGGTGGACGGTGGGACGACGCTTGGGTCGAATGGGCCGATCGCCCAATGGGACGATGAGGGATGCGCCTTTATTCTCGATAATGACGATGGAAGCCCGATGCCGCGGAAGTTTTTTTGCGGCGCGGAACGGCGGGCCGGCTCGCCCTACTGCGCCCATCATCATGCGCTGTGCCATGTCGCGGAAGGGAGCGTGGATGCGCGGCGGCAATTGCGGACGACCGAGGCACTGGCGACGGCGGTCGGGGGGCGGCGCGGACGATCGTCGCGCAACCCGCCGGAACGCTTCCTGCGCCGGTTGGAAAACCTCGCGCGCGGTGTTTCGCGCCCAAAATGTTCATGTATTGTTCTTGGAGAAAAATAGTGGGACGACCACGGCAAGCACACCTGGCGAACGGCGACAGCGCAATCGCTCCCGAGCGGCATCGGCATGACCTGATCGAGCCGGTACCGGCCGTTATCACCGATTCGGCCGGGCGGCCGTCGCGGCCGTACCGGATCGTCGATACGCTGACGATCATGGAGCGGCGGGGTTCGATCACCGCCGGGATGCGGCAGGCGGGAGAGGCGTTTCGGCGACGTTTTGCGATCGCTCAACTCGATCCGCTGCGCGCGCTCGATCTGTCGCAGATGAGCCTGGGCGATAAACCGGCCTCGCGTGGGGACCATGTTCCGGGGATCCGCATCGAGGCGGCGCGAACCGCGATATGGCGGACGATCGGCGCGGTCGGCGGCATCGCCTCGCCAGCCGGCTCGTGCCTGTGGCATGTCGTCGGATGGGAGTGCTCGTTGAAGGAATGGGCCCAGCAGCAGGGCTGGGCAGGCAGACGGGTCAGCCAGGAGGCGGCGTCGGGCATCCTGATCGCCGCACTCGGGGCGCTGGAGACGCATCTCCGGTGATCCATAAGTGTCAAAATAGCAATATTATCATATTGACAAATCCGGATCGATCGAGTATAACATGGCCACGCTGACGGAAGTGGGCGAGGCAGACACCTCAGCCACCCGGCGGCCCCTCAATCAGAGCATCGTCATTGGCACCTCGGTCACCGCGGCGGGCGCGTTCCCCATCGATTCCGGGCACGGCCCGCCGGCGCTCCGGGCGCACGGCCGCGGAGGGTGACGCCAGCGCGCCGGCGGCGGATTTCGAAGAGGTCGCGGCGCGGGCGGCCCGGCTCGGCATCACGCCCGAGCGGGTACTTCAGGAATATGCCTATATCGCCTTTGCCGATCTGCGCCATTTCGTCGAATGGGGGCAAGGCGGCGGGTTCTCGATCAAATCTCCCGAGAGCCTCAGCGAAGGCGATGCGGCATCGATCCAGGAGATCAGTGCCGGCAGCTCCGGCAAAGGCCCGGTTCGGGTCAGGCTTTACGACAAGAAGGCGGCGCTCGACGCGATTGCCCGGCACCTCGGCATGTTCCCGGCCTCACCGCGTCGGCACGAAGAAGACCAACCGGCGGACCTTGCGGAGGATGCGCGTGAAGTGCTTGCACGCCGGCTGGCTCGCCTCGCTGCCGGAGGCGTTGAGGCTGGACCTCGTCCGATCGCTGACTCCGAGCCAGGCGGAGGCGCTGCTTCATGACTGGCGCTTCTGGGCGCGGCCAAGCCAGCTGCCACCCCTCGGCGAGTGGCGGATATGGCTGTTGCTGGCGGGCCGCGGCTTTGGCAAGACCCGCACCGGCTCCGAGCTGGTGCGGGCGAGGGTGGCATCGCGGATGGCGCGTCGCATCGCCCTCATCGGGCCGACCGCGGCCGACGTTCGCCATGTGATGGTCGAAGGCGACAGCGGAATTCTCGCAATTTCGGCGCCCCGGGACCGGCCGATTTACGAACCGTCGAAGCGGCGATTGACCTGGCCCACGGGCGCGGTGGCGACGCTGTTTTCCGCCGACGAGCCCGAGCGCCTGCGCGGACCGCAGCATGATTTCGCGTGGTGCGACGAGCTCGCCGCGTGGCGCTATACGCAGGCCTGGGACATGTTGATGTTTGGCCTGCGGCTTGGTGCCGACCCGCGCGCGGTGGTGACGACGACGCCGCGGCCGACCCGGCTGATCAAGGCGTTGATTGCGGACCCGAATGTGGTCGTGACCCGCGGCTCGACCTCGGAAAACCGGGTCAATCTGGCGCCGGCTTTTCTCGACCGGATCGTGCGGCGCTACGAGGGCACGCGCCTCGGGCGGCAGGAGTTGGAGGCCGAGATCCTGGAAGACGTGCCCGGAGCGCTGTGGAACCGCGCCGTCATCGACGCGACGCGGATCGTCACCGCCCCAGAGCTGACGCGGATCGTCGTGGCGATCGATCCGGCCGCCGGCTCGGGCGAAAACTCGGACGAGACCGGCATCGTCGTCGCCGGCAAGGATGCCGGCGGCCACGGCTATGCGTTGGCCGACCTGTCCGGCCGCCATGCACCCGCCGAATGGGCCAAAGTCGCGATTTCTGCCTGGCGCAGCCATGCCGCAGACCGGATCGTCGCCGAGGTGAACAACGGCGGCGACATGGTCGAGACGACCATTCGCATGATCGACCCGAACGTACCGTTCACCGCGGTACGCGCGGCACGCGGCAAGGCCGCCCGGGCCGAGCCGGTGGCGGCATTGTACGAGCAGGGCAGGGTGCACCATGTCGGCGCATTGCCGCTGCTCGAAGACCAAATGTGCGGGTTCACCAGCGATTTCGATCGCAGCAAGGCCGGCTATTCGCCCGACCGGGTCGATGCGCTCGTCTGGGCGCTGAGCGAGCTTTTGGTCGAGCCGATAGCGGGCGAAGGCATCTTCGAGGCGTATCGCCGCCTCGCGCTGAAGGAGGGTGATGCGCCATGACGCTTCTCGTCAAAGACGCGAATACGACCGTGCAGGCGCTGTCGACCGAAGTCGATGGCAACGGGAATCTGGTGCCGGTGCATGCGCCGGCATCGGTCAGCCAAGGGGTGGCGAGCCCGGTGGGGCCGCAAAACCCGCTGCCGGTCATCAATACCACCGGCACGTCGGCCAGCGACGGCAGCGGTGCGGTCGCGGCCGGCGGCAGTGCGCAGACGCTGTTTGGCGGCGCGGTGCCGGCAAACGGTTTTCTCGTCCAGAACAATTCGACGGCGGCGCTGTGGGTGAGCGATGCCGGAAGCGCCTCCGCAGGTGGCGCCAGCATCCAGATCGCGGCGAATGGCGGGCTCTTTGCGACGCCGTCCGGTTACAAGCCGGCCGGTGCCGTCAGTCTGTTCGGCGGGACGACCGGCCAAGTGTTTGCCGCGCGCCGGTGGTGACGGGAATGGCGATGATGCGCTGGTTCGACCGGGTCCTGGCGCTGGCGGCGCTGGCGGTCTGCACGCTGGTTGCAACCGTGGCGCTGGCGCAAGCGCCCGGCAGTTTCTCGACCCTGTCGACGACCGGCACGGCGAATTTGGGCGGCGATGTGCTGACCTGCTCCGGCCGTCCGTGGATCGACGTGCGCTGCAACGGTGCCGTCGGCGACGGCAGCCACGACGACACGAGTGCGATCCAAACGACGATCGACACGGCCGTCGCCAACAACTGGCCGGTGCACCTTCCGGCCGGGACGTACAAGGTGACGGGCGGTGTGACAATCGACTATGCCGGACAGGCGGCAAACGGATTTCGCCTGATTTCCGAGGGCGCAAGGCTCGACGGGCGCAGCGTCGCCTCCGGGCCGGTGCTGCAGGTCGTGTGCTCGGGCGGCGGCGCTTCCAGCCCGACCAACTGCTTTTATTTCAAGGAAGTGGGCACGCTCTTTGTCGATGCCGATACGCCGGCCTATGCGGTGGTGATCGGCAACGCGGATTTCTCGGACGCGCACAATTCGATCAAAGTCGATCACCTGGTCGTCAATAACGCCAGTACATCGCCGGCGGCGGGTGCCTTGCAGCTGAACTATGTGCTCGACGCCGATATCTACGCGGTCGCCGACAGTGCCGGCGGCGCGGCGGGCATTGCGCTCGAGCAGACCCAGTTCTCCCGCATCTCCGGCGCCGGCACCGCCGCCGCGACCGGCGGTTCGGCGATGCTGTTGGAAAACGGCTTCAACTTCGCCAACACGATCTTTGCCTTTGACTTCGAGGAATCGCCGACCTGCCTGTCGATCACCTTCGATCACGACGGGCAAAACACGTTCGTCTCGCCTTATTTTTCCTGCACCACCGCGGTCAAGGCCACGGCGAGCAAACGCAACGTGCTGATCAACCCGACTTATTCCGGATTGGTGGTCAACCGCGGTCCGCAAGCGAGCGGGATCCAGGTCGTCGGCACCGGCAGCTGGTCGTCGTGGCAGTTTCCGGCCACGGCGAGCTACACCGCGAGCGGCATCGACGATCGTACCGCGATCTCGTCATACAACGCACCCGGCGCGTCGATGGCGGTGACCCTGCCCGACCCGGCAGCGGTCGGCGCCGGCTGGCGCATGGGATTTGCCACCGACAACGGCAAGGGGATGACGGTTACCGCCCCCTCGGGCTCGATCCTGTCGGGCGGCAAGGGGCTATCCGCGGTAACGCTCGGGCCGGGCAATTACGAGTTTGTCGAGCTTCAATCGGACGGTACCAACTTTCGGGTCACCGCCGGCACTCGCAACACGCTCGCAACCAACGGGCTGCAGAGCCGCGACTGGCCGGGCAACTGGCTCTATCCCTCGACACCCGGTTATGCGGCGCAGCTCGGCGACAACGGCAACGTCGTGTCGAGCTACAACACGACCGGCGGCCTCACGGTGACCTTGCCGCCAACCACCGACCTGCCTTCCGGCTGGTCGATGGGTTTTGCCGGCGACCAGGACAAGAGCTTGCGCGTCGAAGTCAATGGGACCAATGGCGGACACATTCTCTATCCGCTGGTCACCGCGTCGGCGCAGACCTCGCTGACCCTGGCGGGATACCAGTACGAGTATGTCACGCTCCAATACGACGGGAGCGGCAATTTCCGCGTCGAACAGGTAACGCCGGCAACGGCGCAGCAGCTGGGCCTGGCCGGGGCGGGTGGGGTGACGCGCTGGGGCTTTCCCGCAGTCAGCGCCTATACCGCCGCGGTTGCCGACAACGGCAGTGTAATCTCGGCGTTCAACAGCCCGCTGGGGTTTTTGACGGTTACGCTGCCCGCAACCAATTCGATCAATCCCGGATGGACCGTCGCGATCGCCAATGACAACGCCAAGATCGCGGCGGTGCAGGTGGCCGGCGGCGACAGTGCCAAGATCCTCTACCCGGGCAGCGGCGCGACGGTTACCTCGCTGCAGCTCGTTGCCGGCAATTACGAGCTGGCGGTGCTGCAATTCGACGGCTCGAACTTTCGCCTGATGCAGGTGACGCCGGCGACATCGGCAGCGATCGGTCTGTCCGGTGGCAACTGCACGGCGGCATGGAAGTTTCCGGCGGTCAGCAGCTATGCCGCCACCGCGGCCGATTGCGGCTCGGTGATTTCGAGCTTCAATTCGCCGATATCGAGCCTGACCGTGACCCTGCCGTCGGGCACCGCGCTGCCGGTCGGCTGGTCGATGGGCTTTGCCACCGACAACGGCAAGTCGGTGACCGTGCAGGTCAACGGCACCAGCGGCGGCAATATCCTGGTGCCGGGAACACGCGGCGCGCAGGGGTCGCTGACGCTCTATGGCCAGAATTACGAGCTGGTGCGGCTCGAATTCGATGGCTCGAACTTCCGCGTCGCTTCGGTAACGCCGGCGACCGGCTCGGCCAACGGGATGTTCCCGGCGACCGGCACGCCGGTGTCCAGCAGCGCCGCATGCCAGACCGGCCAGGTCGAAGCCGATTCGAACTTTCTCTACTTCTGCACCGCGCCGAATACGTGGAAACGGTCAGCCTGGAGCGCCTTCTGATGCCGCAAATCGATCCCGCACTGGGCGGCACCAAGACGCCGCTTACAGCCACCTACAGCTGGGGCCAGCAGGGTCTCGAAGCGCAGTTTCGCGATGTATATCAGCCGGGTCCGGGCATTTTTTCGCCCGGCTATCCGCTGGCGCCGCTCGAACCCGAGCGGTTGCGGGTGCGAAACTTTCCGGTCGGCGTCAACACGATCTATACACCGCGCGCCGACGAGCCGGTCTCCTTCGAGGAATTGCGCCGGCTCGCCGACGCACACGACATTACCCGCCTGGCGATCGAGACGCGCAAGGATCAGCTCGAAAAACTCGACTGGTCGATCCGGCCGCGCAGCGGCAGGTCGAATGGCGATGGCGATGTTGCCGGGCGGATCGAGCGGCTCACCGCGTTCTGGCGCCGGCCGGACGGCGAGCAGCCGTTCGCGAGCTGGCTGCGCGAGCTTCTCGAAGACCTGCTGGTGCTCGATGCGCCGGTTTTGGAGCTGCGGCGCAATCGCGGCGGCGCGGTCATCGGCCTCGACATTGTCGATGGCGCGACGATCAAGGTGCTGATCGACGAGACCGGCCGCCGGCCGCGCTCGCCCGCTCCGGCCTATGAGCAGGTGATCCACGGCCGGCCGTGGAAATTGCTGAGCACCGACGAGCTGCTCTACCTGCCGCGCAATCCGCGCCCGCACAAGGCCTATGGCTTCGGGCCGGTCGAGCAGATCGTGATGACCGTCAACGTCGCGCTGCGGCGGCAATTGATGCAACTGCAGCACTTCACCGAGGGCAACGTGCCGCCCGGGCTGCTCAACGCGCCTGACGGCTGGAGTGCGGAGCAGATCAGCCAGTTCCAGGAATGGTTCGACAGCGTCCTGGCCGGCAATAGCGGCTCGCGCTCGCGGCTGGTTTGGGGGCCGAGCGGCGCCAAGTACCAGGCTTTCAAGGAAGCGCCCTACAAGGATGAGTTCGACGAGTGGCTGGCGCGCATCGTCTGTTATGCCTTCTCGCTGCCGCCGACGGCGTTTGTGCGCCAGGTCAACCGCGCCACCGCCGAGACCGCGCAGGACGCGGCAGTGGCCGAGGGGCTGGCGCCGCTGATGGGTTGGGTCAAGCGGCTCGCCGACCATGTGATCCAGGACTATATCGGCGAGCCCGATCTCGAATTCGTCTGGGGCGACCTGCGTCCGGCCGACCCGTCCGAGCAAGCCAAAGTGCTCGAGGTCTACGTCCGCAACGGCATTTACGCGGTCAATGAGGCGCGCCGTCTCCTGGGCTTGGCACCGGTGCCGGGGGGCGACATCCCCATGGTCTACGGCAACAGCGGCGCGGTGCCGTTTCTTTCCTCAATAACACGGTGAAGCGATGCGCTTTTACGCTCCGATTGCCAAGGTCGATGCCGAAGAGCGGATGGTCTGGGGCTATGCCTCGACCGACGCCGAGGACGATCAGGGCGAGACCATCACCCGCGACGCGCTGGCAGCGGCGCTCGCCGGGTATCTGAAATTCGCCAATATCCGCGAGATGCACCAGATGTCGGCGGTCGGCATCGCCGAGGAGGCGGCGATCGACGACAAGGGCCTCTACGTCGCGGCCCGGATCGTCGATCCGCGCGCCTGGGACAAGGTGCGCGCCGGTGTCTACAAGGGCTTCTCGGTCGGCGGCAGGGTCCAGGCGCGCGATCCGGCCGACCGCACCATCATTACCGCACTGACCCTGACCGAGATCAGCCTGGTCGACCGTCCGGCCAATCCCGAGGCGGTGTTCGACTGCTGGAAGGCGGAAGCGGGCGGCGGCATGGTCGATCTCGCGGACGATGACGGAACGGCGCTCGACCATATCCATGATTGTTTGAAGGCGCTGACCGGCGGCGATTGCTGCAAGGCCGCCCGGACGATGGGTCGCC
>DASQGR010000029.1:0-2501 GCA_035632515.1 Allostellaceae bacterium | reverse complement strand
CCTCGATATCGGCCAGGCGATAGAGGTAGTTGACCATGAGCCCGGCCGATTGCTGCAACCCCTTGTCCGATAGATCGCCGAGCCAGTTGAGCCGTTCGACCCGGGCGCCGTTGGTCAGATGAAAATGCGCGACCGGGTCGGCGGCGCGGCCGCCACGGCCCTTCTCGTGCAGCAGGTAGCGCGCGCAAAGCCGCAGCAGCGGTTCGCGCACCGCGGAGGCAATGGCGGGATCGGACGGCCAGGCCGGGTGGTCGAGCAGTTGAGCCAGCGTTGCGCCCTCACCGGCAACCGCCTCCAGCGCCTTTGTTTCGCCCGGCACCAACAGGTCGGGTTCCGAGATCTTGCCGAGCCAGGCGCGAAAGCCGGGGATCGGCGACAGGGTGGCAAAAACCTTGAGCTTCGGCAGCTCGGCGGTCAGCGCATCGACGACCCGCTTGATCAGGAAATCACCAAAGCTGATCCCGTTGAGCCCGCGCTGGCAGTTCGAGATCGAGTAGAATATCGCACTGTCGGCGGCATTCGGATCGCCGAGCGGCGCGCTCTCGTCGAGCAGCCCCGCGATGTTTCCGGCCATCCCGCGCACCAGCGCGACCTCGACAAAGATCAGCGGCTCGTCCGGCATGCGCGGGTGAAAAAAGGCAAAGCAGCGGCGATCGGCCTCGAGCCGGTTCTTGAGGTCGGACCAGCCGCGAATCTCATGCACCGCCTCGTAGGCGATCAGCTTTTCGAGCAGCGCCGCGGGCGAATCCCAGGTGATCCGCTTCAACTCGAGAAAGCCGATATCGAACCAGTCGGCGAGCAAATCGCGCAGATCCTCGGCGAGGCCGTGCAGCCCCGCATCGCCATTGGCAAGTGCGATCAGCTCGGCGCGTCGATCGACGAGAAACTTCACCCCTTCGGGAAGCGCGTTGAATTGACGCAACAGCCGCACCCGCTGCGGCGCCAGCGCCGCGCGCAAGGCGCGCTCGGCTGCGGTCCGATCCGCCGGCGCGTCCGCAGCGGCAAGCGCGGCGCAGCTTTTGTCGATCGCGGCGCGGTCGACGTCGAATTCCTTGGCAAGCACCTGCAAAAACCGTTCGCGGCCGGCCGGGTTCAGCGCCAGATAGGTGCGGCCGAGTTCCGCCGCGCGGGCCCGCGCGCCGACCTCGCCCCCACTGCCGTCGAGGCAGCTCTGCATCTGCTGGCGCAGCTTCTGGGCATCGTCCTCGGGGAGGTCGGGACGCGGCGCGCCGCTCAGGACGCCGCGCGTCGAGGTGGCGATCTCGCGCCAGACGTTGCGCAGATTGGCCAGGGTGCGGTCGACGACCGTGTCGAAAAAAGCGATCGGAGCGCGGTCGGTCATGCGGGGTCCATTGGCGATGGGTTCACGGTCTGGCCTGCTGCCTCAGTCGGTTGAGTATAACGGGCAGATCGTCGATCAAGTCCTCGGCAACCAGTCCCGCGCCGAACTGGCGGGCGGCCTCGCCATGCAGCCAGACCGCGGCGGCGGCCGCCTCGAAGGCCGGCATGCCCTGGGCCAGCAGGCCGGTGACGAGACCGGCAAGGACATCGCCCGATCCGGCCGTCGCCAACTCGGGCGGCGCATTCTCGTTGATGGCGGCGCGGCCGTCCGGATCGGCGATCACCGTATCGGCGCCCTTGAGCACGATCACCGCGCCGCTCGCCCTGGCCGCTCGGCGCGCCCGCTCGACCTTGCTGCCCGTCGCCTCGAACAGGCGCGCGAATTCTCCCTCATGCGGGGTCAACACGCACGGCGCGCAAACGGCGGCGAACAGATCCGCGGGTCTCGCCGCGAACGCGGTCAAGGCATCGGCGTCGAGCACCGCCTGCTTGCCGGCGGCTAGAACCGCGAGGACCTTGTCGCGCGTTTCCGGGCCGCTTCCGGCGCCCGGCCCGACCAGCACGACATTGCGCCGGGGGTCGGCGAGCAACGCCCGAAACCCGTCCGGGCCGGCAACCGGCAGCACGATCACCCCTGTCAGCGCAGCGGCGTAAATCGGAAAGGCCGGCTCCGGCGCGGCGACCGTAACAAGGCCGGCGCCCGCCCGCGCCGCGCTACGCGCCGCCAGCCGCGCCGCGCCTGTCATCACCGGGCCGCCGGCAACCAGTGCATGGCCGCGGCGGTATTTGTGATCGGATGCGCCCGGGAACGGAAAGCGGTCGAGCCACAACGCCGGGTCATTCGCCGCGGTATCCGGCGCTACCCTGTCGAGCACCGTGGCATCGATCCCGATTTGCGCCACCAGCGTCTCGCCGCAATGCATCCGGCCCGGCAGCAGGAGATGCCCCGGCTTGCGGCGGAAGAAGGTGACGGTCAGTGCGGCCTTTGGCGCGATGCCGCGCACCTCGCCCGAGGCGCCGTCGATGCCGCTCGGGACATCGACCGCGACAATCGGAACCCCGAGCCGATCGAGCGCGGCGATGACCGCCGCCGCGGCTCCCTCGATCGGCCGCGCCAATCCCGCCCCGAACAGCGCGTCGATGACGAGGCCGGCGCCGTC
>DASQGR010000028.1:0-21056 GCA_035632515.1 Allostellaceae bacterium | reverse complement strand
CTGCAAGCGCATCAGCATCAGCTTGGCCAGGGCCAGCACGAGGAACGTGATCAGGAACAGGATGAAGCCGAGCGCGATCAGCGAGGATTGATACAGATCGCCGACCGCTTCGGTGAATTCATTGGCCAGCGCCGCCGAAATCGTCGTGCCCGGCTGCAGGATCGAGGCGTTGATATGGTGCGAGTTGCCGATCACAAAGGTGACCGCCATCGTTTCGCCGAGCGCACGGCCGAGCCCCAGCAGCACGCCGCCGAACACGCCGATGCGGGTATAGGGCAGCACCACGCGCCACATCACCTCGGCCGTCGTCGCGCCCAGCCCATAGGCGCTTTCCTTTAACATCGGCGGCACGGTCTCGAAAACATCGCGCATCACCGAGGCGATAAACGGCAGCACCATGATCGCCAGGATGAACCCGGCGGTCAGGACGCCGATGCCCAGCGGCGGCCCGCCGAACAAGGCGCCGATCCCGGGAACCTCGCCGAGCGTCGCGATCAGCGCCGGCTCGACATGCCCCTGAATAAACGGGGCGAGGACGAACAGCCCCCAGATGCCGTAGATGATGCTCGGGATCGCCGCCAGCAGCTCGATCATCGTGCCGAGCGGCCGCCTGAGGAATTTCGGGCACAGTTCGGTGATGAACAGCGCCACCCCGAACGATACCGGAATGCCGACCAGCATGGCGATCGCCGAGGTCACCAAGGTGCCGTAGATGGGCGCGAGGGCACCGAACCGCTCGGTGACCGGGTTCCACACATTGGTGACCAGAAAGCCGGGCCCGAAATGCCGCAAGGCCGGCCAGGCTCCCTCCACCAGCGTGACGATGACGCCACCCAGGATCACCAGGACGATGACCGCGAACAGCAGGGTGAGGGCGTGGAACAGCGGGTCCCCCAAGCTGCCGCTGGCGCGTCGCCGGCGTGCCCGGCCTTGGGAAATCGCCACAATCTCTGCCGCCACCTGTTTCTCCCGGAACGTTGCGGGGTGGGCAGGCCGCCCTGTAGCTGCCTGCGCCTCGTCGCATCCTCGCGGTTACAACGCGTGTCCGGTCCACACCGGCTTGGCGTCGGTTCCGACGATTGTCTTCCAGCTCTGTTCGACCGCGCTGATGACCGCCGCGGGCATCGGCACGTAGTCGAGCTGCTCGGCGAGCTGTCCGCCGTTGTGGTAGGCCCAGTCGAAGAAGTTCAACACTTCGCGCGCGTTCTGGGGCTTGGCCTGCTGCTTGTGCATCAGGATGAAGGTAGCGCCGGTGATCGGCCAGCTCTCCTTGCCGGGCTGGTCGGTCAGCAGCAGGTAGAAGCCCGGCGCCTTTGACCAGTCGGCATTGGCGGCGGCGGCCTGGAAGCTCTTGCTGTCGGGCGCGACAAAGGCCCCGTCCCTGTTCTTGAGCTGGGCGTAGGTCATCTTGTTCTGCAGCGCATAGGCGTATTCGACATAGCCGATCGCGCCGTCGGTGCGCGAGGTCAGCGCCGCCACCCCCTCATTGCCTTTGCCGCCGAGCCCGCCGGGGAACTCGACCGAGGTGTTCTCGCCGATCTTTGCCTTGAACCCGGGGTCGACGCTCGACAGGTAGTGGGTGAAGATGAAGTTGGTGCCCGACCCATCGGAGCGGTGCACCGTCGCCACCGCCTTGTCCGGCAGGTTGACGCCCGGGTTCAGCGCGGCGATCGCCGGATCGTTCCACTTGGTGATCGTGCCCAGATACATCCCGGCCAGAACCTTGCCGTCGAGCTTCAATTCGCCGGGCTTGATCCCGGCCAGATTGACGACCGGCACGACGCCGCCCATCACCATCGGGAATTGCTGGAGCCCGTTCTTGTCGAGGTCCTCGGGCTTCAGCGGCATGTCGGAGGCGCCCAAATCGACGGTCTTGGCGGTGATCTGCTTGATGCCGCCGCCGGAGCCGATCGACTGGTAGTTCATGCTGGTGTTGGTCTTGGCCTTATAAGCCTCCGCCCATTTGGCATAAATCGGGTAAGGGAAGGTGGCGCCGGCGCCGGATATCTCGGCGGCGGCAGCCGGCAGTGCCGCGGCCAGGACGGCGGCGGCAGCGGCGGTGAGCAGGGTGCGGCGAAGGAGCACGGTCGTCTCCGTGTTGGTTTCCAGAATCGGCTTTATGCCGGCCGGCTGCCTTTTAACGAGTCGTCGCGAACGTTCTATTGCAGTTTCATGACCGTTCAATGACAGATTCGGCCGGTCCCGTGGCTGCCTGAAGCCATACGGTAAATGTCGAGCCGAGGCCGACCGTGCTTGAAATTTCGAGGCGGCCGCGATGCCGGTTGAGGATGTGCTTGACGATGGCGAGGCCGAGACCGGTGCCGCCGAGCTTGCGCGAGCGGGCGGTGTCGATCCGGTAGAAGCGCTCGGTCAGCCGCGGCAGGTGCTCGCTCGGGATGCCGTCGCCGCGGTCGCTGATCGCGACACGCACGAAGCCGCTTCCCGGCGCGGCACCTTGTCGCTCGCCGCGGTGGGCGGCGCCGAGACTGGCGTTGATGGCGATCTCGCTCTCCGGCTTGCCGTATTTGATCGCGTTGTCGATCAGGTTCTGGAACACCTGCGCGAGCTCGTCTTCGTCACCCAGCACGTCGGGCAGGTCGTCGGGTAGCGTCAGGCTGAACCGCATGCCGCGCTCGGCGGCGCGCAGCTCCAGCGTGTTGGCGACCTGTTCGACCAGAGGCGCCAACTGGACCTGGCTGGTCGGCGCGACATGCTCGTTGAGCTCGATCCGCGACAGCGAGAGAAGGTCGTCGATCAGCCGCGACATGCGTGCGGCTTCGCCCCGCATGATGCCGAGGAAACGCTCGCGGGCGGCGGGATCGTCGCGTGCCGCGCCCAGCAGCGTTTCGATAAAGCCGACGAGGGTAGCCAGCGGGGTCTTCAGCTCGTGTCCGGCATTGGCGACGAAATCGGCGCGCATCTGCTCGGCCGCCTTCAGCGCGGTGATGTCGTGCAGGGTTACGATCGCGGCGATTCCGTCGATCGCGGTGCCCTCGGTTCGGGCGATCCGCGCCCGCATCACGCGCTCCATCGGCACCGACAAGACAAAGTCGACGACCCGCAGGCTGTCGCCCGCAAGCACCGCATCGGCCGCCGCCAGCACCACCGGGTTGCGCAGCGAGGCGGCAAGGTCGCTCGCCTCGGCCGCCCCGCCGACGAATTCGCTCGCTGCCGGGTTGGCGCGGACGATGCGCCGATGTCTGTCGATCAGGATCAGCGGGTCGGGGACCGCGGCGAACACCGCCTCGGCCGCGGCCAGCCCGGTCTCCGCCCGCCCGCAGCGCTCGCGCCAGCCGCGCGCGAGGCGCAGCGCCGATTGCGACAGCGCGGTGAGGGTGGGGCCGAGCCGGCGCAGGCGGCGGGTCGCAGCGGCCTCGGCCGCGGGCGCGGCATCGGGGCCGAGATCCTCGATCGCCTGCTGCACCGCTGACAGCGACAGCGCAAATGGCGCGATGAAAATGACCAGCAAAACCAGGATCGCCGCCGCCGCCGCCAGCGCCGCGTTGAGCTCGACCCGTCCGGCGATGACCAAGCTCGCGAGCACCGCCACGCTCGGCAGGGCAAGACCGAACGCCAGCAGGGGCACCCGGCGCAGGCCGCGAAAGGTCACGACCGGCGACTCTGTGGCCGGGCGCGACCCGGCCATCGCTGTCTTGTTTTCGGCGTCCGGCTGCTGGCGAAGACGTGGATTCCCGGGGCAAGCCCGGGAGAGGGCGGTTTCGCTTGCCGCTTCAGGGTTGGCTCACCGGATCGCGTCGTGCGCCGCGAGCGCGGCGAGGTTGACGAGATCCGACACGGTGGCGCCGATATTGACGATCTGCACCGGGCGGGCGAGGCCCATCAGCAGCGGCCCGATCACCGTGCCGCCGCCCAGATGCGCGAGCAGGCTGGCGCTGATATTGGCGCTGTGCAGCTCGGGCATGATCAGGATATTGGCGGGGCCGGACAGGCGGCAGAACGGATAGAGCCGCCGCATCAGCCCGGCATCGAGCGCGACATCGGCGCTCATCTCGCCGTCATATTCGAAATCGGCCGCCCGAGTGTCGAGCAGGGCCGCCGCCTCGCGCACCTTCTGACCGCCATCCCCCGACGGATTGCCGAAATTCGAGTAGGACAGCAGGGCGACGCGCGGTTCGAGGCCGAGCTCACGCGCCTTGGCGGCGGCTTCGACGGCGATGTCGGCGAGTTGCGCCGGGGTCGGGTTCTCATGCACCAGCGTATCGGCGAGCAGCACCGTGCGCTCGCGGGCCAAGAGCACGGTCAGGCCGAACATCTCGCAGCCTTGTTTCACTTCGATGACTCGGGTCACCTCGTCGAGCACGTCGAACGAGTTCCGCGTCACCCCGGTCACCATCGCGTCGGCGTCGCCGCAGGCGACCATGCAGGCGGCAAAGACGTTGCGGTCCTGGTTCACCAGGCGCTGACAGTCGCGATAGAGCATGCCCAGCCGCTGCTGGCGGCGATAGAGGAACTCGGTGTAGCTCTGATTGCTGTGCGACAGCCGCGCATTGTGGATTTCGAGCGGTGCCTCTGAGCTCAGCCCCATCGCCGCCATCGTGGCGCGGATGCGGTCCTCGCGCCCGACCAGGACCGGCGTGCCGTAGCCGCTGCCGGCAAATTGCAGGGCGGCGCGGATGGTCATCTCCTCCTCGCCCTCGGCAAAGACGACGCGTTTCGGCTGGCGCTGCACCTTTTCGAAGATCAGCTCCAGGCTGGCCGCGGTGGGGTCGAGGCGGGCGCGCAAGGTCCGCTTATAGACGGCCATGTCGAGGATGGGCTTGCGCGCCACTCCGGAATCCATCGCCGCCTGCGCCACCGCCGACGGCACCGCCCAGATGAGGCGCGGATCGAACGGCGCCGGGATGATGTAGTCGGGCCCATAGCGCAGCCGCTGCCCGGCATAGGCGGCGGCGACCTCGTCCGGCACGTCCTCGCGTGCCAGCGAGGCCAGCGCCTCGGCCGCGGCGATCTTCATCGCATCGTTGATCTGCGATGCGCGGACGTCGAGCGCGCCGCGGAAGATATAGGGAAAGCCGAGCACGTTGTTGACCTGGTTGGGATAGTCCGAGCGCCCGGTGGCGATGATCGCGTCGGAGCGCACCGCCCGCACCTCCTCCGGGGTGATTTCCGGGTCGGGATTGGCCATCGCGAAGATGATCGGCCGGTCGGCCATCGCCCGCACCATCTCCTGGGTCACCGCGCCCTTGGCCGACAGGCCGTAGAACACGTCGGCGCCCTCGATCGCCTCGGCCAGGGTGCGCGCCCGGGTCTCGACCGCGTGCGCGGACTTCCACTGGTTCATGCCGTCGGTGCGGCCGCGATAGATGACGCCGCGGGTGTCGCACAGCACGACGTTGCCGGCCGGCAGCCCCATCGACTTCAGCAGTTCGACACAGGCGATCGAGGCGGCGCCGGCGCCGTTGACCACCATCTTGATGTCCTTGAGCTCGCGCCTGGTCAGGTGCAGCGCGTTGATGAGCCCCGCGGTGGCGATGATCGCGGTGCCGTGCTGGTCGTCGTGAAACACCGGGATATCGAGCAGCTCGCGCAGCCGCTCCTCGATGACGAAGCACTCGGGCGCGCGAATGTCCTCGAGATTGATGCCGCCGAACGAGGGATGCAGGAAGCGCACGCAATTGACGAACTCGTCGACATCCTTGGTGTCGATTTCGAGATCGATCGAATCGATGTCGGCAAAGCGCTTGAACAGCGCCGCCTTGCCCTCCATCACCGGCTTCGCCGCCAGCGCGCCGAGGTCGCCGAGCCCCAGCACCGCGGTGCCGTTGGAGACGACTGCGACGAAATTGCCTTTCGAGGTGTAGTCGAACGCGCTCGCAGGGTCCTTTTCGATGCGCAGGCAGGGATAGGCAACCCCCGGCGAATAAGCCAGCGACAGGTCGCGCTGCGTCACCAGCGGCTTGTGCGGGGCGATCGACAACTTGCCCGGCCGCCCTTCGGCGTGAAATTGCAGGGCATCGTCTTCGGTAGCGTTGATTTTGCCGGTGTCCATACGCCCCAGCGCTCCTCGAACTGCTTTCTTATCCGGAGCCTTTGAGCATAGGCGCGCCCGCGGGCCGTCGTCAAAGCCGCGCGGGATCAGCGCTTCGCCAGCACTGCGTACATATTGTCGCTGGTCGGCAGCCGGTCGGTCGCGCCGAACCGCGCCTGGTAGCCGCATTGCTCGGCCATCCGGGCGAGGCTCGCCGGGGTGAAGTAGTTGAGGTGGTCGGGATAGCGGAACCCGCACCATTTGCGCCCGGTGACGCGGCGATTGAGCGAGGCATAGTTCGGCACTTTGACGAGCGCGACCCCGCCCGGCGCCAGGGTGCGGTGCAGCTCGGTCAGCACGGCGCACGGATGTAGCTCGTGTTCGAGATAGGAGCGCAGCGTCGCCGCGGTGAAAAACCCTTCGCCAAAGCCCCGCAGCCCGTCGAGCGACGGCGCGTTGACGGCCCTGCCGCCGCGCCCGGCGAAATTCCGGTCGGCGGCCGCTGCCGCCTCGCTCGAAATCTCGATGCCATAGGGCACGTAACCATCAGCAAGGCCGTCGAGCTGGGTCCCGGTGCCGCAGCCGAGATCGACGACATTGCCCGGCGCCGCGTGGCGGGCGACGAGGTCGGGCATTTTCTTGCGCGGCAGGATGCGCATCCGCGCCCGGCTCAATTTGCTGAGCCGGTGCGAGGCCGGACGCAGCTGGGCGCGGCGCTCGACCTCGGCAACCGTGGTCTTTTCCCACGCCATCGTCGAGAACAGCGCCGCGTAATCGGGTGCCCGATCGAGATAGGCGAAGCCGCAGGCCCGGCACTCGCACAGCCGCCAGATCCCGTCGCCATAGCCGGGCCGCGGCACTTTGTCCGCGCCGCCGCATAGCGGACAGGCCCGCGCCACCACCCGCACCACGCCAAAACGGCCGGTGTCGTAGAATTCGTCGGGAATTATCGCTAATGGGCCATCGTGCATGATTTAATGATATCATATATAATGTGATATTTCATGGTATGTGAGATGCGTACTCGATACCAATGTCATTGTCGCGGCAATGCGCAGCCCGACCGGCGCTTCGGCTGCGTTATTGGGAGCAGCGCGGCGTCGCGAATTGGCTATGGTCGCTAATGTAGCGCTCGCCGTCGAGTACGAAGCAATCTGTCGGCTCGCCGAGCATTGCCTCGCCGCCGGGCTTAAGCTTGATGAGGTCGACATCTTCATCGACGCCGTGATCGCGATGGCCGAACCGGTGGAGACTCATTTCCTGTGGCGGCCGCAGTTGCGCGACCCGGCCGATGAGCTGGTACTTGACGCAGCGGTCAACGGTCAGGTCGCCGCTATTGTAACGTTCAATCGGCGAGATTTCGGTGTCGTGCCGGCGAGGTTCGGAATTGAGCTGCTGACCCCGGCCCAGGCGCTCCAGAGGATCAGGACATGAAGAGCCAAAGCACCTATCCGCTTCGCCTGCCGCGTTCGGTCAAGGCCGAGGTCGAGCGGCGGGCGAAGCAGGACGGGATCAGCGTCAACCAGTTCGTCGCGACCGCCGTCGCCGAAAAGCTGGCGGCGATGTGCACGGCCGAATTCTTTGCCGAGCGTCGCGCGCGTGCCGATTTCGCTGCGTTCGATCAAATTTTGCAGAGGCGGGGCGGTGAACCACCGGGGCCTGACGACACGGCCGGTTGACATGCCATCCCGCTGCTTGACAGCAAAGGGCGCAACATTATAGTCGCGGCTCCCGGACGGGCGCGGCCCGTCCGTCGTGTTTCCGCGCCGGCAATCTCCATACCCTGCGCGCCAACCCTTGAGCGGCGGTCAAGATGTTCGCAGTGATCCGTACCGGCGGCAAGCAGTACAAGGTCGCCCCCGACGACGTGATCGCGGTCGAGAAGCTGGCCGGCGAGCCTGGGGCCATCGTCGAGCTCGGCGAGGTGCTGATGGTCGGCGACGGCGCTGGCGTATCGGCTGGCGCGCCGCTGGTTGCCGGCGCCTCGGTCAGCGCCACCCTGGTCGAGCATCGTCGCGCCGACAAGATCATCGTGTTCAAGAAAAAGCGGCGGCATAATTACCGGCGCAAGAATGGCCACCGCCAGCATCAGACCGTGCTGCGGATCACCGAGATCCGTACCGGCGGCTGAGCGGAGCCGAGGAGAGTTCGAGATGGCGCATAAGAAAGCGGGCGGGTCGTCCCGCAACGGGCGCGACAGCCGCGGCCGGCGGCTCGGCGTCAAGAAATTTGGCGGCGAGATCGTCGTTGCCGGCAACATCATCGTGCGTCAGCGCGGCACCAAGTTCCATCCGGGCGGCGAGGTCGGCATGGGCCGCGACCACACGCTGTTCGCGCTCATCGACGGCGCCGTCAAGTTCCACAGGGGATTGGGCGGGCGCACCTACATCTCGGTGGTGCCGCAGCCGGCGGCGGCAGCCGAATAGCCGTTCCCCACAAGATTTGCGAAAGGGGAGCGGCTCGCCGCTCCTTTTTTATTGCCGAGCCTCACGATGAAATTTCTCGACCAGTGCAAGATCTACCTGAAAAGCGGCGACGGCGGCCCCGGTTCGGCCAGCTTTCGGCGGGAGAAGTTCATCGAGTTCGGCGGCCCCGACGGCGGTGACGGAGGCAAGGGCGGCGACATCATTTTTGTCGCGCAGGACAACCTCAACACGCTGATCGACTACCGCTACCAGCAGCATTTCCGGGCGCAGAACGGGCGCGGTGGAGCGGGGCGCGACCGCACCGGCGCCGGCGGGCGCGATCTCGTGCTGCGGGTCCCGGTGGGCACGCAAATCCTCGATGAGAACAACGAGACCGTTCTGGCCGATCTGACCCGTGCCGGACAGCGCCGGGTTTTCCTGCGCGGCGGCGACGGCGGGTACGGCAACAGCCATTACAAGAGTGCCACCAACCAAGCGCCGCGCCGGGCGGACCCGGGCTGGCCCGGCAGCGAGGCCTGGGTGTGGCTGCGCCTTAAGCTGATCGCCGATGCCGGGTTGGTCGGCCTGCCCAATGCCGGCAAATCGACCTTGCTGGCGCGGCTGTCGCACGCCAAGCCGAAGATCGCCGACTACCCGTTCACCACGTTGCGGCCGCAACTCGGCGTGGTGCGGCTCGACGATCGCGAATTCGTGCTCGCCGACCTCCCCGGGCTGATCGAGGGGGCAAGCGAGGGCGCCGGGCTCGGCACCCGGTTTCTAGGCCACGTCGAACGTTGCGCGGTGATCCTGCACCTGATCGACGGCACCGCCGACGACGTCGCCGGTGCCTACAGGACGATCCGCTCCGAGCTGCAATCCTACGGGCATGGGCTGGCGGGCAAGCCGCAGGTGGTCGGCCTCAACAAGATCGATGCGCTCGACCCCGACGAGACCAGGCGCAAATGCCGGGCGCTGGCGCGCGTCGCCGGGCGCGGCGCGACAGTGCTGCCGCTGTCGGCGGTCAGCGGCGCCGGGGTGGCCGAAATTGTCGCCGCGCTGTTTTCCGCGATCGAGGCCGAGCGCGTAGGCGCGTTGGTCGAGGCATAATGGACAGGCTCGAAGCCCCCTCCCCATCCCTCTCCCGCCCGAACGGGAGGGAGGCCGCGGAGCGGACCGGCGAAGGCTTGCCGACCCCGGCAAGCGCCCTGGCCGATGCCAAGCGGCTGGTCATCAAGATCGGCTCGGCGCTGCTGGTCGGCGATCACGGCGAGCTGCGCCACGCCTGGCTCGATGCGCTGGTCGCCGATGTCGCGCGCTGCCGCGCCCGCGGCCAGGAAATTATCCTGGTATCGTCGGGGGCGATCGCGGTCGGGCGCCGTCATCTCGGCCTGATCGGACGCGCCCTGAAGCTCGAGGAAAAGCAGGCGGCGGCGGCGACCGGGCAGATCCGCCTCGCCCATGCCTACCAGGAGGCGCTGGCCCGGCACGGCATCACCGTCGCGCAGATCCTGCTGACCCTCGACGACACCGAGCTGCGTCGGCGTCACCTCAATGCCCGCGCCACCTTCGCCCAACTGCTGGCTTTGGGCGCGGTGCCGGTGGTCAATGAAAACGACACGATCGCCACCACCGAAATCCGCTTTGGCGACAACGATCGGCTCGCCGCCCGGGTGGCGCAGATGGTCAGCGCCGACATGCTGATGCTGCTCAGCGACATCGACGGGCTCTACACCGCCGACCCGCGGCGCGACCCGGCGGCCCGTCACATTCCGGTGGTCCGCGACATCGGCGCCGAGATCGAGGCGATGGCCGGCGCAGCACCGCCCGGCTACAGCTCCGGCGGCATGGTGACCAAGCTCGCCGCCGCGCGCATCGCGATGGGCGCGGGTTGTCACATGGTCATCGCGCAGGGCCGTCCTCGGGGCAGCGTGCGCGGCCCGCTCGCCGCGATCGAGGCGGGCGCCAAGGCGAGCCTGTTCCTGCCCCGGGCGGAGCCGCGCTCGGCGCGCAAGGCGTGGATCGCCGGCGCGGTCAACCCGGCCGGCGCGGTCATCGTCGATGACGGCGCCGTCAGTGCGCTGCGCAAGGGCAAAAGCCTGTTGCCGGCCGGCGTGGTCGGGATCGAGGGCGTGTTCGAGCGCGGCGATTGCGTCACCGTCCGCACCAAGGCGGGGATCGAGGCCGGGCGCGGGCTGTCCGCCTATGCCAGTGGCGACATCCACCGCATCGCCGGGCACAAGAGCGGTGAAATCGCGGCGATCCTCGGCTATCGTGGCCGCGATGAAATCATTCACCGTGACGATCTGGTGCTGACCGAGCTGCCGTGATGCCTGACACGATCACCCACGCGCACCCCGCCGCATCCGGCTTGGCCGGCGAGATGGCCGAGCTCGGCCGCAAGGCGCGCGAAGCCGCATCGGCGCTGGCGCTGGCCTCGCCCGAGGCGAAGGTGACGGCATTGCGCGCCGCCGCCCAGGCGGTGCGCCGCCGCCAGAACGAGATCCTCGCCGCCAATGCCGAGGATGTCGCGGCGGCAAAAGCCGCCGGCATCGGCGCCGCGCTGATCGACCGCCTGGCGCTCGACCCGAAGCGACTGGAAGCCGTCGCCAAGGGGCTTGAAGACATCGCCGCCCTGCCCGACCCGGTCGGCCGGGTGCTGGCCGAATGGACGCGGCCCAACGGGCTCGCCATTTCGCGGGTGGCGGTGCCGCTCGGCGTGATCGGGATCATCTATGAAAGCCGGCCCAACGTGACCGCCGATGCCGGCGGGCTGGCGCTCAAATCGGGCAACGCGGCGATTCTACGCGGCGGCTCGGAAAGTTTTCGCTCCTCGCGCGCGCTCGTTGCGGCGCTGGGCGAGGGGCTGCGCGCGGCCGGGCTGCCCGAGGCGGCGATCCAACTCGTGCCGACCCGCGGCCGCGAGGCGGTCGGCATGATGCTGGGCATGAGCGGGGTCATCGACATCATCGTGCCGCGCGGCGGGGCGTCGCTGATCGAGCGGGTGCAGCGCGAGAGCCGAATTCCGGTCATCGCCCATCTCGAAGGCCTGTGCCATACCTATATCGACGGCGCCGCCGACCCGGAAAAGGCGCGCGCCATCGTGCTCAACGCCAAGATGCGCCGGGTGTCGATCTGCGGCGCGACGGAAACCTTGCTGGTCGACCGCAAGGCGCAATCGATGCTGCCGCCGATCCTCGCCGATCTGCGTGCCGCCGGCTGCGAGCTGCGCGGCGACCCGGCAGTGCTGGCGATGGATGCCGGCGTCGTCCCGGCCAGCGAGGACGATTGGCGCACCGAATATCTCGACGCGATCCTCGCGGTGCGGATTGTCGATGGTATTGCCGGCGCGATCGACCATATCGAGCGTTATGGCTCGCACCACACCGACGCGATCGTGACCGAGGACGAAGCCGTGGCCGAGCGCTTCTTGCGCGAGGTCGACAGCGCCATCGTGCTGGTCAACGCCTCGACCCAGTTCGCCGATGGCGGCGAATTCGGGATGGGCGCCGAAATCGGCATCTCGACGCAGCGCCTGCCGCCGCGCGGGCCGGTCGGCGCCGCCGAGCTCACCACGTATAAGTACATGGTCCGCGGCAACGGGCAGGTGCGTCCCTGAACGCGATTTTCGGCCGACCGCATCGCCGCATCGGGCTGTTGGGCGGATCGTTCAACCCGGCCCATGGCGGCCATGTGCATATCAGCCTCGAGGCGCTGAAGCGGCTCGACCTCGACGAGGTGTGGTGGCTGGTCTCGCCGCAGAATCCGCTGAAGCCCGCGCGCGGCATGGCGCCGTTTGCCAGGCGGCTGGCCGGCGCCGAGGCGCTGGCAAAGGGGCATCCGCGGATCAAGGTCAGCGCGATCGAGGCGGCGCTCGGCACCACCTTTACCGCCGACACCATTGCCGCCCTGCGGCGCCGCTTTCCGCACAGCCGGTTTGTCTGGCTGATGGGCGGCGACAATCTTTCGCAGCTGCCGTGCTGGAAACGCTGGACCGAGATTGTCGAAAACCTGCCGATCGCAGTGTTCGATCGGCCGCAGACGGCGTTGCGGGCGCTTGCCGGCAAGGCGGCGCGGCGTTACGCCCAGGCGCGCGTACCGGCGGATGCCGCGCGCCGGCTGGCTGAGATCGCGCCGCCGGCCTGGGCGTTCTTCCATTCGAGGCTCGATCCGCGTTCGGCGACCGCGATCCGCGCCAAACGGGTGAGCCGACCCCGCAAGACGAAGGAGACCGCCACGGTCGCCAGCCTGCCCGCACGCCGCCGCCGCAAGACCCAGCCGGCCGACCCGCCGGCGCAGGAATTGCTCACCCGCATTCTCGCCAGCCTCGAAGAGGGCCAGGCGGAGAACATCGTCACCATCGACCTCGCCGGCAAGACGCAGATCGCCGATTACATGGTCATCGCCAGCGGCCGCACCGCGCGTCAGGTCTCGGCGCTGACCGATCATCTGCTCGAAATATTGCCGCGCCGATGGCGCTCGCTGGTCGAGGGCAGGGGACAGGGGGATTGGGTGCTGATCGATGCCGGCGACGTCATCGTCCACCTGTTCCGGCCGGAGATCCGGGCCTATTACAATCTCGAAAAGATGTGGGGCTCCGCCTTGCCCGAGGTCGAGGCGGCCGGGCAGTAGGCCTCGTCATCGGGAATTGGGGCGATCCGCACCGTCATTCTCGCCATCGGCAGACAGCGCCGCGGCCCGCTCGGCGAGCTGCAGGCGGCATATGCAAAGCGCCTCGTGCCGTCCGTCGCGATCGTCGAGCTTGAAGAAAAGCGAAAATTGCCGCCGGCGGCGCTAAAGGCGCGCGAGGCGGAGCTGATCCTGGCGGCCCTGCCGGCCGGGGCGCGCCTCGTCGCGCTCGACGAGCATGGCGCCGTGTGGTCGAGCCGCGAACTGGCCGATCGCTTCGCGCAATGGCGCGATCAGGGGGTCGGCACGCTGGCCTTTGCCATCGGCGGCGCCGAGGGGCTCGGGGCCGCGGTGATCGAGCGCGCCGAGGCGGTGCTGTCGCTGGGGGCGATGACCTGGCCGCACCTGCTGGTGCGCAGCCTGCTGCTGGAACAGCTCTACCGGGCGCAGCAAATCCTCGCCGGCCACCCTTATCACCGGGATTGAGCTGCGTCCCGGGATTGGGTCGCGCCGTCCAAATCGAGGGAAATTTATCGCGTCGCCGGGTGTTTCGCGTATATATCGCCGGCCGTAATCGGTCCCCAAACTGGTAGAGGCATCGCGTCATGGCCAATCGTCCCCGCCCGGTCGTGCTATGCATCCTTGACGGATGGGGCGAGCGGCCGGACGCCGACGACAACGCGATCACCCGAGCGAAGACGCCGGTGTGGCACCGCTTGACGGCGCGGTGGCCGCGCTCGCATCTCGACGCCAGCGAGCATTATGTCGGCCTGCCCGACGGGCAGATGGGCAATTCCGAGGTCGGCCACACCAATCTCGGCGCCGGCCGGGTGGTGATGCAGGATCTGCCGCGCATCGACGACGCCGTCGCCACCGGCAAGCTGGCCGAGATGGCGCCGTTGCGCGAGTTCATCGCCCGGGTCAAGGCCAGGCGCGGCACCGCCCATGTTCTCGGGCTGATGTCGCCGGGCGGGGTGCATTCGCACCAGGGTCAGATCGCGGCGCTGTGCCGCATCCTTGCCGGCGCCGGGCTCAGGGTCGCGGTGCATGCGGTGCTCGACGGGCGCGACACGCCGCCGCAATCGGCGCTCGGCTATCTCCGGCAGTTCAAGGCCGACACCGCCGGCGCCGGCGACATCAGGATCGCCACAATTTCCGGCCGCTTTTACGCGATGGACCGCGACAAGCGCTGGGATCGCGTCGAGAAAGCCTACCTGATGCTGACCGAGGCGGTCGGCCACAGGGCGCTCGACCCCCTCGCCGCGGTCGAAGCGGCTTATGCTCGCGGCGAAACCGACGAGTTCGTGGTGCCGACCGCGATCGGCGACTACGCCGGCATGGAAAACGGCGACGGGCTGCTGCTGGCGAATTTTCGCGCCGATCGAATTCGCGAGATCGCCGGCGCGCTGGTCGATCCCGGGTTTTCCGGCTTTGCCCGCAATCGCCGGGTCGATTTCTCCGGCGCGCTCGGCCTGGTCGAATATTCGGAGGAGCTGAACCGCTTCCTCGCCACCCTTTTTCCCCCGGAAAACCTCGAAGACACCTTTGGCGAGGTGGTCTCGCGCGCCGGCCTGCATCAGCTGCGCATCGCCGAGACCGAGAAATACGCGCATGTCACGTTTTTCTTCAATGGCGGGCGCGAGACCGTATTTCCCGGCGAGGAGCGCATCCTGGTGCCGTCGCCGAAAGTTGCGACCTACGACAAGCAGCCGCAAATGTCTGCGCCGGAAGTGACCGACAAGGTCGTCGCGGCGATCCAATCAGGCAAATTCGACGTGGTCGTGCTGAATTACGCCAATACCGACATGGTCGGGCACACCGGCATCGTCGCTGCGGCCGAGCAAGCGGTCGAGACGGTCGATGCCTGCCTCGGCCGGCTGGCCGGGGCCGTCGAGGCGGCGGGCGGCACGTTGGTGATCACGGCCGACCACGGCAATGCCGAGATGATGCGCGACCCCGAAACCGGCGAGCCGCATACCGCCCATACCCTGAACCCGGTGCCGTTCGTCATCGTCAACCCGCCGGCCGCCGTACACCGGGTCGAAAGCGGCCGCCTCGCCGATGTCGCGCTAACCTTGCTCGCGCTCCTCGGCCTCAAGCAGCCGGATGCGATGACCGGGCATTCGCTGATCGCCGCCACCCCGTCGCTCGAGGCGCGGCGGGTTGCCGCCGGATGAGGCGCGAGTGATCGGGCTGCGGCGCAGGGTCCTCTTCGCGATCGTCGCCCTGGTCTTGCTCCCGTCGGGCGGCGGCAACGCGGCGGCACCGAAAGCGGCACCGGTCGAAGCGCAGGCCGCCCAGCTCGAGACCGTGCGCGAGCAATGCGTCGCCGCTGCGTTGACGGTGCGCCGCCGCGAGCGGACGATCGGCGCGCTCGATCTTGCCGTCGACGTCATGGAGCGCGCCGTGACGGCGAAGCAGCAGGAGCTGGCGCAAAGCCGCCAGGAGCAGGAGCAACTGCTCGGCGCCCTGGCGCGACTGGCGCGGGCGCCGCCCGAGGCGCTGGCCTTCGCGCCCGAAGGGCCGGTCGACCGGTTGCGCAGCGGCGTTCTAATCGCCGCGGCGGTGCCCGCCTTGACCGATCAGGCGCGCTCGCTTACCGGCCAGCTTGCCGCGCTGAACACGGTGCGTAGCCATATCACCACACGGCGCAAGGAAGTCGACGAGGCGCGCGCCGCGCTCGCCGCCAGCCGTGATGCGCTGATCCAGCTGATCGCCAGGCGAAGCGAGCTCGACAGCCAGCTCTTGCGTGGCAACGGCAAGACGCCCGCCGGCGCCAAGCTTGCCGAACACGCAAGCGACCTGCTCGACCTGGTCAGGCGCGCCGATGCCGAAATGGACCGCCACGACAAGGAATTGCTGATCCGCCTGCGCACCACGGGGCCGGTGAAAAAGGGGGCGACGCCGCTCGACCCGACCAAGCCGAAGAGCCTGCGCAGCCTCGATGCGCCGAAGACGACGATGCTGTGGCCGGTGGCGGGCGATCTCGTCCACGGCTTCGGCGACGCCGACTCTTCCGGCCATCCGAGCCCGGGCCTGACCTTGAATACGATCCCCAACGCCCTCGTCATCGCGCCGTTCGACGGCCGCGTCGATTTCGCCGGCCAGTTCCAGGATTACGGGCTGATCTTGATCATCCGGCACGGCGGCGGATATCATTCGCTGTTGGCGGGGTTGAGCCGTGTCGATGTGACGATCGGCCAATGGCTCCTGGCGGGCGAGCCCGTCGGGGTGTTGGCCGGGGCGGACGACAAGAACGCCGGTGCGACGTTTTATCTGGAATTACGCCACGACGGACGCCCGGTCGATCCGCAATCGCGGCTTGCCAGCCGCGATGAAAAGACCGAGGACAGCAGGGTGAGTGAATGAAACGATTGGGGCTGATCGCGGCGCTTGCCGCAGCGCTTTTCATCCTGCCGATGCGCCAGGATGTCGGCGCCGCATCCGGAAACACGGCTGAGACCTACAAGGAGCTCAACCTGTTCGGCGACGTGTTCGAAAAGGTGCGCAGCGACTACGTCGACGAAGCCAGCGACGACACCCTGATCGAGGGTGCGATCAACGGCATGCTGACCGCGCTTGATCCTCATTCGAACTATCTCAATGCCAAGAATTTCGGCGACATGAAGGTCCAGACTCGCGGTGAGTTCGGCGGGCTCGGGATCGAGGTGTCGATGGAGAATGGCCTGATCAAGGTGGTGTCGCCGATCGACGATACCCCTGCCGCACGCGCCGGGCTGAAACCGGGCGATCTGATCACCCATCTCGACGGCAACCCGATCCAGGGCCTGACCCTGCCGGAGGCGGTCGAGAAGATGCGGGGACCCGAGAACAGCGAGGTCACGCTAAGGATCCGCCGTGCCGGGCGCGACCCGTTCGACGTCAAGCTGGTGCGCGCCAAGATCAAGATCCAATCGGTGCGCTCGCACCTCGAAGGCGACCGGATCGGCTATATCCGCATCACCAGCTTTAACGAGCAGACCGATATCGGTCTGAACAACGCGATGAAGAGCCTGAAGCAGCAGGCCGGCAACAAGCTCGCCGGGATCGTTCTCGACCTGCGCAACAATCCGGGCGGGCTGTTGGACCAGGCGGTTGCGGTATCGGACGCGTTTCTCGAAAAGGGCGAGATCGTCTCGACCCGCGGGCGGCGCGCCGACGATGCCCAGCGCTATAACGCCCATGCGGGCGACATTTCCGGCGGGTTGCCGATGGCGGTGCTGATCAATGGCGGCTCCGCCTCGGCCAGCGAGATCGTCGCCGGCGCCTTGCAGGACCATCATCGGGCGATCCTGATCGGCACCCGCTCGTTCGGCAAAGGCTCGGTCCAGACCATCATTCCGCTGCCCGGCCACGGCGCGATGCGGCTCACCACGGCGCGCTACTACACGCCGTCGGGACGCTCGATCCAGGCCAAGGGCATCGACCCCGACATCGTCGTCGAAGCGGCCAAAATCGAGCATCCGGCCAGCGAGGCCGAGACCAAGAAGACCGACGCCAAGGAAGACGGCGAGGCTTCCGAGCAGGCCGCGGTCGACCCGGCGGTGATGGGCACCGGCGATGACTATCAGCTTGCCCGCGCGGTCGACATGCTGCGCGGCATCGCGCTGTTCAACGGGCGGGCCACCAACTGAGCGACGACGATCTTTCCGCCTACCGGCCGAACGTCGGGATCATCCTGTTCAATCGCGACGGCAAGGTGTTTGTCGGTTGCCGCGCCGACATGCCCGCGGGCCTCTCGGCTTGGCAGATGCCGCAGGGCGGGATCGACCCGGGCGAAACCCCGGCACAGGCGGCGATGCGCGAGCTGGCCGAGGAGACCGGCACCGACAAGGCCGAGATCGTCGCCGAAAGCCGCGATTGGTACTGCTACGACGTGCCCGCCGACATTGCCGGCCGCATGTGGGGCGGCCGGTTCCGCGGACAGGCGCAAAAATGGTTTTTCATGCGGTTTCTCGGTGATGATGAAGATATCAATATCGATACCGAGCACCGCGAATTCAGCGCGTGGAAATGGGTGACGCCGGCGGAATTGCCGGAGCTGATCGTCCCGTTCAAGCGGGCGATCTATGTCGCGGTGATCGAGGAATTCCGCTGTCATTTCGGGCTATAGGCGCAACACCGCTTCGTCGATCGCGGCGCGGCTCGGCATAGCCGTCTGCGCGCCGACCGCAAGGCAGGCCAGCGCGGCGGCGGCGCTGGCGCGGCGCAGCGCGAGGTCGAACGTCAGCCGCTGATCGAGCCCGGCGGCGAATACCCCGGCAAAGGTGTCGCCGGCGCCGGTGGTATCGACCGGATCGATCGCCAGGGTCGGGATCGTGAGCGTGCTGCCGTCGTGCAACAGCGCCGTTGCCCCTTTGGCCCCGCGTGTTACGATCAGCCCTTGTCCGAGCTGGCGCGCCAACCCGGCCGCATCGCCGCCGAGGGTCGCGGCCTCGCCCTCATTGGCGATGATAAAATCGATATCCTCGAGCTGTGCCGGAGCGATCGGCCCTGCCGGGGCGAGGCTGAAGACGATACGGGCGCCGCGGGCACGGGCCCGAGCGATCACTGCAGCGTTCTCCGCGGCCGGCACCTCGCGCTGCAGAATCAGCACGGTTTTCGGTTCGAGCAGACGGTCGGGCACCTGTCTCGCCGCGGTCAGCAGATTGGCGCCGGAGGCCACGGCGATCTGGTTCTCGCCGGTCGGATCGACGGTTATGACCGCGCAGCCGGTGGGCCGCTCGACCTCGGCGACATGACTTAGATAGACCCCGCCGCGGCGCAGCAGGCTCAGCGCAATTCCGCCGAAAGGATCGCGCCCCACCGCGCCGATCATCGTCACCGAGGCGCCGGCGCGGCACGCTGCCAATGCCTGGTTGGCGCCCTTGCCGCCCGGCGCGATCACATAATCGCCGCCGAGCACGGTCTCCCCCGGTACCGGCAGATGCGGCACCGACACCAGCACATCGACATTGATCGAGCCGAACACGACGATCATGGCGGCGGCTCCGTGCAGTGGTAGATTGGCCCGAAATAGTGGAGGCTGCTTCGGATGCTGGACATCGCCAGGCTTGGCCGGTTTGTCGATCAATGCTGGGGCGACGATATCGTCCCGGCTCTCGTCGAATACATCAAGATCCCCAACAAATCGCCCCTATTCGATCCTGACTGGGCGGCGCACGGGTACATGGACACGGCGGTGGCGATGTTCGAGCGCTGGGCGCGCGGCAAGCTCGGCCTGTTTCCCGGTGCGACGCTCGATGTCGTACGTCTGCCAGGGCGCACTCCGGTTATTGCTATCGATATTCCGGGTGAAGGTCCCGATACCGTGCTGCTGTACGGTCATCTCGACAAACAGCCCGAGATGGTCGGGTGGCTTGAGGGCTACGGGCCGTGGCAGCCGCGGCTCGACGGCGACAGGCTTTATGGCCGCGGCGGCGCCGATGACGGCTATGCGATGTTCGGCGCGCTGACCGCGCTGGCGGCGTTGCGCGAGCAAGGAATGCCCCATGCCCGCGCGATGGTGCTGATCGAGGCTTGCGAGGAATCGGGGAGCTACGATCTGCCGTTCTACGTCGATCATCTGGCCGGCCAGATCGGCAAGCCGTCGCTGGTCGTCTGTCTCGATTCCGGTTGCGGCAATTACGACCAACTGTGGCTGACGACGTCGCTGCGCGGGGTTCTCGCCTGCACACTCAATGTCAGGGTGCTCGAAGAGGGGGTGCATTCGGGCGATGCCTCGGGGGTGGTGCCGTCAAGCTTTCGCATCCTGCGAAGCTTGTTGTCGCGGCTCGAGGATGAAGCGAGCGGCACGATCCGCCCGGACGGGCTCTATACCCAGATCCCGGCCGAGCGGGTGGCCCAGGCGCGCCGTGCTGCGGCAGCGCTGGGCGACCAGATCTACGCGAAGTTTCCGTTTGCCGGCGACACGGCGCCGATGTCCCAAGACACCACCGAACTGGTGCTGAACCGCACCTGGCGGCCGCAACTCGCCGTCACCGGCATGTCCGGCCTGCCCGAACCGGGCAATGCCGGCAATGTGCTGTTGCCGTTCACCACGGCGAAGCTGAGCCTGCGCCTGCCGCCGACGCTCGACCCCGAGGCCGCCGGGGCCATGGTCAAGCGCCTGCTCGAGGCCGATCCGCCCTACGGCGCCACGGTCGAATTCGCCGGCCAGACCGCATCGGCCGGATGGAATGCGCCGGCCTTGTCGGGCTGGCTCGAAGCCTCGCTGAGCAGGGCCTCGCAGGACGCGTTCGGCGCGCCGCCGGCCTATATGGGCGAGGGCGGCAGCATCCCGTTCATGGCGATGCTCGGCGAGCGCTTTCCGGCGGCGCAATTCGTCGTCACCGGCGTGCTGGGCCCGCATTCCAACGCGCATGGCCCCAACGAATTCCTGCACATACCGACCGGCAAAAAGATTACTCAGGTGATCGCCCAGATCCTCGCCGACCATTACGCGCGCGGCGCGTAGACCTCAGGCGGCTTTGGCGAGGCCGGCGGCGAGCCGGGCGGCGCGACGGCGCACCGCCGCCCAGGCGAGGATGCTCGTCGCCCGGCCGAGGCGACCGTTCGGGGTCAGCCCAACCGCCTTCAGCACCATCGCCACCATGCGCTCGACATGATGGCGACGATAAAGCGCAAAGGCGCGAGCGGCATAGGCGCGCGAATGGCGCCGCCGCCGATACGGCTGCGCCCACTCGTTGGCGGCGTAATAGGCGTAGGCGAGTTCGTCGTCTGCGCTTTCGGCGACGCGGCCGAGCGCTATCCGCAGCCGCGTCCACCGGCTGAGCCGCTCGCGCGTCAGGCAGGCGCAGAGGTTTTTGTAAAACAGCCGATAATGGCGCAGCTCGTCGGCAGCGATCTGGCGGCAGATTTCCTTGAGCACCGGCTCGTCGGCGGCCTCACGCAAGGCGGTGTAGTAGGCGCTGGTGCCGGTCTCGCCGATGCAGCGCGCCACCATTTCGCCGGCGCGCGAACCCCGCCGCGAGCTATCGATATCGAAATCAACCTGATAGCCGGCTTTGAACCGGGCGAAGGCTGCGGTGAAATCG
>DASQGR010000027.1:0-3213 GCA_035632515.1 Allostellaceae bacterium | reverse complement strand
ACACTCCGACGATTGGTCACGACCCGGAGCCATCCAATCGGCAAGCCCGGCCAAGGGCGATGGTTTCCGTCGCGATAACGGCATCGGCGAGCCGCTGATGCCGGCCTTCATCATCCGGCGGCTGATGCAATCCGTGCTGGTGATGCTGACGGTGGCGCTGATCGCCTTTGCCCTGTTCAACTATGTCGGCGACCCGATCAACAACATGGTCGGGCAGGACACTACCCTCGCCGACCGCGAGCGGCTGCGCCAGGAACTGGGACTCAACGACAGCTTCATCGTCCAGTTCGCGCGCTTTGTCGGGCATGCGGCGGAAGGCAATTTCGGCCTTTCCTACCAGCAGGCGCGGCCGGTGGGCCAGATCATCCTCGAGAAAATGCCGGCGACGCTGGAGCTGAGTTTTGTCGCCGCCGCCCTCGCCTTGATCGTCGGCGTGCCGATGGGAATATACACCGGGCTGCACCGCGATTCGTGGGTGTCGCAAGCGATGCTTGCCACCTCGCTGATCGGGGTGTCGCTGCCGACCTTTTTGATCGGCATATTGTTGATCCTGATCTTTGCCGTGGTGCTCGGCTGGCTGCCGTCGTTCGGGCGCGGCACGGTGACCCATATCGGCTGGTGGACGACGGGTCTTTTATCCGTCGAGGGATGGCGGGCAATCATCCTGCCGGCGGTGACGCTCTCGCTGTTCCAGATGACGTTCATCATGCGGCTGGTGCGCGCCGAGATGATCGAGGTGCTGCGCGCCGACTACATCAAGTTCGCCCGTGCCCGCGGCTTGACCAGCCGGGCGATCAATTTCGGCCACGCGCTGAAGAACACGCTGGTGCCGGTGATTACCATCACCGGCTTGCAACTCGGCTCGATCATTGCATTCGCCGTGATCACCGAAACCGTATTCCAGTGGCCGGGCATGGGGCTGATGTTCATCCAGGCGGTGACCTTTGCCGACATCCCGGTGATGGCGGCCTATCTGGTGCTGGTCGGGTTCTTTTTCGTGGTCATCAATCTGGCGGTCGATTTGCTCTATTACGTCGTCGATCCGCGCCTGCGGATCGAACGCGAGGCGGCCGCCGGCTAAGCCGCATGGCAGAGCTCCTCGCGCCCGGCACCGCAACCCCGACCGCCGCCGCGCCAGTACGGCCGCGCCGGTGGCGGCGCCTGAGCGACAACGACCTGCTGTACAGCTTCCGCCGCTCGCCGGTGACCGTAGTGGCATCGCTTGTTGCCGTCATCATCATCGCGTCGGCGCTGCTGGCGCCGCTGATCTCGCCGCACGATCCCTACGACCTTGCATCGCTGAGCCTGTTGGATGCCACCGACCCGCCGGCCTGGCTCGACGGCGGCAATTGGAGCTTCCCCCTCGGCACCGACAATCAAGGCCGCGACGTGCTCTCCGGGATCCTTTACGGCACGCGGCTGTCGCTCTTGGTCGGCTGCTCGGCGGTGGTCCTGGCGATCCTGATAGGAGTCGGACTCGGCCTCGTCGCCGGTTGGCGCGGCGGCGTCGCCGAAACCTTGATCATGCGTGTCGCCGACGTGCAGCTGAGCTTTCCGGCGATCCTGATCGCACTGCTGATCGATGGGGTGGCACGCAGCGTCCTGCCCCGCGAGATCCAGGCCGAGATCACCGTATATGTGCTGATAGCGGCGATCGCCCTCTCCAACTGGGTGCATTTCGCCCGCACCGTACGGGGCTCCACCCTGGTCGAGCGCAACAAGGAATACATCCAGGCGGCGCGGGTGATCGGCGTACACCCGGCGCGGATCGTGATCGGGCATCTGCTGCCGAACGTGATCGGCCCGGTGCTGGTGATCGCGACGATCAACCTCGCCACGGCGATCCTCACCGAGGCGACCCTATCGTTTCTCGGCGTCGGCCTGCCGCCGACCCAGCCCTCGCTCGGGACCCTGATCCGGGTCGGCAACGACTACCTGCTCTCGGGTGACTGGTGGATATCGATTTTTCCGGGGGTTGTGCTGGCGTTGTTGATCCTGTCGGTCAACCTGCTTGGCGACTGGCTGCGCGACGCCTTCAACCCGAAGCTGCGGTAACGACTTATGTGTCATTGCGAGCGAAGCGAAGCAATCTCGCGCCCGCAGGAGACTCGGATCAGCAGGATTGTTTCGTCGCTAGGCTCCCGGCAGTGACGGCTTGAATGCGCAACAACCCGCCGCTGCTGCAGGTCGAAAACCTCCGGGTCGAGGTGCCGATGCGGCGCGGCATTCTGGTCGCGGTCGACGACATCAGCTTCGACATCGCGCCGGGCGAAGTGCTCGGCGTGGTCGGCGAGTCGGGGGCCGGCAAGTCGCTGACCGGCGCCGCGATCATCGGCCTGCTGGAGCCGCCGCTGCGCATCGCCGGCGGGCGCATATCCCTCGGCGGCAAGCGCATCGACAACCTGCCCTACGAGCAGATGCGGCGCATCCGCGGCAAGGAGATCGGGGCGATCTTCCAGGATCCGCTGACCAGCCTCAACCCGCTTTACACCATCGGTCAGCAGCTCATCGAGACGATCCGCACCCATCTCGATGTCGGGGCCGCGGAGGCGCGGGCGCGGGCGCTCGCCCTGCTGCGGGAGGTCGGCATCGCCGCCGCCGGCGAGCGCATCGACCATTACCCGCACCAGTTTTCCGGCGGGATGCGCCAGCGGGTGGTCATCGCCCTGGCGCTCGCCGCGAACCCGCGCCTGATTGTCGCCGACGAGCCGACCACCGCGCTCGACGTATCGATCCAGGCGCAGATCATCGCGCTGTTGAAGCGGCTCGGGCGTGACCACGGCACCGCGATCATGCTGGTGACGCACGACATGGGGGTGATCGCCGAGACCGCGCACCGCGTCGCGGTGATGTATGCCGGGCGCATCGTCGAAATCGGTCCGGTACGCGACATCGTCGACCGGCCGAGCCATCCCTATACGGCCGGGCTGATGGCTTCGATACCGCGCACCGCCGGCCGCCGCGGGCGCTTGCAGCAGATCGACGGGACGATGCCGCGATTGAACGCGATCCCGCCGGGCTGCGCCTTCAACCCGCGCTGCCCGCAGGTATTCGACCGCTGCCACCGCGAGCGGCCCGACCTGATGCCCGCCGAGCGCACGCAGGCCGCGTGCTGGCTTTATGCGCATACGAAAACCGACGCCACCCATGCTTGAGGTCCCGCCCCTCACCCTCTCCCGCGTCGCGTGGACCCCTCCCTCTCCCCGTAACCGG
>DASQGR010000026.1:0-7032 GCA_035632515.1 Allostellaceae bacterium | reverse complement strand
CAGACGCCGGGTCGCCGCCGCGACGTCCTGTTCGCGCATCAGCGATTCGCCGACCAGGAAGCACCGTGCATTGACCGCGGCGAGGCGGTCGAGGTCCTCCGGCGTATTGAGCCCGCTTTCGCCGACCGCGATGCGGTCCCTCGGCACCAGAGGGGCAAGGGTCTCGGCGGTCTTCAAATCGACCTTCAAGGTCTTCAGGTCCCGGTTGTTGATGCCGATCAGCCGGGCGTCGAGCTTGAGCGCGCGGTCGAGCTCGATGCGGTCGTGCACCTCGACCAGCACATCCATGCCGAGACCCTGCGCCTCGGTCGCCAGCTCCCGCGCTGTCGCGTCGTCGAGCGCAGCCATGATCAGCAGAATGCAATCGGCGCCCAGAACCCGGCTTTCGATCACCTGATAGGGATCGACCATGAAATCCTTGCGCAATACCGGTAGCGGGACCGCTTCGCGAGCGGCGACCAGGTAGTTGTCGCTGCCCTGGAAATAGGGCTCGTCGGTCAGCACCGACAGGCAGGTCGCGCCGCCGACCTGATAGGCCCGAGCGAGGGTAGGGGGATCGAAATCGGCGCGGATCAGCCCCTTGCTCGGCGAAGCCTTCTTGATCTCGGCGATCAGGCCATAGGCGCCTGCCGCAACCCGCGCCGCCAACGCGTCGGCAAAGCCGCGCGGCGGCGGCACGTTGGCGAGGCGCTTCAGCAGCGTCCGCTCGGGCATTGCCGCCTTGCGCTGTTTGACGTGCTCGCGCTTGCGGTCGCAGATCTCGGTAAGGACGTCGCTCACCGGTTGGTCTCCGCCACCAATCGTTCGAGAACCGTGGCGGCTTTGCCGCTGTCGAGGATTTCGGCGGCGAAGGCGGCGCCCTCGAAGAGGTTTGCGGCGCGACCGGCGACGATCAGCCCGGCGGCACTGTTCAACAGCGTGATGTCGCGCAGCGGCCCTTTTTCGCCGGCCAGCACCCTGCGCATCAGCACCGCGTTGTGCGCCGGGTCGCCGCCCTTGAGCGCATCGAGCGCAGCGCGCGGCAGCCCGGCATCCTCGGGCACGACCTCGAAGCTGCGCACCTTGCCGTCCTTGAATTCGGCGACCGTCGTGACCCCGGCCGTGGTCAGCTCGTCCATCCCCGAGCCGTGCACCACCCAGACGTGCTCGGCGCCGAGCCGGCCGAGCACCTCGGCCATCGGCACGACCCATTCGGGCGCGAACACGCCGACGAGCTGCCGCCGCGCCCCGGCCGGGTTCGACAGCGGGCCGAGCAGGTTGAAGATCGTCCGCGTCGCCAGCTCGACCCTGGTCGGGGCGACGTGGCGAGTGGCGCTATGATGCCGCGGCGCCATCAGAAAGCCGATGCCGATCTCGTCGAGGCAGCGCTGCACGATCGCCATGTCGCAATCGATGTTGACCCCGAGCGCGGTCAGCACGTCGGCCGAACCGGCGCGCGACGACAGCGCGCGGTTGCCGTGCTTCGCCACCGGCACCCCGGCGCCCGCGAGGATCAGCGCCGTCGCGGTCGAAACATTGAACGTGCCCGAGCCGTCGCCGCCGGTGCCGCAAGTGTCGACCGTGCCGGGCGGCGCTTTGATCATCACCGCCTTCGAGCGCATGATCCGCGCCGCACCGGTGATCTCGTCGACGGTCTCGCCGCGCACCCGCATGGCGAGCAGCAGCCCGCCGATCTGCGAGGCGGTGGCATTGCCGGACATGATGATTTCGAACGCGGCCTCGGCTTCGGCCTCGCTCAGCCGCTGGCCGGCGGCGACGCGGGCCAGCAACGGGCGCAGATCGCCAGGGGCATCACTCATGGCTCGATATGCCTCAATTCGATAAACATGATCTGCGATCCATGGTCGCTCGATCGCTCGGTTTCTTATAACATTTCACATCAAACGCGCGTCGGGAATTGGCGGTGGCCCAGAACAGCGGAACTGCCAGCGGAACTGCCAGCGGAACTGAAGGATACGCCGAACAGGCGGCCGTCCTTCTTCGCCAGTACGAAAGCATCACGTTCGCCGATGCGCATCGGGTGGTTTTGCACCTGATTTCGCCGGTGCCCTGCACGGTGGTCGATATCGGCGCCGGCACCGGGCGCGACGCGGCGGCGCTCGCGGCGATGGGGCACCGGGTTGTCGCCGTCGAGCCGACCGCGGCGTTGCGCAATGGTGCGATGGCGCTGCATTCCTCGTCGCTGATCGAATGGCTCGACGACAGCCTTCCCGATTTGGCGCGCCTCCGGGCGCGGGGCGCCGTGTTCGACCTGGTAATGCTCACCGCGGTTTGGATGCATCTCGATGCGGTGCAGCGCCGACGCGGCATGCCGAATGTGGCGTCGCTGATGCGCGCACGCGGCATGATGACGATGACGCTGCGCCACGGGCCAGTTCCGATGGGGCGGCGAATGTTCGAGGTGTCGGCGCGCGAGACGATTCAGCTTGCGGAGGCCGAGGGCCTGCGTCTCGTGCTAGAGGTGGAGGCGCCGCCGGCATTGCAGCAGCCCGGCGTTACCTGGACGCACCTTGCCTTTACTAAGGATCGATGAGGTAGACCATGGCTCTCGAAGGCGGCTGCGCCTGCGGCGCGATACGCTACACGCTGACGAACGAACCGATGATCGTCCACGCTTGCCATTGCCGCGATTGCCAGCGGCTGACCGGCAGCGCCTTCGCGGTGAACCTCTGGATCGAGCGCAAGTTCGTCGAGGCCTCCGGGCCCGAGCCGGTTGCCTTCCGCGTCCCGCCGGGCAGCAGCGGCAAGCCGCACGATGTCTTCCGCTGTCCCAGATGCGGCGGCGCAGTGTGGCACAAGTACCATGCCGCGCCGGGCGACACGCTGCTGGTGCGCGCCGGCACGCTCGACGATCCGGCGGCGATCGCGCCCGATGTCCATATCTTCACCCGCAGCAAGGCGCCGTGGCTGGAGTTGCCGAACGACGCCCGCGTCTTCCCGGCATTCTACAAATTCGACGAGGTGTGGTCGCCGGCGAGCCTCGCCCGCTGGAAGGATGTCGTCGCCTCGCGGACATAGCCTCGTTGCGGCTGGCACGCGGCCCTGCTATAAGCCGCGCATGATTATTTCAGCCGCAGCGAATTGGTGGTGGCCCGTCTGATCCAGGCGGCCATTGTTGTCATGTTCCGTATAGGCCGCCTCGGAAAGCCGGGCGGCCTTTGTCATATCCAGGCAAGGCTCCGCGGGTTTCCCGAGGCGAACGAAGCTCCGAGGGAATCCTGATGCAGCGCAAGAGCTATACGACCCAGGGCGGCATCCGCGTCGAACGCGAAGTCGTCCTCCGCACCTACGATCCGGCCGATCGTTCGCTCGCCGAGGCGCTCGATGGCCGACGCGGCGTGTGGTTCTCGTCGAGCTTCGAGTTTCCCGGCCGCTACACGCGCTGGGACATGGGCTTTGTCGATCCGCCGCTGATGCTCTCCGCCCGCGACCGCGATTTTACCGTCGCGGCGCTGAATGCGCGCGGGCAGGTGCTGATCGGTGCCGTGGCCGAGGCGCTGCGGAGCCTCGAGGTGGTTGACCTCGCCGCGGTCACCGCCGATCGCATCGACGGCGCGATCCGCAAGACCGCGACCCGCTTCCCGGAAGAGCAGCGCAGCCGGCAGCCTTCGGTCTTCTCGGTGCTGCGGTCGCTGATCGCGCTGTTCAAGAGCCCGGATGACGAGCATCTCGGGCTCTACGGCGCGTTCGGCTACGACCTCGTCTTCCAGTTCGAGCCGATGGCGCTGCGCCTGGCGCGGCCGGCAGATCAGCGCGATCTGGTGCTGTACCTGCCCGACGAGATCCTGATCGTCGATCACATGCGCCAGCAGGCGGCGGTGCATCGCTATGACTTCACCATTGCCGACAAATCGACCGCGGGGCTGCCGCGCGAGACCCCGGCGGCACCCTATCGCATCGACCCCAGGCTCGCCGCGGAGCCGCGCAGCAGCGACCACGCCAAGGGCGAATACGCCAAGCTGGTCGAGCGCGCCAAGGAATCGTTCATTCGCGGCGATCTGTTCGAAGTCGTCTGCGCCCAGCTTTTTGCCGAAGGCTGCGCCGATTCGCCGAGCACCGTGTTCCAGCGGCTGCGCCACGCCAATCCGGCGCCCTACGGCGCACTGGTCAATCTCGGCGAGGGCGAGTTTCTCGTTTCGGCTTCGCCCGAGATGTATGTGCGGGTCGAGGGCAGCCGGATCGAAACCTGCCCGATTTGCGGCACCATCCGCCGCGGCGCCGACGCGATCGAAGACTCCGAACGCATCCTCGAACTCCTCAACTCGAAAAAGGACGAGAGCGAGCTGACGATGTGCACCGATGTCGACCGCAACGACAAGTCGCGGGTCTGCGTCCCCGGCAGCGTCAAAGTCATCGGCCGGCGACAGATCGAGATGTATTCGCGGCTGATCCATACGGTGGACCATGTCGAAGGGATCCTGCGGCCGGAATTCGACGCGCTCGATGGGTTCCTCAGCCACGCCTGGGCGGTCACCGTGACCGGCGCGCCGAAACTCTGGGCGATCCGCTTTATCGAGGCCGAGGAGCGGTCGTCGCGGCGCTGGTATGGCGGGGCGATCGGCCGGCTGACCTTCGACGGCAACATGAACACCGGGCTTACCCTGCGCACGATCCGCATGCAGGACGGCATCGCCGAGACCCGGGTCGGTGCGACCCTGCTCTACGACAGCGACCCGGTCGCCGAGGAGGACGAGACCGAGCTCAAGGCCGCCGCGCTGTTCTCGGCGATCGGCGGCGGGCGCGCCGCCGTTTCGGCGGTGCCCGCGGCGACCCCGCAGGCCGGCGCCGGGCGCAAGGTGCTGCTGGTCGATCACGAGGATTCGTTCGTCCACACCCTCGCCGGCTATATCCGCCAGACCGGCGCCGAGTGCGTGACGATGCGCCACGATTTCGCCCGCGCTGAACTGCAGACCGGGCCGCCGCCTGATCTGGTGCTGCTGTCGCCCGGCCCCGGCCGGCCGGACGATTTCGCCATGCGTGAAACGCTCGACATCCTCCTCAGGCGGGGCATCCCGACGTTTGGGGTGTGCCTCGGGCTGCAAGGTATCGTCGAGTATTTCGGCGGCGCGCTCGATGTGCTGGACACGCCGATGCACGGCAAGCCGTCGGTGATCCGGGCCTCCGGCAACCGGCTTTTCGGCGGCTTGCCGGAGACATTCACCGTCGGCCGCTACCACTCGCTTTATGCCCGGCGGCGCGACCTGCCGGCGGAGCTGTCGGTCGCCGCGGCAACCGAGGACGGGGTGATCATGGCGATCGAGCACAAGAGCCTGCCGATCGCCGCGGTCCAGTTCCACCCGGAATCGGTGATGACGTCGCCCGGCGCCGTCGGCATGCCGATCATCACCGCGGTTTTGGCAACGCTTTGCCGCGATCCGGCGAAATAAGGCGATCGCAAAAACGGGTCAGAACATCCGATCCAGCACGTCGTGGTGGATGGTGACCGGATAGCGCTTTTTCAGCGCGCCGGTCAGTTCGCCGACGAGGTCGTAGCGGGTCGAGTTGCCGAGTTCGGTGGTCAGCGCCTTGGCCGCGGCCTCGGGGGTCTTGTCCGGGGCATCGGTCGCCTTGAGCTGGCCGACATAGGCCCCGACCGCGTCGCTGGCGGTGACGGTATCGCCGACCTTGGCGGCGAACAGCTTGACCACCAGGACCGCCGGAACGGTGGAGCCGGGCTGCGGACGCCGCTCAAGCGGGGGCGACGTCGTTACCGCAACCCCCTTGTCGGCCGCCGCCTTGGCCAGCGGCGTTCCGGCGGCGACCGCGGCGACGATCTCGTCGGCCCGCTTCTTGACCGCCGCCTGTTTCTGCTCGCCCTGCCAGGCCGCGGCGACGCGATCCTTGACCTCGCCCAGGGGCTTCACCCGCGGAGCGACGATCTTGTCGATACGCACCGCAAAGATCGCGCCTTCTTCGGTCGCGGTGACGCGGCTGGTTTCCTTCTCGGCGGATTCGAACACCGTCTTCAGCACGCTCTTCAGGTCCACCGGCAGGACGATCAGCTTGCCGTCGAGATCGCGGCCGGAAAGGTCGACGGCGTCGACCGTGGTCACCTTCAAATTGTGCTTGGCGGCCACGTCGGCGAGCGGCGCACCGCCGGCCAGCGCGTCGTCGACGGCATTGGCCACGCGGTCAAGCCGGTCGGCGGCCTCCTCCTGGAGCAGATCCTTGGTCAATTGCTCCTTGACCGCATCGAAGCCGGGCGTTTTCGGCGGCTCGATCCTGACCACCCGAAGGATGTGCCAGCCGAGTGCAGTCTTGATCGGTTCGCTCGGCTTGTTGAGCTCCAGGTCGAACGCCGGGTCGGCCAGCGGCTTGGGCAAATCGTCCTGTTTGACCAGGCCGATATCGACGGTTTTGGGGTCCTGGCCGACAAGCGTGGCGACCTCCTGCCAGTCCTTGCCGGCGGTAATTGCTGCCTCGGCTTCCTTGGCCTTGCCCTCCGAAGGCGCGAGGATTTGCTGCATCTGGCGCTGCTCGGGCGTGTTGAAATCGTCCTTGCGCTCCTCGTACGCGGATTTGAGCCGGTCGTCGGAGATCTTGATATCGCCTTCGAGATCGGCCGCGGTCAGGCTGACAAGGGTGAAGCCGCGATACTCGGCTGCGCGGAACAGGTCGGGGTGGGCGTCATAGTATTTGGTCAGGTCGTCGTCGCTCGGCGCAGCGATGTCGCCGGCGGCGCTGAGCGGCAACGAAACGACATCCGCCACACGCTTTTCGTTGCGGTAGCGATAGATCGTATCGACCACCGGATCGGGCACGACGACCCCGGCGGTAACTGCCTGCAGCAGATCGCCGCGCGGGATATCCTGCCGCAGCCGCGCCACCAGCGCGTCCTCGCTCAGCCGGTTGGTAGCCAGCACCTGATTGAACAGGTCGCGGCTGAAACGTCCGTCCGGGCCGCGAAAGGCCGGATTCTCGGTGATCGCCTTGCGGACCACGTCGTCGGAAAGGTCGAGGCGCAGGCGGCCGACTTCCTGGTCGAGCAGGCTGCGATCGACGATCTGCTCGACGATCGCATCGAGAACGCCG
>DASQGR010000025.1:0-9062 GCA_035632515.1 Allostellaceae bacterium | reverse complement strand
AACGTTGCCGGACGGAATTATGTGCCGGCAACGAACGCCACGCGAGTCTTCGCGCCGCGGAGACGCCGATCAGGCGATATCGAGGCCGAGGTCGAGGATCGGGGCACTGTGGGTTATCGAGCCAGACGAGATCAAATCGACCCCGGCAGCGGCGATGGCCGGGGCGGTCTCGCGGGTGATGCGGCCGGAGGCTTCGGTGATCGCCCGACCGGCAACCATCTCCACCGCGCGGCGCAGGGTCGGCGGGTCCATGTTGTCGAGCAGCACCGCGTCGACGCCTTCGTCGAGCGCCTCGGCCAATTGATCGAGCGTGTCGACCTCGAGTTCGATCTTGACCAGATGGCCGGCGCCGGCCTTGGCGCGCTGCAGCGCCGGGCGGACGCCGCCCGCCATCGCGACGTGGTTGTCCTTGATCAGCATTGCGTCGTCGAGGCCGAAGCGATGATTGGCGCCGCCGCCAAGCCGCACCGCCTCCTTTTCCAGGATGCGCAGCCCCGGCGTGGTCTTGCGGGTGCAGACGATCCTGGCCTTGGTGCCGGCGATCGCATCGGCGAGCGAGCGCGTCGCGGTGGCGACCCCCGAGAGCCGGCACAAAAGGTTCAGCGCCGTCCGCTCGGCCGCCAGCACCGGCCGGGCCCGGCCGCGAATGCGGGCGACGGTCTGGCCGCGCTCGACGCGGGCGCCGTCATCGCAAAGCCGCTTCAGCTCCAGCGTCGGATCGAGCAGCTCGAACGCCATCAGCGCCACGTCGCGCCCGGCCAGGGTGCCCGGCTGGCGCGCGCCGATCGTCGCATCGATCTCGGCGTCGGCGGCGACGACCGCATCGGTGGTGATGTCGCCGGCGCGGCCCAAATCTTCGAGCAGCGCGGCGCGGACGATCGGCTCGGCGAGGATGCGCAAGCTCATCGGCGTCAGCCCAGTTCGAGCATGCGCTCGACAGAGCGGCGCGCCGGCTCCGCGATCTCGGCCGGCACCGTCACCTCGTGGGTCATGGTTTCGAGCGCGTGACGGATGTTGCCAAGGGTGATCCGCTTCATGTGCGGGCACAGGTTGCACGGCCGGACGAAGTCGAGATCGGGATACTGCACGGCGACGTTGTCGCTCATCGAGCATTCGGTCAGCAGCACCACCCGCGCCGGACGCTTCTGCCCGACGTAATCGGCCATCGCCGCGGTCGCGCCGGTGAAGTCGCATTCGGCGACGACCTCTGGCGGGCATTCCGGATGGGCCAGAACGATGACGCCGGGGTAGTTGGCGCGCATGTCCTGAACATCCGCCGCGGTAAAGCGCTCGTGCACCTCGCAATGACCCTTCCAGGCAATGATCTTGACCTTGGTCTGGGCGGCGATGTTGCGGGCGAGATATTCGTCCGGGATCATCATGACCTCCGGTACGCCGAGCGCCTCGACGATCTTCTTGGCGTTGCCCGAGGTGCAGCAGACGTCGGACTCGGCCTTCACCGCGGCCGAGGTGTTGACATAGGTCACCACCGGCACTCCCGGGTGTCGCGCCCGCAGCAGCCGGACATCGGCGGCGGTGATCGATTCCGCCAGCGAACAGCCGGCCTTGAGGTCGGGGATCAACACGGTCTTGCGCGGATTGAGCAGCTTCGCCGTCTCGGCCATGAAATGCACGCCGGCAAGCACGATCACATCCGCATCGGTGCGCGCCGCCTCGCGCGCCAGCGCCAGGCTGTCGCCGACGATGTCGGCCACCGTGTGGAAGATGTCCGGCGTCTGGTAGTTATGCGCCAAAACGACCGCGTTCTTCTCGCTCTTCAGCTTGAGGATCGCGACGATGTCCTCGGCGAGCACCGGCCATTCGAATTCGGGTACATGCTTCTCGACCCGGTGGTAGAGCTCCGGCAGCGGCAGGTTCTTGGCGGCGCCCGGAGTAGCGGTTTCCAACACGGCACTCTCCATTATACTCAAAGTGAGCATTTCCAGCGTCTGGAAAAGCCGGACGGAAACCGCCCGGCTGTTTCGTTATGCTATATATGAGAATAAGTCGTCAAACCGCTTCGTCAAGTCTCCCGTTCACGCAACCGTCATGCGCCGGCCGGCGCGCAGGCGCAATCCCGGCGCAGGACGCTCCAGCAACACCTCGCGGCGGAACCGCACCAGCCGCGCCGGGCGACCGCCGGTTGCCGCGCTGATCTCGCCGGTCTCCTCGACGAGGCCCTGCTGTTCGACGAGACGGCGAAAATTCTGCTTGTGCAGACGGACGCCGGATAGCGCCTCGACCGTGCGCTGCAGCTGCGACAGCGTGAAAGCGGGCGGCATCAGCTCGAACACCACCGGCCGGTACTTGATCTTGCCGCGCAACCGGCCGACCGCGGTCGCGAGGATGCGGCGATGGTCGACCGCCATCGCCACCCCCACCCCGGAGGCGGTCTGGGCCTGTCCCTGATCGCGCGCGGTTTCCGAAACTAGGCCGGCCTCGTACAGCAGCTCGTAGCGTTCGAGGACGAGTTCCTCGTTCCACGACGCCGCGTGGAGGCCGAAGGCGACCTGGATGCGTACCTCGCGCAGGCGGCGCTCGGCATCGCCCGGCGACGCGGCGGCCCAGTCCGCGAGCGCGGCTTCGATCGGCGCCAGCAACGGCGGCCTGCCGTCGCGCCAGTCCTCCCAGGGAAAATAACGATACCAGCTCTGCCACACCGCCTCGGCCGAGCCGTCCGGGACCACCTCGCGCACCAGGGCGAGGTAGGCGACCGTCAGCGCCGAGTTAGCCGGCGCCGGGGCGGCGCCGAGCCGGTCGCGGTCGCCGAAGGTGTAGAGCTGCTCGACATAGCCGAGGCGCTGGCTGGTCTGGCGCTCGACCCAGCTTCTGAGGCCGATTTCGAGGGTGCGGTGCTCGGCTTCCAGCGGGCCCGCCGGCAGGGCCTCGACCGGGTTGTCCGGCGCGCCGAAGCGGATCGTCAGCACCCGCGGCTCATGCTCGCTGGCGGCGACGATAACCGCGCTCAGCCCGATCGACAGCGCCGCGCCGCGCCCGGAGGCGGGCATCGCCCCGCCCGTCCGTCGCCGTATCGCCGCCACTGTTCCGCCGCTCATTACCGACCCGCTGCCCCCCGCTTGTTTTCGCGGCAGTCTAGCACGGGAGAGCGGAGGAATTGTTACCCTGCGGTGATGCTACTGCGAAAGGTCAAGGGATCGCCGACGAGGCGGATCGGTTCGAGGCTGCCGCCGGTGCCGCGCACCGTGATGGTGCCAAATCCGAGCAGCCGGCCGAGCAGCGACTGGTCCACGTCGACGCTTTCGACCTTGCTGCGGTTTATTTCGAGCGTATGGCGCGAGATGAAGCCGGCCTTGTAGATCACCCGGCGATCGGTCACCGCGAGCTCGGTGGTGACCCAGCGGATCAGCGCCGGCACGCCCCGGTATAGGCCGAAGATTGCCGCCGCCGCCGCAAGGGCCTTGCCGCCGAGGCGGTAATCGCCGTCAAGCGACAGCGCGATGAAGAACAGCACCGCCGCCGCGACCAGCCACAGCAGCGCCGGCAGAAAGATGATCGGGTGCATCCGCGTCGCGTGGACGACGGTTTCCCCCGGCTGTAGCACCTTTCCGACATAGCTCATGCAATGCGCCCCTTCTCGCCCACACCGCTGCCGTCGCGCCGTGATGCCTCACCCTTCGACCAGCAGCACCCGCCCGCGCGAGTTGGCCAGGCGGATCTTCAGCGCCTCCTGGTACTCGGGGGAGTCGTACCAGCGCTTGGCGGCAGCGAGGTCGGCAAACTCGATGACGACGATGCGCGCCGGGTCGGGCGAGCCCTCCAGCAGCTCGGTCTTGCCGCCGCGGACCACGAATCGGCCGCCGTATTGCGCGACGCTCGCCCCTGCCAAGGGCCGATACGTGTCGTAGCCCGCGGGATTGGTGACTTCAACCTCAGCGATGATGTAGGCCGGCATGTTTCCTCCTCACGTCGCGCAACGGCCCCAACCGGGAACCCAAGATTGTCTGCGGCAAATGCCTCTGGCATGCTGCGTTGCGCAAGACAAAATGGCGCCGGCGCGCATGGAGGGATCGAGATGGAGATCGGGACTGGGAACGGCAAGCCGATCGCGGAGCCGTCCTGGCCTGAGCCGCGCCTCGCGCGGGCCCGCCTGCAACCGCTGCGACAATTCTTTACCTCCGGGCCGGTCGCCTGCCCCTACGTCGCCGGACGCGCCGAGCGCAAGCTGATCGTCGAACTGGCCGGGACCGGCGCCGCCGATTTCTATGACGAGCTCTCGCGCGCCGGTTTTCGCCGCAGCCAAGGCTTTGCCTATCGCCCGGCCTGCCCGCAATGCCAGGCATGCGTGCCGGTACGCATCGCCGTCGACCGTTTCGTCCACAGCCGCTCGACGCGGCGGGTGCGCAACGCCAATCGCGCGCTGTCCGGCCGGCTTGTCGCCGCCCGCGCCACCCCCGAGCAGTATCAGCTCTTCACCGCCTATCAGCGCTCCCGACACCGCGACAGCGACATGGCGACGATGAGCTATGCCGATTACCGCAGCATGATCGAGGAGACGCCGCTGCGCACGATCGTCGCCGAGTTCCGCGACGAGTCGGGTGCGCTGGTCGCGGCATCGCTGCTCGACCGGCTCGATGACGGCGTTTCCGCCGTCTACAGCTTCTATGACCCCGGCGAACCTCGGCGCAGCCTCGGCACCTGGAGCATCTTGTGGCTGGTCGAGGAATGCCGGCGCCAAAGCCTGCCGCACGTCTATCTCGGCTACTGGATCGCCGAGAGCCCGAAGATGGCCTACAAGGCGCGCTTTCCGGCAGTCGAGCGCCTGTCTGCGGCGGGCTGGGTGGCGCTGGGCTGACCCGCTCGGATCCCGGCAGATGAGGCGGCGATGACGATCGGCATGCTGCAATCGACGGTGTTCGGCGACCTGTTCGGCACCGCGGCGATGCGCGAGGCGTTCGGCGAACCGGCCCTGTTCCGCAATTGCGTCGTCGTCGAGGCGGCGCTGGCGCGGGCGCAGGCGCGGCTCGGCATCATCCCCGACGGGGCGGCGGCCGCGATCTCGAAGGTGGCTGACGCCATCGTCGACGGCAGCAAGCCACTCGATTTCGAGCGGCTGAAGCGCGAGACCGCCACTGTCGGGTTTCCGATCCTGCCGCTGGTGCGCCAGCTTGCCGAACGTTCCGGCGACTCCGGTCGCTGGCTGCATTGGGGCGCGACCACCCAGGACATCATGGACAGCGCCGCGGTGCTGCAAATTCGCGACGGGCTCGAGCTGATCGAGGCCGACCTCGACAGGCTGCGCGGCGACCTTGCCGCGCTGGCGCGCAAGCATCGCGATACGGCGATGCCCGGGCGGACCTTTTTCCAGCAAGCGCTGCCGATCACCTTCGGCTACAAGGCGGCGGTCTGGCTGTCATCGTTCGACCGCCATGCGGAACGCCTCGGCGAGCTCAGGAAGCGGGTGCTGCAAGCCCAGTTCGGCGGCGCCGTCGGCACCCTCGCCTCGCTCGGCAGCGGCGAAAAGGCGCTGCGCACCGTCGGCGAACTGGCCCGCGAGCTCGGCCTCGCCGAGCCGGCGATCACCTGGCATGTCGCGCGCGACACCATCGCCGAGACGGTACAATTTCTCGCCCTCATCGGCGGCAGCCTCGCCAAAATCGCCGACGACGTCATGCTGATGTCGGCGACCGAATTCGGCGAGGCGGCCGAGCCGTTCGCCGCCGGACGCGGCGCAAGCTCGACCATGCCGCAAAAGCGCAACCCGATCTCGTGCGGGCTGATCGTCGCCGCGGCGCGAGCGCTGCGCCAGCAGGCCGGGCTGGCGCTCGATGCGATGGTCAGCAGCTTCGAGCGCACCGCCTCGGCCTGGCACCTCGAATGGATCGCGGTGCCGGAGGCGTTTGGCTATGCCGCCGGGGCGCTGAACCAGAGCGTGTTCCTCGCCGGTGGACTGATCGTCGATGGCGCAGGGATGAAAAAGAACCTCGGGCTGACCCACGGCCTCATCGTCGCCGAGGCGGTGATGATGGGCCTGGCGCCGCATACCGGCCGCAACGAGGCGCACGATCTGGTTTACGACGCGTGCCGCGCGGCAATCGAAAGCAACCGGCCGCTCTACGACGTGCTGCTCGAGACGCAAGAGGTCGCCGGGCTGCTCGGTGCCGACGCGCTGAAGGCGCTGACCGATCCGGCGAACTACCTCGGCGCCGCACAGGACATGGTCGACCGGGTGCTCAAGGGGCGATAGGCCCCCTGTCGCCCGTCGCCCCGCGTCCCGGTCGTTGCGGGCGCAACGAAGCAATCTCGTGCAGGGTGAATACTCTTGTCGAGGTCGCTTCGCCGCCTGACGCCTCCTCGCACGACGGCACGGAGGGAGCATGACATGAGCACGACAGGTTTGCCGGTTGCGCGCTCGATCGCCGATTTGCGTCGGCATGTCTCCGCTTGGCGGGCCGCGGGCGAACGCATCGGGCTGGTGCCGACGATGGGAGCGCTGCATGCCGGCCATCTGGCGCTGGTCGCGGCGGCGCGGTCGCAGTGCCGGCGCACCGTCGTCTCGCTGTTCGTAAACCCCAAGCAATTTGGCCCGCGCGAAGATTTCGCAACCTATCCGCGGCCGGAAGCCGACGATCTGCAAAAGCTGGCGGCCGCCGCCGCCGACCTCGCCTTCATCCCCGCAGTCGACGAGATGTATCCCGAGGGCTTTGTCACGACGATCTCGGTCGGCGGGCCGAGCGCCGGGCTGTGCGGCGCCCACCGTCCCGGGCATTTCGACGGGGTCGCCACCGTCGTCGCCAAGCTGCTGATCCAAGCTGCGCCGGACGCGGCGTTTTTCGGCGAGAAGGATTATCAGCAGCTGATGGTGGTGCGGCGCATGGCGCGCGACCTCAACCTGCCGGTCGAGATCGTCGGCGTACCGACCGTACGCGAGGCGGACGGACTCGCCCTGTCGTCGCGCAACGTCTATCTGTCGGCCGACGAGCGCCGGCTCGCGCCCGGCCTCTACCGGGTCATGCGACAAGCCGCCGGCGATATCGCGCGCGGCGCCGGTGCCGGCGCGATCCTGCGGCAGGCCGGCGCCGAGCTGACGGGACTCGGCTTTATCGTCGAATATCTCGAACTGCGCGACGCGGCGAGCCTGGCGCCGCTATCGGGAGCCCTCGCCGCGCCGGCACGGCTGCTGGCGGCGGTGCATCTCGGCCGCACCCGGCTGATCGACAATATCCCGGTCGCGATCCCGGTCGCGCCGAATTGATCCGGCCGCGCCAAACGGGTGCGGCCGAACGTCTTTCAGCGTGCCGTGAAAAACAATATACCATCCACCGCACGACAACACGGCCACGACAACACGGCGGTCCGCAGCCGCCGGAATATCGAGGGGAAACAGCACATGACCACGGCTTCGCGTCGGGACTTCATCAAGATTGCCGCCGCCGGCGCGGCCGGAGCGGCCTTGCCGTGGCAGGCCCAAGCCCAGGCCAAGGCGATCACGCTGCTGCACGAAAGCTCGTTCATCAAGACCTTCGACGAGTTCATGAAGAACACGCTGGCGCCGGAGTACGAAAAGCAGACCGGGATCAAGGTCAATTACGAAACGACCAGCGTCGGCAGCCTGCCGACCCGCACCAGCACGATCCTCGAAACCGGCTCGGGCGCCGACCTGACGATGGTAGTGCTGCTGTTCCCGTTCCTCTACGACGAGAAGCTCGCCGATGTCAGCGACATCGCCGAGGAGGCCGGCAAGAAGCAGGGCGGCTGGTACGACGCCGCCCGCGAAGCCGCCGTCGTCAACGGCAAGTGGAAGGCGATCCCGCACAGCAATATCGGCCAGCTGATGAACTGGCGCACCGACTGGTTCGCCGAGATCGGGGTCAAGACATTCCCCGAAACCTGGGAGGCGCTGTACGAGGTCGGCAAGAAGCTGAAGGCGAAGGATCATCCGTTCGGCTTCGAGCTCGGTCACGGCTTTGGCGACAACCACGGCTGGCTCTACCCGCTGCTGTGGTCCTATGGCGGACATGAGGTCGCGGCGGACGGCAAGACCGTCACCATCGACTCGTCCGAGACCGCGGCGGCAATCGATTTCGCCCGCAAGTTCTTCAAGGATTGCATGCTCGAGGATTGCCTCAGCTGGACCGACGTCAGCAACAACAAGGCGTGGATGTCCGAGCAGATCTCCTGCACCAACAACGCCGAAAGCATCCTGTGGCTGGCGAAGCGGGATTTTCCCGATATCGCCAAGGTCACCAACCAGGCGCAAAACCCGCAGGGGCCGAAGGGCCGCTTTCACCTGCTCAACGCGATCAGCCACTCGATCTTCAGCTTCACCCCGCTGAAGCAGGAAACCCACGACTTCCTGCGCTGGCTGACCGACGAAAAGCAGCTCGGCGCCTGGTATGCCTCGGCCGACACCTACTACCAGCCGTTCCTGCACGCCTACGACAACGCGCCGATGTGGCAGGTCGAGCCGCGCAATATCCCCTATCGCGACGCGATGGCGAGCGCGCACCTGCCCGGCTGGCCGGCACCGCCGAGCCGGCAGCTGGCCGAAGCGGTGGCGAAATACGTCGTCGTCGACATGTTCGCCAAGGCCTGCGCCGGCAGCTCGACCAAGGACGTGATCAAGAACGCCGAGGCCCAGCTGAAGGAAATCTACCGCGGCGCCTGAGCGTCACCCCGCCATGGCATTCCGCTCCGAAGCGCTTGTCGGGATCGGCCGCCGGCCGCGCCGCCCCTTCACGCTGGGCGAGTGGGCCGATCGCGGCACCGTCTTCAGCTGGCTGATGATGGCGCCGCCGATCCTGTTTCTGGTGGCGTTTGTCGGCTATCCGTTCTTTTACGGCATCTTCCTGAGCCTCGAAGACCGGCCGGTGGCGCATGCCGGCACCTTTGTCGGGCTGAAGAACTTCATCAAGGAAGCGCACGACCCGGTGTTCTGGCAGGTCGTGTTCAACACCTTCGTCTACACCGCGGTCGCCACCGTCCTGAAGATGATCGGCGGGCTCGGGCTGGCGCTGGCGATGAACCAGCAGTTCCGGATGAAAAACATCATCCGCGCCCTGCTGCTGCTGCCGTTCATCGTGCCGACGGTGCTGAGCACGGTC
>DASQGR010000024.1:0-4524 GCA_035632515.1 Allostellaceae bacterium | reverse complement strand
GATCTTGCCGAAGGCGGCGAGCGCTTCCTTGACGTAATTGGCGACATCGGCCGATCGGGTGACGTCGGCAGCGACGAACCTGGCATCGCCGCCCTGCTGCTTGATGATCCCGGCGGTGGCCTCGCCGCCCGCCACGTCGCGATCGACGACGACCACCTTCGCCCCCGCCTTGGCGAAGGCGAGCGCGGCGGCGCGGCCGATACCGTTCCCCGCGCCGGTGATCAGCGCGACCTTGCCGGTGAAATCCATCGTGTTCTCCCTGACATGCGTTGAAATGCTTTACACCGCCGCGACCCCGAGCGGGTGCTTGCGCAGGAAGTCAAAATCGCAGCCCCGGTCGGCTTGCAGCACCTGATTGCGGTAGAGCCGGGCGTAGCCCCGCTCGGGCACCGGCGGCGGCGCGACCGGGCGGCGCGCCAATTACTCGGCCGGCACCAGCAGGTCGATCCGCCGGCCCTCGACCGACAGGCGGATGCGGTCGCCGTTGCGCACCTTGGCAAGCGGGCCGCCCGAAGCCGCGTCGGGGGTCACGTGCAGAACAATCGAGCCATAGGCGGTGCCGCTCATCCGCGCGTCGGAGATGCGCACCATGTCCTTGACCCCGGCGCGCGCCAGCTTTTGCGGGATCGGCAGATAGCCGGCCTCGGGCATGCCCGAAGGCGACAGCGGCCCGGCATTTTGCAGGACCAGGAAATCGTCCGGGGTCACGTCGAGCGCGGGATCGTCGATCCGCGCGGACAAATCTTCGAGCGAGGTGAACACGACCGCCCGGCCCTCGCGCTCGAATAATTTCGGGTCGGCGGCCGAGCGTTTGAAGATCGCGCCCTTGGGTGCCAGCGAGCCGAACAGTGCGACGAGCCCCCCGACCGGCTGCAACGGGTCGTTGAGCGGCTTGACCACACCGCGGTCGACCGGCCTTGCCGGCCCGGCCAGCCGCTCGCCCAGCGTTTCGCCGGCGACGGTGAGGCAATCGAGGTTCAACAGCGGCTGCAACTCGCGCAGCACCGCGCCGATGCCGCCGGCGGCGAACAGGTCTTCCATATAGTGCGGCCCGGTCGGCTTCAGGTCGACCAGCACCGGCGTGGTGTCGCTGATCTGGTTGAGCCGGTCCAGGTCGATATCGACCCCGGCGCGTCCGGCGATCGCGGTCAGGTGGAGGATGGCATTGGTCGAGCCGCCAATCGCCATCAGCACGCGCAGCGCGTTCTCGACCGATTTCTCGGTGACGATGCGGTCGGGGGTCAGCTTTTGCGCCGCCAGCGCCATCGCGGCGCGGCCGGTCGCCTCGGCGGCGCGCAGCCGGTCGGCATGGACGGCGGGAATCGCCGCGCTGCCGGGCAGGATCATGCCGAGCGCCTCGGCGATAGAGGCCATCGTGCTCGCCGTGCCCATCACCGCACAGGTGCCGGCGGTGGTGGCGAGGTTGCCCTCGATCTGCTGGATTTCTTCGTTGTCGATTTCGCCGGCGCGAAACTTTGCCCAGAACCGCCGGCAATCGGTGCAGGCGCCGAGGCGCTCGCCCTGCCAGCGCGACGTCATCATCGGCCCGGCGACAAGCCCGATCGTCGGCCGGTTGGCCGAGATCGCGCCCATCAGCTGCGCCGGCACGGTCTTGTCGCAGCCGCCGACTAGCACCACGGCATCCATCGGCTGGGCGCGAATCATCTCTTCGGTATCGATCGCCATCAGGTTGCGGAACATCAGGCTGGTCGGAGATAGGAACACCTCGCCCAGCGAGATCGTCGGGAACACCAGCGGCAGCCCGCCGGCGGCGAGAACGCCACGCTTCACCGCCTCGATCAATTCGGGGAAGTGGCGGTGGCAGTTGTTGAATCCCGAGCGCGTATCGGCGATGCCGATCACCGGCCGCGACAGCATATCGAGCGAATACCCCATCGAGCGGGCAAAGGAGCGGCGCAGGTAGAGTGCGAAATCGGGGTCGCCGTAATTGGTTAAGCCCAAACTCAAGCCATGAGGAACATCGCCAGCCGGATCGATCATAAATAGCCCCTGCAACAGAAAGCGCGCCGCAGCTTGACCTGCGTTGCCCTCGCTAAGCAAGTGGATAGTGGCAGTACCGCCACATGCCCCCCGCCACCCGCAGAATTCCTGGGCGGGCGCCAACATCAAGCCGGGTTTATTTGCCACACTAACCCGCCGTGGAGATTTCACGCAAATGTATCTGGCCTTGCATTGATTTTAACCAAATCGGCGACTACATTGAGCACATCGGAATTCCTGCAACTTTTTGGCGTTGGCAGGTGTTGCCGGATGTGGCCCAAGCGCCGTCGGCGCTTCGGGCAAGACAGCAATAGGTGAATGTTATGGCAAAACCGAAGAGAGGGCGGTCAACGGGGGCGATCGATGACTTTGTCGGCGGACGCATCCGCGAGCGCCGGATCATGCTCGGTCTGACCCAGCAACAGCTCGCCGAGATGATCGGTGTGACCTATCAGCAGGCTCATAAATACGAGCGCGGCATCAACCGCGTATCGGCTGGCCGGCTTTACGAGATCGCGCGGGTGCTGAACGCGCCGATCACGTACTTTTACGAGGGGCTTGGCGACGAGACGCCGCGCCAGGTGCCGCCGCATCAGCGGATGCTGCTCGAGATCGCGCGCAATTTCGCCGAGATCCAGAACGAGAAGCATCAGGAGGCGGTCAGCCAGCTCGCCCGCGTCCTCGCCGGGCGTTAAGCAGTTCTCTTTCGGTCGGGCATGTTCCGGCCCGGAAGGGGGTCCTGACGAGCGGCCGACGGTGACCCCGTCGGCCGTTTTCGTTTGAGTTGCCGGAATGGATTGTTGCATCCCTTCGGGACAGGACAGCCGTTTCACGGCTTTCCCTGCAGGGCGATTTTACGCGCCTAAAAGAGGCGGGCCGCGCTGCTATAACCGCCGAGATTTCAACGTGGAGAAAAGCGATGGCCCAGACGGTCGGCCGAATGCTGGTGGACAGCCTCGAAGCGCACGACATCGACATCGTCTATTGCGTGCCGGGCGAGAGCTATCTCGGCTTCACCAACGCGCTGGCCGACAACAACCGCATTCGCCTGATCGTCTGCCGGCACGAAGGCGGGGCCGCATTCATGGCCGCCGCCGACGGCCGGATGCGCGGCGGCAAGGCCGGAATGCTGGTGGTGTCGCGCGGGCCGGGCCTGTCGAATGCGATGATCGGCCTCCACACCGCCTATCACGACGCGACGCCGCTGGTGGTGCTGATCGGCCAGGTCGAGCGCTGGGAGGCCGGCCGCATGGCCCTGCAGGAGCAGAATTACAGCCGCCTCCTGTCGGATGTGACCAAGCTCGTGATCGAGGTCAACGAGCCGGCACAGGCGAGCGAGGCGATGGCACGCGCCTTTCACATCGCCGAAAGCGGCACCCCGGGCCCCGTCGCGGTGATCATCCCGGAAGACGTGTTCGACGCCGAGACCGACGCCCCGCTCGCCAAGCCGCGCCCGGCCGCGCTCGGCGGACCGCGGCCGCAGGACCTCGACCGGCTCGCGGCGATGCTGGCGGCGGCCGAGCGGCCGCTGGTCTGGGTCGGCGCGGCGGTGCGGCCGGCCGATGTGCCGGATATCGCCCGCCTTGCCCAACGCTGGATGCTGCCGGTGATGCCGACCCACCGCCGGCCGCATCTTTTCGACCCGGCGCACCCCAATTACGGCGGCTATATGAGCGGCCGGGTCCACAACGAGGTCATGGCCGAGCTGAAACAGACCGACCTCCTGGTCGCGCTCGGCGAGCGGCTGGCGACGACGGTGTCGCAGGGCTTCACCTTTCCGGCCGCGCCCGACCCGCAAATGCCGCTGGTGCACGTCTGGCCGGGGCCGGAGGAGATCGGCAAGGTGTGGCGCCCCGATCTCGGCATCGCCGCCGAGCCGGCCGCGGTGGTCGAGGCGCTGCTGGCGCGCGGCGCTCCTTCCGGAGTTGAGAAGCGGCGCGGGTGGGTTGCGCGCCTGCACGCGGCGCACGAGAAGATCAGCAAGCCCGAATGGCAGGCGACCAGCGACGGGGTGAATTTTTCCGCCGTCGTCGCCGCGGTCGGGCGGCATCTGAAGGACGACGCGACGGTGACCACCGACGCCGGCAATTTCTCCAGTTTCGTCCAGCGCTACCTGCAGATAAAGCCGGGGCAGATGTACCTGAACTCGGTGGTCGGGGCGATGGGCGCGGGGATGCCGATGGCGGTTGCCGCCGCCTTGCGCCGGCCCGGCACCCAGGTGATCGGCTTTGCCGGCGACGGCGGCGCGCTGATGACCGGCAACGAGCTGGCGACCGCGCGGCAATACGGGGTCAACCCGGTGTTCATCGTCTCCGACAACGGCTGCTACGGCACCATCACCCAGCACCACGACATGCGCTATCCCGGCCGCCCCTACCAGGCGGCGACGCAGCTGACCAACCCCGATTTCGCGCTATGGGCGACCGCCTTCGGCGCCAAGGGGATGACGATCAACGAGGAAAGCGAGGTCGAGGACACCATCGCCGAGGCACTGTCGACCGAGCACCAGCCGGTGGTGGTGCA
>DASQGR010000023.1:0-5163 GCA_035632515.1 Allostellaceae bacterium | reverse complement strand
TGGTGCATCGACCCGATGCACGGCAACACCACGACCGCGGCGAACGGGCTCAAAACCCGCCATTTCGACCGCATCCTCGACGAGCTGCACGGTGCCTTTCAGGTTCATGCCGCCGAGGGCACCCATGCCGGCGGGGTGCATTTCGAGCTGACCGGCCAGAACGTCACCGAATGCGTCGGGGGCGCCCAGGCGATTAGCGAGGCGGGGCTTGGCGAGCGCTACCTCACCCACTGCGACCCGCGGCTCAACGCCAGCCAGGCGCTCGAACTCGCCTTCGAGATCGCCGAGGCGCTGAAGCAGGAACGCAAGGGCAATACCGGGTTCGGCACCGACCGCCTACCCGGACGCCTGATGGCGGCGAAGTGAGACCGCTGCCGTGGATGCGTCGGCCGGCCCGGTAGGAGCGGAACGCGAAGCCGCGCTGGCGGCGCATACCGACAGCTATTTCCTCAAGACAAAGGCGATCGTCGCGCAGTTCGGCGATCGCCGCGTCACCTATGCGGTGTTCATGCGCCGCCCGGTCATCTCGACACCGCGCCTTGCCGTCCAGTTTCTCGAAGAGATGGCGGCAGCGCGCGGCATCGACATCGACGTCGAGCTCAACCATCCGGAAGGCGATACGGTCGGCGCCGGCGAGGTCATCCTCTACGTCACCGGCCCGCTGCTGCATCTGGTCGATCTCGAAACCGTGATGCTGCAGAAACTGGGACCGCCTTGCGTCGCCGCCTACAACGCCGCGGGCATGTGCGCCGATCTGCCCAACGTCGCGTTCCTGGCGATGGACGCCCGCCATTGCGCCGGCGCCGAGATGGCCGAGATGATGGCCTATGCCGCCGCGGTCGGCTCGGCGCATGCGAAAAAGGTGGTGAACGCGATCGGCTTTATCGGCTGCGCCACCGACGCGACCGCACCCTATTTCGGCCAGGCCAAGGGCATCGGCACCATGCCGCATGCGCTGATCGGCTACGCCGGCTCGACCGTGCGCGCGGCCGAGATGTTCCACGCCACCTTCCCCGACGAGCCGCTGACCGTGCTGGTCGATTATTTCGGCCGCGAAACCAGCGACGCGGTCGCGGTGTGCCGGAGATTTCCCGAGCTGGCCGAGGCCGGCAACCTCGCCTTTCGCATGGATACGCCGGGCGGGCGCTATTGCGAGGGGCTGGATTTGGCAAGTTCGTACGCGGTCCTCGAACGCCAGGCGCCGCAATCGATCCGCGGCTACCGCACCGAGGACGAGCTGCGCGACCTGGTCGGCACCGGTGTCTCGGCGGCGGCATTGTGGAAGATGCGCCTGATGCTCGACGAAGCCGGGTTTCCGCGCGCCCGCATCGTCGCCAGCTCCGGTTTCGGGCCGCAGAAATGCCGGATGATGGCGGCGGCAAACGCGCCGATCAACGCGATCGGCACCGGCTCGTACCTGCCGGAGCTGTGGCGCGAGACTTACGCCACCGCCGACATCATCGCCTTCGACGGCCAGCCGATGGTCAAAGCCGGCCGCGAATTCCTGCTGCGCAAGGGGTGATGTTGTCTACCGGATCAAATTCTCCTTTCGTCACTTCCGCGAAAGCGGGAACGACGAATCGAATTGACCCGATGCTTGAGGCGCACCGGCGATGATCTTCTTCAGCGAAAGCGGGCTGATCGAGCCCAGCCGCAAGCCGGAATGGGACGAATGGTACCGCGGCCACCTCGCGGCGATGGCATCGGTGCCCGGGGTGTTGTCGGCGCAGCGCTTCCGTGCGCTCGACCTCGGCGTGGCGCCGTCGCTGGCAATGTACACGGTGACGGCGCCCGGCGTGTTCACCAGCGACATCTACCTGCGCGTCCGCGGAATGGGGCCGTGGGTCGGCTTGGTCGACGAGATGCAGCACCGGCGCAACCTGTTCGACGGCGCCGAGGCGGCGCCCGATGTGCCCGAAGGCAGCGTCCTCGCGGTCGCCGATTGTGCCGAGCCGCTGCGGGCAACGGAATTCACCTGGCTGCGCGCGGCCGGGCTCGACCGCTCGACCCCGTATCGCGGCATCGCCGTGCTGCCCGATGCGGCGAGCGGGCGGCGGCTGGCGGCGAATCTCGGCGGCGCGGTCGCGCTCTACCGGCCGGTGACCGCGCAGGTGACCGGCACGCCGGAGCCGCGCCGCAACCAATTCGGCCAGGAGATCGGCGCGCCGCTCCCCGATTGGAAGCCGGCGCAGAGGCCGCCCTTGACCCCGATGGACGGCCGCCTCGCGCGCGTCGAGCCGCTCGATGTCGAGCGCCACGCCGCCGACCTTTTCGCCGCCAATGCCGAGGACCGCGACGGGCGCAACTTCACCTATTACCCCTATGGCCCGTTCGCCGCGCTCGACGACTACCGCGCCTGGATAAGGAGCGTCGTCGGCGAACCCAACCGCCTGTTCCACGCGATCATCGACAAGGCGCTGGGCCGCGCGGTAGGGGTCGCCTGCTATGCCAACATCACCCCGGCGAGCGGGGTGATCGAGATCGCCGCGCTGGCGTTCAGCCCGCTGTTGCAGCGCAAGCCGGCGGCGACCGAGGCGCATTACCTGATGATGCGCCGCGCCTTCGACGAGCTCGGCTACCGCCGCTACGAGTGGAAATGCGACTCCCTCAACATGGCGAGCCGGGCGGCGGCACTGCGTCTCGGCTTCACCTATGAGGGGCTGTTCCGGCAGGCGATCGTCGTCAAGGGCCGCAACCGCGACACGATGTGGTTCTCGATCACCGACGGCGAATGGCCGCGCCTGCGCCAGGCGTTCGAGCGCTGGCTCGACCCGGCGAATTTCGACGCCGACGGCCGACAAAAGGCGCGGCTGGCAAGCTTTCGCTGAACCATTTTTTAATTTCGTCCCCCGCGCGAAGGCGGGGGTCCAGGGCGAGCAACGGAACGATTGCTCCGATTCGCTTTTGCGCGAATGATGAATGGGTGCCTTTCAGCACCATTCCTCGGCCGGGTGGGCGCGCGGGTCGGCGCCGATCTCGGTCGAGGTGACGAGGATGGCGCCCGCCTGCTCGCCAAAATCGAGCCGCGTGCCGGCGAGCAGGCGCACGGTGCCGGCGGGCTCGATCTCGCGCACGCCGCCATCGGGCATCACCGCCTCCCAGGTCTCTTTCGACAGGTTGCGCAAGACCAGTAGCGAGGCGTCGTCGGGATGCTCGCGCACCTCGGCGATGACGCCGTCACGGCCGGGCGCGGTCAGGCACGGGATGTCGCGGACGGTCAGGTGGGTGGTTTCGGTCAGGCTGATCCGATGTCCGCCGATCGTCAGCCAGATATCGCCCGGCAGCACCGGCATCACCGGCAGCGGCTCGACGTGCGGCGCGCGGTATGGCATCAGCGAGCCGTAGGGCCACAGGAACTCGCGCTCGGGCGACACATCACGTGCCTTGGCGATCAGCGAGGCGAGCACGATGAACGACAGCACCGCCAGGATCACCTGATGCAGCGGGCTGATAATCGCCAGGCCGCCGCTGTAATAGCGCATCGTGTCCCATAGATCGTGCAGCAGGTTGGCAAGGCCAAAGCCGATCAGGATCGCGATCGCCACCGGCATCAGCCGGCGGTGGCGCATTGCCGCCAGCCCGATGAAATAGCCGAACACCCCGGCGTAGGCGATGTGTCCGAACACATTCACCATCAGCCGCGGAATGGCGACCATCGCGCCGTATTTCGGCACATAGACGAACATCGTCTCGAGAAAGGCGAACCCGGTCGCCGAGGCGGCGGCAAGGAGGATGCCGTCGAGCGGCTCGCGCAGGCCATATTTGCGCTGGCGCGGATGCGACAGCAGCATCCCTAGCAACAGGACGATGACCAGCGGGATCGCCTTCGCCGTCTCCTCCGCGATCCCGGGGGCGATCGGGGCCGGCAGAAAGCTCTCGACAGCGATGATCGGCTTGATCAGCAGGTAATCGACGCCAAACGCGGCGGCCGCGACCAGAAACACAAACGGAAACGGCATCTTCTTGCCGCACCACAGATAGAACAGGAACAGATTGGTCAGCGAGATGAAGCTGGCCAGACACCAGAAGAACCCGGGCGCGTCGTCGATCGCGGCAAAGATCAGCAGCGCGGCACAGAATATCGACGCAGCGATCGCCGGCCACAGAAAGGCGCGATGCCGCAAATCGCGGAACGAGGTGAGGAACGGCAGCAGATCGGCGCGCGAAATCTCGCCGTCGTCAGTGGTGTTGCCGGGTTGGAGCGTCATCGGGATCCACGGACTCGCTGGCGAATTTGTAGGGCAATTAGGGGGCGATTGCGGCGCGATCTTGTCAGCGTTAATGATCGCGGCATGCTAGTCTGCCGACGCTGACGTGGCAATCGCGGCTCGGTTATGATTTCCGCCAATATCAAAGCCTTCGACGCCGGTAGATCGGCGGCGCCGCTGGCGCTGATTGCGGCCGTCACCGCGATCGGCTTCAGCGCGCTGCACATGGTGGTGCCGGCGCTGCCGCTGTTCGCGGCGTATTTCGCGCGCGGGCCGGCCGAGGTGCAGCTGGTGCTGACCCTCTATTTTCTCGGCATCGCCGCCGGCCAGCTGTTGTACGGCCCGGTTTCGGATCGTTTCGGCCGGCGGCCGGTGTTGCTGGCCGGGCTGGTGCTGTTCCTCGCCGGCACCGGATTTTGCAGCGTTGCCGGCTCCCTCGGCATGCTGATCTTCGGCCGTGTGCTGCAGGCGCTCGGCGGCTGCGCCGGGCTGGTGCTGGGGCGGGCGATCATTCGCGACGCGTTCGACCGCGACGGCGCGGCGCGCGGCATCGCGCTGGTCATGATGGCGATGTCGCTGGCACCGGCGGTCAGCCCGGTGATCGGCGCCTACGTGTCGGAATGGTTCGGCTGGCGCTCGATGTTCGTCCTGCTCGGCGGGTTCGGCGTCGTCGTCCTGGGATGGACGGTGATGCGCCTGGTCGAGACCCTCGCCCAGCCGGTGCCGCTCAATATCGGCGAGATCGGCCGGTCCTACGCGATCCTGCTGCGCTCGCCGGCTGTCGTCTGCTTTGCCTTGTGCACCGCCTTCACCAGCGCCTCGTGGTGCACCTTCATCGCCACCGCGCCTTACCTGCTTTCCGAGACGCTGCACGAGCCGCCCAGCACGTACGGGGTGATGATCCTGCTGCCGATGTTCGCGTACATATTCGGCAATGCTGCAGCGGCCAGGTTCG
>DASQGR010000022.1:0-2476 GCA_035632515.1 Allostellaceae bacterium | reverse complement strand
CCGCGGCACGTTGAGGGCGACGGCGGTGCGCGGCTCGATCGGACCCCCCTCGCGGGTGTTGAGGACGAAATCGCCGACGATCTCGTCGTAATAAGCCGGCGTCTGGTCATGGCGGACGCTCGACGCCAGCCCGCGGACCTCGGCCTGGGTGCGTTTGGCAAGCTGGACCAGGGTCAGATTCGGCTGGGCCAGCTCGCGCACAAAATTGCGCGTGAACACGGAGTTCGGATCGGGATCGTTCGCCGATGTCGCATCGAGGGCGGTCTGCTTGGCGCCCGCCGAAAACAGGATGAAGACGCCTTCCGGCGGGGTGATCGCCGCCAGCCCGCCTTCGCCGCCGACGGCGCGGGTGCCGGGACGGGCGAACGGATTGTTGCGGCAGGCGTCGAGCACCATGACCAGGGTGCGCGCGCCCCGCGCCTGCAGCCGGTCGATGATGCGGTCGACGGCGAACGAGGCGTCGCGCACCAGTTCTTCCTGGCCTTCGAGCGCTGCCGGCACATCGGTCGGCAGCAGGTAGTTGGTGCCGCGGATTTCGAAGCCGTGGCCGGCGAAGAAAAAGAATACCGTGTCGCCTGACGTGACCGAGCTGTCGAAGGCCAGCAGCGCCTGGCTCATCGCCGCACGCGACTGGTTTTCGGCGACCGTGACGGTGAAATCGAGCTTGCGCAGGCCCGAGGCGATGGCATTGGCGTCGGTGACCGCCTTCGACAGGGCCGGGACCTGCTGGTAGAGGTCGTTGCCGATCACCAGAGCGAGCCGCTTCTCGGCCGCGGCCGATGCGGCGCCCGCCAACAGCATGGCTAAAGCGCAAACGCCGACGAAAAAGCGCCGCATCGTGCAGCCCCGCTCAGCCCCTGATCCCCAGGCTGCCCTGCAAATCGTCGATCACCTGCGTGCGGCTGCGGGTATTCCAGCGACGGCGGCTGCCGATCGGCTCGTTTTCGATCTCCGGATAGACCTTGAGGGCGACGAATACCGGGCCGGGCCGGCCGAGGATCTCGGGCAGGGCGCGATCGAGATCGTCGAGCTTGTCGAATGCCTGCGCCCGCGGATACCCGGCGGCGAGCGCCAGCCGGTCGTACTTGACGTTCTTGGCATTGGGCACGGGCTGCCCGCCGGTCGTCGCGTAGACCTCGTTGTCGAGCAGGAAATGGTAGAAATTGGCCGGCGCCTGCTCGGCGATCGTGGCCAGCATGCCGAGGCTCATCAGGATGTCGCCCTCGGAATCGAACAGCACGATCTTGCGGTTGGGCTGCGCCAGCGCCAGGCCGAGCGCAAAGCCGGCATGCCCGCCCATCGCCGGATCGCCCAGCGGCACGTCGAGGTTCTGGTTGTCGGTCACATCGACCCAAAACTTGCCGCCGCGTCCGGGAACGACGATCGCGTCGCCGCGATGCGGACGGAACGCGGCGAGGGCTTCGGCAATGCGCATCATGGCTGGGCCTCCGTCTATCGGTTGAAGCCGTGATATTCGTCGCCGACCAGCACGACGACCGGGCGATTGGTTTTTGCCGCCTCCTCGAAGGCGATGGTGATGCGCGGCGCGTCGGCGTCGCTCTCGACAAGGTAATAGTTCAGCCCATAAGCGTTGATGAACGGCTCGGTATAGGTCGCGGCGGTGTCGGTGGTGACGCCGTGGCGCGTCCAGCCGCGATAGCCGACCATCATCACCAGCCCGACATTCATCCCCAAGAGCCAGCCGCGGAGCGAATCGCCCGATTCCTGCAGCCCCGTGTTCTGGATCAGGATCATCGGCTTGGCCCCGGCGGCCGCGAGCCCGGAGGCGATCGAGCAGGCGTGGCCCTCGCGGCTGACCCCGACCAGGGTGAGGGACTTTTCCGCCAGCATCAGCAAATAGAGCCAGTTGGTCTCGCTGTCGGGCAGCCAGACGACATGGCTAACCCCGTTCTTTTTCATCTCCGCCAGCACGGTCTCGGGGCTCAGGGCCGTTGTCGAGGCGTCGGTCATCGGCATGTCCCCCTATACGCAGGTGGGCGGTTGCGCGGTTGCGGCAAAACCATAGGCATCCTGGGTCGTTTCCCGCAAGATCGCACCATGCTGAACGAACGCCAGCGCCGTTTTGTCGAAACCCGCCGGGTCGGCCATCTCGCCACCGCGGATGCAGCAGGGGCGCCATTTCTGACGCCGGTGTGCTTCGGCCTCGAAGGCGGCACGCTCTACGTCACCATCGACGAAAAGCCGAAACGGCGCGACGTGCCGCTGAAGCGGGTACGCAACATCCTCGAAAACCCGAATACGGCATTTGTCGTCGACCGCTACGACGAGGATTGGCGCCGGCTCGGCTGGGTGATGCTGCGCGGGCCAGCCGACCTCCTCCACGACGGCGCCGAGCACGACCGCGCCCAGGCGCTGATCGTCGCCCGCTACCCCCAGCTGCGGACAATGAATATCGCCGACCTGCCGGTCATCGCGCTGCGCATCGCCCACGTCGCCAGCTGGGGCGACTTGGGCG
>DASQGR010000021.1:0-22839 GCA_035632515.1 Allostellaceae bacterium | reverse complement strand
TCCCGAAAAATCGGCACAAAAAAGGAACAAACTCTTGTCCATGCTTTGTTCTGAGATTATGGTTAACAAGATGGTTCGTCAGGAGGCCCCCATGAACGCGATAATCCGCATGCTAGCCGTTTCCGTGATTGTCACCGCATCGCTGGCCTTGCCGGCGATGGCTGCGCCGGCAGCGGGCGAAAGCGCGACGGGAGATACGATCAGTTTCGCGCAATACCGCGACTGGCGCCTGCATTTCATCGAACAGCGGCAGACCCAGATCGCCGCCGAACTCGCGGAAAAGGAAGTGACCGCCGAGCGGCGTGCCGGGCTCGAACGGCAAAAGGCCTATTACGATTTTTTTGCCGCAATGCCGACCGCCGAGCGCGATCGCCGTTTTCGTGAACGTTTCGATCAGATCGACGCCAATCACGACGGCATCGTCGATCGCGCCGAGCGCGCCGCCTGGCACGACAAGCAACGCGCCTTTTATCAGCGGCGCGGCAGCTACCACAGCGAAGCCAGGGCCGGCGATACGGCGCGCCGCTGAGCGGCGCTCGGCCGGCACGACGCGGGTTCACGGCCACGCGATATCGCGAGATTGACAATCCCATTGGTCTCGCCTCGGATCGGCGGTGGAATGCCAAGTGAGGAATGAGGGCAATGGATAGCGGTCTTGCCGGTCTCATCGCCGCCGAGACGGTGCTGAGCCACAGCGACGGCGCCCAAGGGATTTTGTGGGTGCGCGGTCATACCCTGGCGGAACTCGTCGCCGATTTCGGCTATGAGGGCGCCGTCGGACTGTTATGGGAAGATTTTGCCGGCGAAGGGCTCGACCGGGATGTCATGCAGGCCCGCCTCGGCGCCGCTCGACAGGAGGCCTTTGCCGGGCTCGGCCGGTGGCTTGACTGCGCCGGGTCGCGCCCTGTTGTCGAGGGGGTACGCCTCGCTCTCGCCTGCCTGCCCGACGATGCCGGCCCACCCGCTGTCCTCGCCACTCTGCCGGTGGCGATCGGAGCGCTGCTGCGCCGGCGCCAGGGTGCTGAGCCGCTGGCGCCCGATCCTTTCCTGCCGACCGCCGCTGATCTGTTGCGCACGGTGCACGGCGTGCCGGTCGATCCGGCGATGGCTACGGCGCTCGACACGTACTGGACCGCGCTTATCGATAACGGGCTCAATACGTCGGCCTTTACCGCCCGGGTCATCGCTTCGAGCCGGGCGTCGTTGGCGTCGGCCGCGCTCGGCGCCTATTGCGCCTTTACCGGTCCGCTACATGGCGGCGCGCCGGGGCCGACGCTCGATCTGCTCGACGAGGCCGAGGCGAGCGGCGATGTCGCCGCCTGGGCCGAGCGCAAGCTTGCAGCAGGCGGGCGGCTGATGGGGTTTGGCCATCGCGTCTTCAAGGACGGCGACCCGCGCGCCCTGATCCTGCGCGACGCCCTGCAACGGCTCGGCGTGCAACTGGGGCCAGGCGCCGGTCGGCTCGCTTTCGCCGCCGAATTCGAACGCAGTGTCGCCGCCGCCTTTGCCCGGCTCAAGCCGGGCCGCCGGCCGCTGCAGCCTAATGTCGAGATCAATGCGGCGCTGCTGCTCGATGCGGTGGGATTGCCGCGCGATGCGTTCATGCCGGTGTTTGCCGTGGCGCGCTGCGCCGGCTGGCTCGCCCATGCGCTGGAGCAGCAGCGCGAAGGCCGGCTGGTGCGGCCGTCCTCGGCCTATATCGGTCCACGCCCGGCATCCGCGGCGTAGCGGGCCACCACGGCTATTCGAGCGACCAGCGATAGCCGATGGTTGGCGCCGATTTGACGCCGGGCCTGGCGAACCCGATGGTCGGCCCGTTATAGGCCGGCGTACCCGCCGGGGCAGGTGTCGGCGCCTTCGCATGGGGTCCGGCCGGCTCGACCGCGACGATATGCTCCGAAATCTGCGGTACGCGGTTGAAATCGATGCATGGGTCCATCGCGGACCGGATTTTGGCCGGATGGGCCTTGTTTTTCGGGTGAGCCAGTGGGCAGGCGGCAACAGCGCCAGCGCCGGCCAGGGAGATGCCGAGGAATGCGGCGAATGCGATGCGTCGCGTCATCGCTGCCTCCACCGTTATTCTTTACATGAAACTGTAACGCCTGCGGCTATCCTTGGTAATGGCGAAATCGCCAAGATCCGAAAATTTCCCGCGGGATCGTGAGCGCGCCGCAGCGTCCATGCATCGGACGCAGAACTGGGCGGCGTCGAAACTGCTCACCCGGGCGCGCAATCGATACGACATAATTAACGCAAATGAACTATAACCGGTAAGTTGACTGCGCGCGAGCACTACGACAACTATGACTGGTTGCACGCGGGTTGCTGCGGAACGGGCGATTTAGATGTGGCGTTTGGCATACTCACCTGCGGCGTTTGCGCAGCAATGCCGCAACCAGCGAGGGTTATCGTGCGCTCACCGTTAGTTACATCGAAAGCGCGGCCGCCGCACCGCCGCAGCTGGACCGTCGGGGCCGCGGCGGCGGCCTCGGGCGTCGTCCTGCTGATGTCGCTGCCGGGCGCGCTGGCGATGGCGCCGGAGGACAATATCCCGCCGACCAGCCTGGCAACGTTGCTGCCGGCGACCGCGTCGTCGACGCCGGCGGTTGCCGACAGCGAGATCAAGACCCGGCTGGACGACAACGGCACCCCGGCGATCGCCGGTGAGCAGCTGCATACGGCGATGCTTCGCCGGTTTTACGCGGCGCACGGCTATGAGCCGGTGTGGACGACGCGGCAGAAGCAGGCGACGGCGTTGTGGCACGCCGTGATGCATGCTGGCGATCATGGGCTCGACCCGGAGAGCTTCCATGCCGCCGCCGTTGCCAAGACGCTATCGCCGAGCGATCGCGACCTGCTGCTGTCCGATGCCTTTCTCGCTTACGCCGACGCGTTGGCGCGGGGCGCGGCGCCAAGCGACAGCAAGGGCGACAGCGAGGAGCTGTCGCCGGGACCGGTCGATGCCGTCACGGCGCTCGAGGCGGCGCTCGCCAGTCGCGACGCAGAGGCCGCCCTCCAAGCCTTGGCGCCGAGCACGCCGCAATACGCGGCATTGCGCCGGGCCTACCAGACTTATGAGGCGATCGCCAAGGCGGGCGGCTGGCCACACGTGCCCGAGGGTGCGGCCGCCGACCGCTATCGGCTGCTGCAGCAGCGCCTTGCAGTCGAAGGATTTCTTCCCGCCGGCTACGCCACCAATCAGCTCGACGAGACGACGCTGCAGGCAGTCAAAAACTTTCAGGAGCGGCACGGTCTGGAACCGGCGGACGGCAAGCTCGGCCCCGCGACCCTGGCTGAGCTGAACGTCACGGCGGATGCGAGGGTGCGGCAGCTCGCGGTCAATCTCGAGCGCCTGCGCTGGCTGCCGCGCAACCTGCCGGCCGACCGCGTCTGGGTCAATACGGCGAACGCCCAGCTCCAGCTGTTCCGCGGCGACAGGCCGGTGTTTACCACCCGCGTCGTCGTCGGCGAAACCGACAAGCAGACGCCGGAATTCCAGGCGCAGATCGTCAGCCTGCTCTACAACCCGCCCTGGAACGTCCCCTATGGGATCGCCCAGAAGGAGATCATTCCGAAGCTCGATTCCGAGCCGGATTATCTCGAGCGGCACCACATGACGATGCGCGGCAACGGCTCGATCCAGCAGGAGGCGGGCCCGCACAGCGCCCTCGGCCGGCTCAAGTTCGAGATGCCGAACCGCTTCGACGTCTACCTCCATGACACGCCGCAGCGGTATTTGTTTACTCGCGACAACCGGCGCATGAGCCATGGCTGCGTCCGTGTGCAGAACCCGCGCCAGCTTGCCTCGCTGTTGATGGACATCCCCGAGGCGGAAATCACCAAGGGGATCAATGTCGGTTCCACCAGCCGGCGCAACCTGCCGCAGCCGATTGCCGTGTTCGTCGTCTACCAGACCGCGTTCGCCGACAGCGACGGCGTCGTGCAGTTTCGTCGCGACGTGTATCAGCGCGACAATGCCATTGCCCAGCGCCTGACGCGCAGCACGCAGGCACCGCTGGCGGCGCGGGGCGCGGGCAACCAACGCGGTGGCTGAGCAGCACGGCATAGCGATCAACCGCTAGGCGGCAAGATCGCGAAAACTGACCTCCCACGTACGATTTTGACGCCTCAGGGGTTGATCGACCTCGTTTTCTGATGCTATCCCCTCTGAAGCTTGTCCGGGGGGAGTTAGCCAATTGTCGTCGTCTCCATTGCTGACCCGGCGCCGGATCCTAGGCGTCGCGGCCGTCGCCACAGGCGTTGCCCTCGTCAGACCCGCCCCAGCCGTCTCTTTCGCCCCGCGCTCGATTTCCCTTTACAACATTCATACTGGCGAGAGCCTGCGCGAGGTGTACTGGGCCAACGGCCATTACATCCGCGAGGTCGTTCGCGACATCAACTGGCTGTTGCGCGACCATCATTCCAATGAAGTACGGCCGATGAACGCCGGCGTGCTCGACGTTCTCGGCCGTTTGCGCGAGCGGCTCGAGGTACGCGACCCGATCCAGGTGATTTGCGGCTATCGCTCGCCGGCAACCAACCACCGCATGTGGATGCGCAACAACGGGGTCGCCAGCAACAGCTATCACATGTACGGCATGGCGGTGGATATGCGCTGCGAGCGCCGGGCGCTCAGCCAGGTTCACAACGCGGCGCTCAGCTTGGCCGAACAGTGCCGGCTGGGCGGCGTCGGGTATTACCCCGAGTCCGATTTCGTCCACGTCGACTGCGGCCCGCAGCGCACCTGGTAAAGCGCCCTTGGGCCGCGCCACGTCTCTCCGGAACGCTATGGCCGGGTTCGCCCGGCCATAGTCGTTTTCACAGCGGCTGATCGACCTGAGGGCCGGGCGGTTGCTTGTCGGGGGAACGCCCGGCGCCTCGAAGCCGTCACCCGGTAAACATTACGGACGCGGCATCGATCCGGTTTCCGCCCCCAGTGTTTCAGAGCATCGCCTATTTAGATCGAAGCCGCAAAGCAGTTCCCCTCGCGCGGGCTTGACCCGCGGGTCCACGTCGTCGTTTGCGAACGTCGGAAGAAAAGACGCGGATGGCCGGGCCAAGCCCGGCCAAGGCGGTACACAAAGCGATTTGGCCTAAACAAATAAGGCTTCAGGCGGCGGCCCGCTTGAGCACATCGAGCCGGAGCGGCAGCTTGTCGCCGAGCCACATCGCATAGACCGTATGGTCGTCATAGGCGCTGCCGGCGAGCGGGTGGACCAGCACGTCGAGCCCGTCGCGGTTCAACATCAGCCACGGCACCACCGCGGCAAACTCGGCGACCGAGAACACCACCTGATACATCGACACGGTGTGCGGCCCGACCGCTTCGTCGTGCCAATTGCCGATAACCGCTTTTGGAAAGACCGCGCCGATCCCGCGACGCAGCCGCTCCGCCGCATCCCGGGTCTTCGCCGGATCGTAGTAGATGTGCGCGTGGTAGCCCTTGATTTCCGCCGGATCGGCAAATCGATCGGCCATGCTCACCTCCTCGGTTTCGGCGGGGAATTATCCGGCGCGAGTGAGCGCGGCATCGGCATCAAGGCGCTCCGCCGCCCGAACTTGAGCCCGCTGCCGGTCATCCACTCTTCTCCGGTCCCTCCATATATGGATAGCGCCGGGCGCCCCGTGTAGCCGCGGCCGCGATGCCCGATCATCTTCAGCCGATAACCCGCTGGGGCTTGCCGTCGAGAAAGCCGGTGATGTTTTCGACGATCTGCGGGTAGGAGCTGCGGTAGTTCTCGTCGGTAACGTAGCCGATATGCGGGGTCAGGATCACATTCGGGGCGCCGCGCAGCGGATGGTCGATGGGCAGCGGCTCCTGGTCGTAGACGTCGAACCCGCCATAGGCGAGGCGGCCCTCCTTGAGCGCGGCGATCACCGCGTCGGTGTCGCAGATCGGCCCGCGCGAGGTGTTGACGAGGATCGCGCTCGGCTTCATCAGCCCGATCTCGCGGGCTCCGACCAGGCCGCGGCTGCGCGGGCTCAGCACCAGATGCACCGACAGCACGTCGGAGCGGCGGAACAATTCGTCCTTCTCGACCCGCTCGACCCCCTGCGCGGCGGCTTTTTCGGCGGTCAGGTTCTGGCTCCAGGCGATCGCCTTCATCTCGAAGGCGAGGCCGACCCGCACCACCGCGCTGCCCAGCCGCCCCAGCCCCAACAGACCGATCGTCTTGCCGGCGAGGCGATGGCCGATGCGGGTCTGCCAGCCGCCCTGGCGCATAAAGGCGTGGTCCTCGGCGATGCGCCGTGCCGCGCCGAGGATCAGGCCCCAGGCGAGCTCGGCGGTGTCTTCGTTGCCGCCGCCCGGCCCGCCGGTGCCGCACACCGTTACCCCCTTTGCCTTCAGCGCCTCCATGTCGAACGAGGCGTTGCGCATGCCGGTGGTGATCAGCAGCTTCAATTTCGGCAATCGGTCGACGACGCGCTTCGGAAACGGCGTGCGCTCGCGCATCGCGCAGACGATCTCGCTGTCGCCGAGCGAGCGCACCACATCCTCCTCGTCGGCGAAGGGAAAGCGCTCGACCGCGATCTCGATACCGCGGCTCCTGATCGCCGACCAGTCGGCCATGTCGAGGGCGACGCCCTGGTAGTCGTCGAGAATGCTGACGCGCATTGGCGTTCTCCCCTGCGTTTGGAGGTTGAATCTGCCGCCTGTTCTAGAGCCGATCGAGGCCTGGTGGAATCACTCTTTTCCGGCCATCACCCGCGTCGGCTCATGCTTTGCGGGTCGCGACGCCAACAGGGCTCAGGCGAGCAGCGGGGCGTATTGGTCCAGCGTGCGCAGGATCTCGTCGCGGCTCTGGTCGGGGATTTCGAGCACCGCCTCCTGGATGCCCGCCGCGCGGTAATCGGCCAGGGCGCCGGCGTTGGCGGGGGCACGGAACACCGAGATGAACAGCTCGGCGAAGTCGCGCCCGTGCTTGTCGGCCATCTGCTTGAGCCGGTCGCGCTCGTGGCGGATGTCCCAGCCGCGCTGCGGGCGCGGAAACCAGCCGTCGCAATATTCGACGACGCGGCGCAGCGTATAGTCGGTCTCGCCGCCGAGGAGGATCGGCGGATGCGGCCGCTGCGCCGGTTTCGGGTAGGACCAGATCGGGTCGAAATCGACCATCTCGCCGTGATAGGCGGGCTCTTCCTCGGTCCACATCGCCTTCATCGCCAGGATGCGCTCACGCATCAGCTTGAAGCGGGTTTTGTACTGGGCGCCGTGATTTTCCATTTCCTCGACATTCCAGCCGCCGCCGATGCCGAAGACAAAACGCCCGCCGGACAGTTGGTCGAGGCTGGCGACGCATTTGGCGGTGACGATCGGATCGCGTTCGGGAATGAGGCAGATGCCGGTGCCCAGAATCAGCTTTTTGGTCGCCGCCGCGGCAAAGGACAAGGCGACGAACGGATCGTGCGTGTGCGCATAGCGCTTCGGCAGCTCGCCGCCGGCGCCGAACGGGGTCTTGCGGCTGGTCGGGATGTGGGTGTGCTCGGGCACATAAAGCGAGTCGAAGCCGCGCTCTTCGAGCGCCCGCGCCAGCTCGGATATGTCGATGCCGTAGTCGACCGGGAAATAGAACACGCCGATACGCATGGGCTTTCTCCTTGATGTCGGGTGTTGGTTTGTCAGGCGGCGGTGCCGGGTGCGGTTTCGGCCATCGCCGCCATCTCTCGTCCCGCGGCCATGCCGACCGTAGTTGTCGCAGGCGCGGGAGGCGACGGCGCGGGTTCCGGCAGCGCCGGCTCGGCAGCGAGCGGGGGCAGCGTCTGAAGGAACACCGCACCCGACGCGAAGGCGATGCCCTTCTCCGGAAACACCGTGTATATCCGCTTCAGGTACTCGCGCTGCACCCAGCTTGGCTTGACCGGGCGGGCGGTGAATTTGAAGCGCAGCACCAGCGCGTTGTCGGCGACCTCGGCGATGCCCTGCAACTTCAGCGGTAACATGATTTCGGCGGCGAGCTCGGGGGTGTCCTCCTGCATGGCGAGGCCGATCTGCTTGGTGGTTTTGCGCACCAGCTCGATATCGGTGCGCGGATCGAGCCGGAGATTGAATTTTATCGTCGCAAAGTCGCGGCTGAGGTTGCTCACCGCCCCGAGCTGGCCGTAGGGGATCGTGTGCAGCGGCCCGTTCTGGTGGCGCAACTTGACCGAGCGGATGCCGAGCGTCTCGACGGTGCCCTTGAGCCGCCCGGTATCGATGTACTCGCCGACGCGAAAGGCATCGTCCCACATGTAGAACAGGCCCGAGATGATGTCGCGGATCAGCGATTGCGAGCCGAACGACACCGCCAGGCCGAAAACGCCGGCGCCGGCGATCAGCGGCGCCGTATCGACGCCGAGTCGCGACAGCACGATCAGCACCGCCAGCACGGCGATTGTCACTCCGAACGCGGCGCGCATCAGCGGCAGGATGGTTTCAAGCCGGGAGGCCGGGGCCGCCGTCTCGTCCTCGATATCGGCACCGGGCAGGGCCGGTCCCATCGTGGTGTGCAAATGCCGGTCGATCGCCAGCCGCACCAGCTCCCAGGCGACAAAGGCGACAAACAAGGTGCCGACCGCCGCGCCCGACGACCGCATCACCGCGGCGACATCGGGCGCGGCCATCTCGATCGCCTGGGTCCAGATCCACACCAGCGCCATCGCGGCAACGACCAGACAGATCGCGCGGACGATCCGGTGGCGGGCGCGCGATTGCAGCCGGGCGATGCCGCCGGCGGTGCCGGTCGCGATCGGCGCGCTGTCGTCCCAGACCCGCTCGGTCAGGCGATCGAGCACCATCGTCACCAACAGAATGCCGAGGGTCGAGGTTACCGCGCGGTAGTAGGACAGCATGCCGAGCGACAGCCCGGCGATGAAAAACACCAACAGCCCGGCGACCAGGATCAGGGCCACCGCCAGCCAGGCCCGTGCCAGCCCGGCCCGCATCGTCGCGATCATTCCGCCGCTGCGTCGGCCGCGGATCAATGCCTCGGTGGCGTCCCGGGCGCGAAAAACGATCAGCACATAAAGGGCGCAGACCAGCACGGCATTGATCAACCCGATGACGTGGGGGGCGCCGCTGGACTCGCCCATCAGCCCATAGCGGCCGAAACCGACCAGCAGGATGATCGCCAGGATGACGCCCGACAGAAAGCGGCGGAGCCGACGCGCCTCGCGGTCGGGAATGTCGATCAGCCGGGCGACGGGGTCGGACGGCCGCAGAATCGCGCGGATGATCAAGCTCACGATCCGCCAGCGCAACAGCACATTGGCGGCAAATATCGCCAATGCCTCGCTGACACCGAGCCCGGGCAAGGCATGTCGCCGCGCCGCGGCGAACACCGCAAGGAACGCGGCAAGGCCGACAATGTCGCAGGCCAGCAAGGCGACGAGGCCGAACAGGGTCGGCCCCGCTTCGCGGGTCTCCATGCGGCGGCGCGCGCGGCGGCCCAATAGCCGGGCGACGGCCCATTCGGCGATCAACGCGACAAGCGTTGCCAGCACCACCCAGCCAAACCCGGCAAGCGCGCCGAGCGCCGAGCCGTGGGCGTCGAATGAACGCCATTCGCGGTCGAGCGCACCGGGAACCTCCGGGGCGGCGGCGATGTCGGCCAATATCTCGGTTTCGATGCGGCCGCTCGTCAGCTCAAGCCAGCCCGCCAGGTGCGGGGCGGCCGGCGCATTGGCAGCCCCGGCGCAATCGATGCCGCCAATGCCGAGCGCCAGCGTCGCGACGACGGCCACCCCCCATCCGAACCGCAGCCGCATGACACCGGCCTCCTCCCGGGAATACGGGAGTTTAGCGCGTGTCGGGCGCGGCGGCACCTACCGACCCGATCGGCAGGCGCCTCGGTTTGAACTGGCGCCTGTCATTCCGGGCCGGCCCGGGGCGGCCCGGGGCAGCAAGGTGCTCGGCCCTTGCAGGTCGCGCCGGAACGACGCCGGGCCGCTCAGTGCATCGCCTTTTGCAGATTGCTGTCGAGCTTGTCGAGGAACTGGTTGGTGGTGAGCCACGGGTGGTCGGCGCGAATCAAGATCGCCAGATCGCGGGTCATGTCGCCGCTCTCGACCGTCTCGACGCACACCTTCTCCAGCGCATCGGCGAATTTCACCACGTCGGGCGTGTTGTCGAACGTGCCCCGGTACTTGAGCCCCCGCGTCCAGGCAAAGATCGAGGCGATCGGGTTGGTCGAGGTCTCCTTGCCTTGCTGGTGCTGGCGGTAATGGCGAGTAACGGTGCCGTGCGCCGCCTCCGCCTCGACCGTCTTGCCGTCCGGGGTCAGCAGCACGGAAGTCATCATCCCGAGCGAGCCGAAGCCCTGCGCCAAGGTGTCGGACTGCACGTCGCCGTCGTAATTCTTGCAGGCCCAGACAAAGCCGCCGTTCCACTTCAGCGCCAGCGCCACCATGTCGTCGATCAGGCGGTGCTCGTAGGTCAGGTTCTTTTCCTTGAACTTGGCCTGGAACTCGCTCTCGTAGACGCCCTGGAAGATGTCGCGGAAGCGGCCGTCATAGGCCTTGAGGATCGTGTCCTTGGTCGACAGGTAAAGCGGCCAGCCGCGCTGCAGCGCGAAGTTGAAGCAGGACTGGGCGAACCCCTTGATCGAATCGTCGAGGTTGTGCATGCCCATGGCGACGCCGCCGCCCTTGAAGTCGAACACCTTGCGGACGATCGGCTCGCCGCCGCCGGCCGGCTTGAACACCATCGTCAGCTCGCCCGGGCCCTCGACGACGAAAGCGGTCGCGGCGTACTGGTCGCCATAGGCGGGGCGGCCGATGACGATCGGCTGGGTCCAGTTCGGCACCAGCCGCGGCACGTTTTTGCAGATGATCGGCTCGCGGAAGATGGTGCCGCCGATGATGTTGCGCAGCGTGCCGTTCGGCGAGCGGTACATCCGCTTGAGGTTGAATTCGGTCATCCGGCCCCGATCGGGGGTGATGCCGGCGCATTTGACGCCGACGCCGTATTGCACGATCGCGTTGGCGGCATCGACGGTGATCTGGTCGTCGGTGGCGTCACGGCTTTCCATGCCGAGGTCGTAATATTTCAGATCGATGTCGAGATAGGGCAGGATCAGCTTGTTCTTGATAAAGCTCCAAATGATGCGGGTCATCTCGTCGCCGTCGAGTTCGACGACGGGATTTGCCACTTTGATCTTCGGCATCGATCGCTTCCTTGCGTGCGGCCCGGCACCACGGCCGGGCTTGTCATGAGGCGCCGCACGATAATGGCCGGATCGCAGCGAGGCAAGCCGGGGAGGCGAGAAGCACGCCGGGTGATGCAACGATGCAGAGGGAGTTACTAACAGGCGCAGGTCGGCCGCGCGACGGCCGACAAGGCCGGAGATACGGGAAACCGCCTCGCGGCGATTCACCAGGTGGTTTATAAAGCTCTCGCGACATTTGCCTGGCATTTGCCGGCTATTCAACGGACTAGACGTTTATTGCCTATTTTATAGGCAAATAGAAATCGCGCGGGTCGGCGCTTGACGGCGAGAAGCGGTTTTGAGTTTTGCCCACAAGTTTATCCACCGATTTGGGGGATACTCGGCCGGGCATCCGATATCCGCTCAGCGCAAGGCTGCCAATAGCGTCGCGATATCGGGAACGAACCGGATCAGGGTCGGCACCAGCGGGGCGGCGAAGCGGGCGGCGGCGATATGTTCGAACAACGCCACGAGCGGCGCCCAATAGCCGGCAATATCGGCGACCAGGATCGGTTTCTCGTGGAGGCCGAGTTGTCGCCACGACAGGATCTCGACCGTCTCGTCGAGGGTGCCGACCCCACCGGGCAGCACGGCAAAGGCATCGGCCCGCTTGGCCATCGCCCGCTTGCGTTCGTGCATGTCGGCGACCACGACAAGCTCGCTGAGGCCGCGATGCGCGACCTCGCGATCTTGCAGGTGGATCGGGATGACGCCGGTGACCTGGCCGCCACCCGCCAGCACGGCGTCGGCGACCAGGCCCATCAGCCCGTTGCGGCCGCCGCCGTAAACCAGGTCGATCCCTGCGGCCGCGAGGCCAGCGCCCAATTCGATCGCCGCCGCCCGATAGCGCGGGTCGGCGCCTTCAGCCGAGCCGCAATAGACGCAAAGCCGCCCAATCTCGCCTGCCACGCCTGGGCCTCGCCGGGTTGGAAAGCCCCGTCTTCCCTCGAATAGGGCGCGATTGCAAGCCGGCTTGGGCGGGCCTAAAATCATCCCGTACCCAAGCATCGCGGTGGGACCGATGCGACGATCGCTGACATGGCTGGGCGGGGCGGCGCTGGCCGTCGTCTGCATTGCCTTCGTGCTGTGGAGCAACAGCACGCCGTCGCCGAAGAGCGTGCCCGAGCTGACGCCGCAGCAGGCGAGCCTGCCGCAGCCCGCACCGGCGCCCGCGGCCGAGCCGCCTGCCGCACCGGTGACGCCCAGCTTCGACATCGTCAAGGTCGATCCGAGCGGCCACGCCGTCATCGCCGGCCGCGCCGCGCCCGGCGCCACGGTGCAGGTGCTCGACGGCGACAAGAAGCTGGGCGAGGTCACCGCTGACAATCGCGGCGAATGGGTATTGGTGCCGAGCGACCCGGTGACCCCGGGAGAGCGCCAGCTGACCCTGGAGGCGACCGATCCGGCGAGCGGCAACAAGATCAGGTCGAGCGATACGGTGGCGCTCGCGGTGGCGCCGCCGACCCCCGCCGGCCAAGGCGCCGCCCCGGGTGCGGGGACCGTGGCGGTGCTTCTGCCCGGCAACGCCAACCAGCCGGCGCGGACGCTGCAGATGCCGAACGCGCGCTCCGGCAGCTTGTCGCTCGACACGGCCGAGTACAATGACAGCGGCGAGCTGATGGTCTCGGGGCACGCGACCCCGGGCGCGACCTTGCGGCTCTATGCCGGCAACCAGCCCCTCGGCACGGTCACCGCCGATCAGCAAGGGAAATGGTCGTCGATGGCCGCGGCGAAGCAACAGACCGCCGGCAAGATCGAGCTGCGCGTCGACGAGCTCAACGCCGACGGTACGGTCGCGCAGCGCGTCGCCGAGCCGTTCGAGCCGCAAGCCGTTCAAGCTGCCCAGGCCGCAGGGCCGAGCCCGACGGGGACCTACACGGTGCGCCCCGGCAACTCGCTATGGGTGATCGCCCGCAAAACCTATGGCGAAGGCACCCATTACACGACGATCTATTCGGCCAATCGCGGCCAAATCCGCGACCCAAACCTGATCTATCCCGGCCAGGTAATCACCCTGCCGAAATCGTAGTCGCGACCGGAAGAGCGCACGGCAAGGCGGCGGGGATTGCCGCGGCGCTTTGGGCACTGTGATAACCGCGCCGGTCAGGCATACAGTTCCGCCGGCAGCACCGGGGCGGCACGGTTGCGGGCGTGCAGGTATGACTGCCAGAACAGGCAGGCGGCGACCGAGCGCCACGGCCGCCAGCGCTCGCCGAGATCGCGCAATTCGCGCTCGCCGAGCCGGGCCGGCAGGCCGAGTTCGGCGGCAACCCCGAATTGCAGCCCGAGATCGGCGGCCGGCCAGATATCGTCGCGGCCCAGGGCGAAGATCAGGTAGATCTCGGCACTCCAGCGGCCGATGCCCTTGAGCGCGACCAACGCGGCGAGCGCCTCGTCATCGGCCGCCGCGGCGAGCCGGGCGAAATCGAGCGCGCCGCTTTGCACCGCCTCGGCAAGGCCGCGGCCGTAGACCGCCTTTTGCCGGCTGAACCCGCACAGCCGCAACGTCGCGTCGTCGAGGCCGAGAAACGCCGCCGGGGTCAGGGCCGGACACAGCCCGTTGAGCCGGCGGAACATCGCCGCCGCCGCGTCGATCGACACCTGCTGCTCGAGGATGATGTGGAGCAGCGTCTCGAACCCGTTGCGGCGGCGGCGAAAGCGCGGGGCGCCGGCACGGTCGAGGATCGCGGCAAACACCGCCTCGCCGGCGAGCGCGCGAATGCCGTCGTCGAGCCCTACGGGCGCCAGGGTCGGCTCGCTCAGCCCCACAATCCCGGCTCCGGCGGATGCACCAGGCTGCCTTCATAGCGCAATCCCGGGTGCCGGTCGGAGGCCAGCAACAGCGGCCCATCGAGATCGACGACGCTGGCCTGCTGCGCCACCAGCATCGCCGGCGCCATCGCCAGCGAGGTACCGATCATGCAGCCGACCATGATCTTGAACCCGCGTTCGCGCGCCGCCTGGGCCAGGCCCAGCGCCTCGGTCAAACCGCCGGTTTTGTCGAGTTTGATATTGATAGCATCGTACTTGCCGACCAATCGGTCAAGATCGGCGACGACATGGCAGGCTTCGTCGGCGCAGACCGGAACGGGGTGCGCCAACTCGGCAAGCGCCCCGTCGTCGCCGGCGGGCAGCGGCTGCTCGATCAGCTCGACCCCGAGCTCAGCCAGCGCCGGCGAGAGCTCGGCGAAATGGCGGGCGGTCCAACCTTCGTTGGCGTCGACGATCAGCCGTGCCTGCGGCGCGTTGCGGCGGACTGCCGTGACCCGTTCGAGATCGCCGTCGCCGGTGAGCTTGAGCTTGAGCAGCGGGCGGGCACGCTGCTGCGCCGCGGCCTCGCCCATCCGCTCCGGCGTGTCGAGGCTCAGGGTGTATGCCGTGATCACCGGATGCAGGGGCGCGATCCCGGCAAGCTCGCTGACGCGGCAATAGGCGCGCTTGGCGTCGATGTCCCAGAACGCCGCATCGAGCGCGTTGCGCGCGGCGCCCGGCGGCATCGCCTGCTGCAACCCCTCGCGATCGAGCCCGGAAAAGACTGCACCCTTCATCTCCTCCAGCGCCCGGAAGACGCTGTCGACGCTTTCGCCATAGCGGGGATAAGGGACGCATTCGCCGCGCCCGCGCGAATCGCCGTCGAACAACTCGGCGACGACCACCTCGGCGGTGGTCCGGCTGCCGCGCGAGATCGCAAATGGTCGGGCCAGCGGCCACGACCGGCGGCTGACACTCAAACGCTGTGGGTGCGGTGCCATGGCTTAGCCGAGCAATCTGTCGACGATCGCGCCGACGCCGGTGCGCACCGGATCGACGCAGGGCAGGCCGAGCCTGTCGCCGGTCTGGCGCAGATAGTCGCGCGCCGCGCCGGCCTCGAGCGCGCCGGTATTGACGCTGAGCCCGACGCAACGCACCGCCGGATTGGTCAGTCGCGCGGCGGCAAGGTTGGCATCGATGCACTCCCGCAGATCGGGCAGCCGGTAATGCCGCAAGCCGCGCATGTGGGTGCGGGTCGGCTCGTGGCACAGCACCAGCGCGTCCGGCTGGGCGCCATGGATGAGGCCCAGCGTCACCCCGGCATAGGAGGCGTGAAACAGCGAACCCTGGCCCTCGATCACATCCCAGTGGTCGGGATCATTGGCCGGGCACAGCCATTCGACCGCGCCGGAGACGAAATCGGACACCACGGCGTCGATCGACACGCCGTCGCCCGCGATAAAAATGCCGGTCTGGCCGGTGGCGCGGAAATCGGATTTGCCGCCGCGCGCCTTGATCTCCCTATCGATAGCCAAAGCGGTAAACATCTTGCCGATCGAGCAGTCGGTGCCGACGGTCAAGACCCGCTTGCCCGGCCGCTTCATCCCGGTGCCGACATCGAAGTCGCGGGTCGGGTGGCGCACATCGGCGAGCGAGCGGCCCAGCCTGGCGGCCGTGTCGCGCAGCACCGGTACCTCGGAGAGGCGGCGGTGCAGGCCGCTGGCCAGATCCATGCCGAGCTCGAGCGCCTGGACCAGCGGCACGTCCCAGCCTTCACCCAAGAGCCCGCCGCGATTGGCGACCCCGAGGATCACGGTTTTGACCCCGGCCTTCGCCGCTTCCTCGATCGTCATGTCGGGGAGGCCAAGATCGGCGTTGCAGCCGGGCAGCCGGAATTGCCCCAGGGAAATCTCCGGTCGCCAATGGGCGATGCCGGCCGCGGTCTTGGCAGCGAGCTGATCGGGCGCATCGCCAAGGAACATCAGATAGGGGGTGCGCAGGGTCACGGTCCAACCCTCTCGGCCAGGGGTGCATATCGCTATCGGCCGCGATCTTAGGCAACCGGCCGCGCCTGCGGAAGGCCCCGCCCGCCGCGATCTTAGCTGAATCGGCGAAACGGTCGACAGCGGCGGCCGATCCCGCCAATCTGGCCGCGGCAATCGCAGCGACCGGAAGACCCCAATGACGCGCCGCGCGCTCGAGCTTTTTGGAATGGCGGCGTTCGGCGCGTTGGGCGCGGCCCTGGCCGCCTGCGCGCCGCCGCATAAGGACACGGTGATGGGCGGCACCGCCGACGCGGTGGCGATCCGCTTCTACGGCGATCTGCACGAGACGGCACCGCTTGCCCGCAATTACTGCGCCCAGTACGAACGAGTGCCGCAGCTGCGCGACAGCAACGACGACATCGTCAATTACGCCTGCATCCGGCCGTAATCTGCCGCGAAATTATCCGGCTTTAAACCTAAAATTAACCTTATTAAAACATTAATGCGTCCATTCCCTCGTGGGTACGAGCCTAGGTTGCCGGGACACATTTCTTGATGACGCGACCTCTCGCCGACATTCGCCAGGCCGCGGCGGCGATCCGCCGGCACGGGGCGGTTGCCGCCTTGGCGATCGTCGCGATTTGCGCGCTGGTCGGGCTGGCAAGCTTGATTCTGGCCGACCGCCGGGCGGAAGCGGCCCGCGCGGCGCGCGATCTGGTTACCCTGGCGAGCGATGCGGCGCAGGACGTTTTGGCGCAGGATCAGCGTCTTCTCGACCAGCTCGCCGCCGTCGCGACCGTCGACGAACCGGGCGGAGCGTCGCCGCTGCTGTTCGCCATGGCGCCGACCCTGGCGCCGGGAGTGCGGGAGGCGGCGCAATTCGATCCGACAGGTGCGCTGCTGGCGCACACGCCGGGGCGGCTCGACGACGCGACGCTGGCCGCGCTCGGCGCCGCGGCGGCGCAAGCCGCCACCGCCCGGCCCGGCACGCGGCTGCTGGTCACCCGCGCGATTTTCGATGACGGGCGGAAGCGGATCGTGGTGGGGCTGGCGCGCCCCTATTTCGCTGCCGACGGCGCGCTCGGCGGGGTCGCGCTGATCGCCATCGACCGCTCTGCCTTCGCCGCGCTCGACCGGCTGCCCGGCCTCCCGCAAGGGAGCGGCTTCGACCTGTTGCGGGCCGACGGCACACTGCTGTTCGGCGAAGCCGCGGTGCCCGGACCCGCCGGCAGCCGGCATGCCGGGATCGGCAATTTTCCGCTGTCCCTGCGTTATCGCCGGGCCGCGACCGAGGCCCTGTCGGCATGGCGCGGTGCGGCGCCTTGCCTGGCCCTGGCCGCCGTCGGTCTTGCCGCGGCTTTGGCGCTGGTCGCGCTGCTGGCCCTCCGCCAGCGGACGGCAAACCGCGAGATCGCCCGACTTGCCGGGCTCGAAGCCACGTTGCGCGCGGACGCGGCGGCAGCCGCGGCGACGGCCGACCGCAGCGACGAAATGAGCCGCACCAGGTCGCGGTTCTTTAACCAGGTGACGCATGAGCTGCGCACCCCGCTAAATGCCATTCTGGGGTTTTCCGAGGCGATCCGGCAGGAGATGTTCGGCCCGGTGACGAACCCGCGCTATCTCGAATATGCCGGGCTGATCCACGATGCCGGGTCTCATCTGCTGTCGCTGATCAACGATCTGCTCGATAATGCCCGCATCGAGGCCGGCAAGATGGAGATCGTGCCGATAAGGGTCTCGGCCGCGGCCTTGGCGCGCTCGGCGCTTGATCTCGTCGAGCTGCTCGCCGAGGGGCGCGACATCGCCATCGCCGCCTACGGGCTTTCGACCTGCCCCGATCTCAATGTCGACCCGCGAGCGATGAAGCAGGTGCTGGTCAACCTGCTGTCGAACGCGATCAAATACACGCCGGTCGGCGGCCGCATCGATTTGCGCTTTGTCGCGCACGGCGATGGCGGCGTCGCGATCGAGGTCAGCGATACCGGCATCGGCATGTCGGCCGCCGATATCGCCCACGCCTTCGAGCCGTTCGGCCGTGCCGCCAGCGACAAGGCGCGCCGGCAGCAGGGCACCGGGCTCGGCCTGTCGCTGTCCCGGGCGCTGGTGCGCCTCCACCATGGCGACGTGACCCTGGCGAGCCGGCTCGATGCCGGCACCACCGCGATGGTGTGCCTGCCGGCGACCGCCGCCTTTGCCGGACCGCGTTTGCTACCCGCGGCGAAATCGGCCGCCGCGGCGTAGCGGGGATTTAGAGCCGGGGATTTAGAACTGTACGCGCTGGGTCAGCGCGCCATCGATGATCAGATTGGTGCCGGTGATAAAGCTGGCCCGCGGACTTGCAAGAAACACGACCGCATTCGCCACCTCCTGCGGCGTCCCCATGCGCCCGGTGGGGTTGCGGGCGATCATCGACTTGAAGAATTCGGGATTGCGTTCCTCGACGGTGCCCCAAACCCCGTCCTTGAAATAGACATTGCCGGGCGAGACCAGATTGGCGCGCACGTTTTTTGCCGCGAGGTTGCGCGCGAGGCCCTTTACATACGGCACGATCGCCGCCTTGACCGCGGCATAGGAGCGGTTGGGGCCGTAGATCTCGGCCATCGCCGTGCTGCCGACGACGACGATCGCGCCGGCCGGCGATTTTTCGAGAAACGGCAGCGCCGCCTCGCAGCCGAAAACCGTCGCCATCACGTCGATTTCGAAGCCGCGGCGCCAGGACTCCTCGTCCATGCCCTGGGCCAGCGCGCTGACATTGGCGACAAAGATGTCGACCCCGCCGAGCGCGGCCGCCGCCTCGCCGATCCACCGCTTCAGCGCCGCGAGATCGGACACGTCGACGGTGCTGCCAAAGGCCCTGATGTTTTTTGCCTCGAGCGCGGCGGTGGTCTCGGCGACCGGTCCGGCGCTGCGCGCGCAGAGCGCAATGTCGCACCCCTCTTCGGCGAGCAGCTCGACGATGGCGCGGCCGATGCCGCGGGTGGCGCCGGTGACCAGCGCCCTTTTGCCTTTCAGCCCGAGATCCATTGCGTCTCACCCTCGCTAAAGACCGATCCCACCGGCCTGCCGCCATGTAGACTACAAATCCGCGGCCGGGCCAACAACCGGCCGCACGCGGAACCGCCTCGAGACGTGCAGCCTATGACTTTGCTAGACCGGGACGACCGGGCCGCCGCCCCCGTCCCGCCGGCGGCGACCGTCACCGCCGCCGCGCCGCCCGCCCCGCTGCACCGCTGGCTGCTCGACATGCCCGATTTCCGCCGTCTATGGCTGATCGGGCTCGTCGTCTTCGCGGTGCGCTGGCTTGAAATGCTGGTGGTCGGCGTCTTTGTCTATCAGCGCACCGGCTCGGCCTTTCAGGTCGCGATGATGACCTTGCTGCGCATGCTGCCGATGGTGATGTTCGGCCCGGTGATCGGTGCGGTTGCCGAGCGATTCGAGCGGCGCTCGGCGCAGATTTTCGTCAACCTGCTGATGTTGGTCACCGCGGTGGTCGTCGCCACGCTGGCGTTTGCCGGGCGGCTGGAAGTATGGCACCTGGCGGTCGCGAGCTTTTTCAACGGCGTCGCCTGGGCTGCCGACAACCCGGTGCGGCGGGTGATGATCGGCGAGGTCGTCGGCCCCGAGCGGATGGGCGGGGCGATGGCGATCGATGTCGGCGCCAACAACGCCAGCCGCATGATGGGCCCGACGGTCGGCGGGCTGGTGCTGGCCGGGGTCGGCATCGCCGGGGCATTTTCGATCAGCGTTACCTGCTACGCGCTGGCCGTGGTCGCGGCGCTGCGGCTGCAACACCGCAACGCAGTCGCGCCGACGCGGGGCGGGGCGGTGCTCGCGCGCATCGTCGAGGGCTTGCTGCTGGCGCGGCGCGACGACCGGCTCGTCGCGATCCTGGTGGTGACGGTGATCTACAACGTCTTCGGTTGGCCGTTCACCAGCATGATCCCGGTGATCGGCCAGGACAGCCTGCACCTCGGCGCGACCGGGATCGGCATCCTCGCCAGCATGGACGGGATCGGCTCCTTCGCCGGCGCCATCGCGATCGCGCTGTGGGCGCGGCCGGTGCATTTCACCCGGCTCTATATCGGCGCGGTGCTGAGCTATCTGGTGCTGGTGATCGCCTTTGCCCTGGCGCCGCACACGCTTGCCGCCGGCACGGCGCTGCTGTTGACGGGGCTGTCGAATTCCGGGTTCAGCGTGATGCAGGCGACGCTGATCTATCTCGCCGCGCCGGTCGAAATGCGCAGCCGCCTCTATGGCGTGCTGTCGCTGTGCATCGGCTCGGGGCTGATCGGCTTTCTCCATCTCGGGCTGCTGGCCGAGGTGATCGGCGCGCCGTACGCGACCACGGTGAGCGCCCTCGAAGGGTTGCTGGCGCTGGCGCTGACCTGGCGCCGCTGGCGGCAATTGCTGGAAAAAGGCTAGGGCGCGCAGGCGCGGATGACCGCTTCGAACCGGGCCTTGGCACCCGGGCCGCGGGCAAACGGGCTGAGAATCGGCACGTCGATGCCCGATTGGCGGTAGGCCTCCAGGCGCTCGCGGCATTGCGCCGGGGTGCCGGCGATGCTGGTCGCGTCGATCAGCCGGTCGCTGACGGCGCGCACCGCGCCGTCGCGGTCGCCGCGCGCCCAGGCCGCCGCGATGGCCGCCGCCTCCTCGGCAAACCCGCTTTCCGCGACCATGCGGTTGTAGCGCGGGAAAAAGCCGAGATAGAAGCCGAGCCCGGGCCGCAGCACGGCGAGCGCGTCGGCCCGGCTGTCCGCCACCGCAGCGGGCAGCAGCGTCGTCACGGTAATCCCAGCCGGATTGCGGCCTCCCGCCCTTGCGCCATCCGTCAGCCAGCGTCGAGCCAGCGCCGCGGTCGCCAGCGTGCTGCGGGTCAGGATCAGGCCGTCGCCGATTTCGCCGCACAGCGCCGTCATTCGCGGGAACACCGCCGAGAGGTAGACCGGGATCGCCGCCCGGCGCGGCGCAAACCACAAATCGAACCGCTCGATGCGGACGGTCTCGCCGTCGTAATGGAGTTCGCCGTTCCGCAGCAATTGGCGAATGGCCGCGACGCTGTCGCGCATTCGGGTCAGCGGCTTGCCGTAGGCGACGCCGTGCTCGGCCTCGACCTGCACCTTATGGCTCGACCCGATCCCGAGGATGAACCGCCCGCGCGACAGGTCGTCGACCGTCGCCGCGGCCATTGCGATCGTCGGCACGGTGCGGACGAAGACGCTGGTGATGCTGGTCCCGAGCCGGATGCGCGAGGTCTGACTTGCGGCAGCCGCCAGCACCGCGAACTGGTCGCCGCCGTGGCCCTCGGCAACCCAGGCCGATTCATAACCGAGCGCTTCGGCCAATTTGATGCAGTCGACGATCTCGGACGGGCCGGGGCCGCCGGAAAAGGCAATGCCGATTCTCGCCATGACGGGTGCCTCCGGCGATGTCCCCGAATGGTAGGCGCGATCTGGCGAGAACGAAATATTCTCATCGCTCCCGCGCAAGCAGGAGTCCGGGAACAAGCGGTGGCGTGGCAACCCCCGGCTTCCCGCTTTCGCGGGAATGACGATCCAATGACCAGAATACTGTTACAGATCGGATCGGTTGGGCGGGGAGTGGTGGAGCCGAGGGGGATCGAACCCCTGACCTCCGCATTGCGAACGCGGCGCTCTCCCAGCTGAGCTACGGCCCCGATTCGCCCAAATACCGGTCGATTGCCCGTGCCGGTCGACCATCGGGCCGGTCGATTCTCGGGCTGGCGCGGCGGACTATGGGCAACGGCCACGAGGCTGTCAAGCGCCGCTCCAGGCCGCGCCGGGGCTATATCGGCCGCAGAAATGCTATCGAAACGTCCACCGCCAAGCCTCCGCTGCCGTGCTTGCGGATCGGCCGGGCCAGGGCTACCGTCCTGGGGGTCACGCAACCGGCGGGTCATTGAATGCATGCGGTCCTGCACCTCCTTTTGCTGCTGATCCGGATTTATATCTGGCTGCTGATCGGCCAGGCGATCCTCAGCTGGCTGCTCGCCTTTGGCGTGATCAACCGCTACAACCGCGCGGTCTCGGTGATCGGCGATTTCCTCTACCGGGTAACCGAGCCGGCGTTGCGGCCGATCCGCTCGGTGCTGCCGAATTTCGGCGGTATCGATATCTCGCCGGTGGTGCTGATCCTGATCCTCTATTTCATCAGCGATCTGATCGTCGAGGACCTTGTCCCCTACCTGCTCTGACCTGCCGATCACGGCGACGGCGGACGGGGTTCGCATCGCCGTGCGCCTGACCCCGCGGGCGCGGGCCGAACGGATCGAGGGAATTGCGGCCGGGGCGCTCAAGGTGTCGGTGACGGCGCCGCCGGTCGATAACCAGGCCAACCAGGCGCTGCTGCGCTTTTTGGCGCGCGCGTGGCGGCTGCCGGGCCGCGATCTGTCGATCGCCGTCGGCGCCAGGAGCCGCAACAAGATCGTGCATATTGCCGGCGAGCCGGCAGCGCTGATGGCTCGGCTGGCGATACGGATTGCGGAAAGACAGCCCTGAGGACGGCGAGATCGCCATCGACCGCCGCGGTGTGATCCCGTTACGGGGCGTTTCGTCACCCAGGCGCGGCCACGAGCGTCTAGATTAAAGTTCCCGTACTGTTTCTCCGGTTGAACCCGTGCTAATCATCGCCTCACAAATCCGCGCGAATGAGGGCGCAAAATGGCAAAGACAGCGCTGAATCAGTTACAGGACCAGATCGAGGCGGTTCGCCGGGAAGCTTATGCCGCCGGCTACGCTGCGGCAATGCAGGCGATTCGCGAGTTCGCTACCCGCCCCGCCGCCGCGGGGAACGGAGCTGCCCCCGCGCCGGGGCGGGCGGCCAAACCCGTTCCCGCCACGGCACCGGCGCGGCGCGGCCCCAAACCGGGTGCCGCGGCAAGGCCGGCGCGCGCGGCTCAGCGG
>DASQGR010000020.1:0-4239 GCA_035632515.1 Allostellaceae bacterium | reverse complement strand
GGCCGCGGCGCCGCGGCCCAAGGTCTCGCGCAGGACATGCCAGAACAAGCGCGCCGACCCGGCCTCGACGCCGGTGTTCAGCGCCGCCACCGCAACCGGCTGCCATAACCGGCGGAACAGCGGGCCGGCGGTGTCGAGCCGATCGGCAATCGTGTCGTCCTCGCCGGCCCAGCGCAGCCGCAACGCGGCCACGTAGTCGGCTGCCCGGCTGCCCGGCACCCGCCGCCCGGCACAGCACACCCACCACGGCACGCCCCCGGCATTGGGCCGCAATGTCCAGCGCTCGCCGCTGGCCAGGTCGACAAACGGGATCGCCGCCTCGCCCGGTCCGTCAAAGGTGCCGAGCGCATCGATCTGGGCAAGATAGGCCAGCGCCGAGCGGTTTCCGGACAGCAGCAGGTGGTTGCCGTTGTCGATGCGCACGCCAAGCTCGGCATCGACATAGGAGCGGCAGCGCCCGCCGGCGTGCTGGCTGCTTTCGTAAAGCGTGACCTGCCGCCCCGAACGGCTGAGGACGACCGCGGCGGCAAGGCCCGCCAGGCCCGCGCCGATCACATGAACCCGCGCAGTGCTCATATCAGGCCGTGGCGCAGTACCAGCCACAGTTTCCGGCCTTTCGACAGGCTGACCCGCGCGGTCGGGTCGCGCCAGCCGTCCCGCAACAGCGCCTCCAGCATCGCCCGATAAAACGCGCCCATCACCGCCGCCGGACGCATTGCCCGCCGCGAGCACTCCGCCATCGCCGTCTTGGCGGCGTCGAAATGGCCGATGGCGATATCGGCCACATCCCGGCACACCGCCGGCAGCGCGGGGTGGCGCAGCACCGCCGCCGGGTCGTCGTCGCGGATGCCGTGCCGGTCGAGGAGCTCGCGCGGCAGATAAAGACGCCCGCGCTGCGCATCCTCGTCCAGGTCGCGCAGGATGTTGGTGAGCTGCAAGGCGCGGCCGAGCGCGTCGGCGACCCGGTGCGCCGCCTCGCCCGGATCGCCGAACACGTGCACCGACAAATGCCCGACCGCACCGGCGACCCGGCCGCAATAGGCGTCGAGCTTGGCGAGGCCGGGGGCGCGGATGTCCTCGACCGCATCCATCTCCATGCCGTCGACGATGTCGTGGAAATCGCCCTTGCGCAGACCGAAGCGTTCGACCGGGGTGAGCAGGGCGCGCCCGATCATCTGCCGCGGGCGGCCGGCATACACCGCCTCGATCTCGTCGTGCCAGGCGGCGAGCCCGGCCGGTCGCTGCTCGGCGGGCCAATCGTCGGCGATGTCGTCGACCTCGCGGCAAAAGGCATAGATCGCGTACATGCCGTCGCGCCGCTCCTGCGGCAGCATCCGCATCGCCCAATAGAACGAGGTACCGGCCGCCTCGACCCGCCGGCGAATGGTCTCGCGCAGGGTGGTGTCGTCGGGGATCGCCCCGACGCTATCGAGCGTCGCGTCGTTCACCGTCTGCGGCCGCGGACGATACCGGTAAGCAGAGCCGCGGCGAAATCGCCCTTGCTGAGCGCGATCCTGCTCGCCAGCGGGTCGCCGCGCCGCAACCGCCGCGACAGCCGCCGCGCCAGGTCGACGATCGTCGCCGACTCCCAGCGCAAGCCGCGCGCCGCGACCCCGCCCGGCAGCAGCCGCGCCGCCGCGATCAGCCGGTCGGTCGCATCGAGCAGCCGGTCGATGACCTGGCGCAGACCCTGGTTCGCCGCCGGGGCGCTCAGCGCCGACACCGCGATCCCGGCCTCGGCCATCATCTCGAGCGGCAGGTAGACCCGGTCGAGATTGCGGTAATCCTCGGCGCAATCCTGCAGATGGTTCAGCACCTGCAAGGCCGAGCACAGCGCATCCGACGCCGGCCAGGTGGCTCGGCTCTCGCCATGGAGGTCGAGCAATTGTCGCCCGACCGGCGAGGCCGAATAGCGGCAATACTCCATCAGGTCGTCCCAGTCGCGGTACCTGAGCTTGGTCGCATCGAGGGTGAACGCGTGCAGGATGTCGTGGCAATGCTGGGCGGTGGTCCCGGCCTCGGCGAGGCTCCGCCGCATCGCCGCCGCGGCGGGGGACTCGTCGCCCGGGGCGCCGTCGAGGATCTCGCCCATGCGGGCGAGCCGGCCCACCTTGTCCTCGGCCGCGAGATGCGGGTTGTCGGCAATGTCGTCGGCATTGCGGGCAAACCGGTAGAACGCATGGACATGCGGCCGCAAATCCTTGCGGATCAGGAATGACCCGACCGGGAAGTTCTCGTCGTCGCGCCCTTTGCCGGACGGGGTCTCGACCGGGTCGGCGGCGCGGTGTGCTTCGGTGGCCAGCGCGGTCACTCAATTCCCCCTGGTGTGATACCTGTTGGCGAGATACCCGTTGGCGACAAACCAGGCGACGGCGTCGGCGATGGCCTGGCGCGCCGGACGCGGCGCGTAGCCGAGCTCGCGCATCGCCTTCGCCGAGCTGAAGAACATCTTCTTACGCGACATGCGGGCGCCGTCCAAGGTCACGAATGGCTCGCGGCCGGTGAGACGCGCCACCAGTTCGGCGCCGACGGCGACCGGCAGCACCACCGCATAGGGCACCCTGAAGGCCGGCGGACGGCGGCCGACGCTCCGCGCCACCTCGCCGAGGATGTCGGCAAGGGCCAGGTTTTCGCCGCCCAGGATATAGCGCTCGCCGACGTTGCCGCGTTCGGCGGCGAAAAGCTGTCCGGCCGCGACATCGTCGACATGGACGATGTTGAGCCCGGTATCGACATAGACCGGCATCTTGCCCTTTGCCGCCTCGACGATAAGGCGGCCGGTCGGGGTGGGCCGCACATCGCCGGGCCCCACCGGGGTCGACGGATTGACAATCACCGCCGGCAGGCCGCGCTCTGCGATCAAGTCGCGCACCGCTGCCTCGGCAGCGAATTTCGACTGCTTGTAGGGGCCGATCATATCGGCCGGTCCGCTCGGTGTCGCCTCGTCGGCAAGTCCGCCGGGAACGAGGCCCAGGGTTGCGACGCTGCTGGTGTAGACGATGCGCTCGACCCCGGCTTCGAGCGCCGCCTCCATGAGATGGCGCGTGCCGTCGACATTGGCGCGGAACATCGCTGCCGGATCGGGCACCCACAGCCGGTAATCGGCGGCGACGTGAAACAGGTAGCGGCAGCCGGCGACCGCGGCGGCGAGCGAGGCGGGGTCTTCGAGCGAGCCTTCCGCAATCTCGACAACCAGCCCGGCGAGGTTGCGGCGGTTGCTCTGCGGCCGCGCCAGCACCCGCACCTCGTGCCCGGCCGCAAGCAGCGCCCGGACCACCGCAGCGCCGACAAACCCGGTCGCACCGGTGACGAGGGACAGGCCAGGGGCAAGCGGCATCGCGGCAAAGCCTACAAATTACGGAGAGCCGATGCCATGATCCGATTCGGGGCCAGCGGCTCGCAACACAGCCCAACGCGGTCAGAGGGCCGGGCGCGCCGGCCATTGATGCCGTCAGAACGATGCGCAGGAATCGCGGGTGACGATCCCGACCGATTGCTGGTGAAAGCGCGCCTTGTAGGCGTCGATCACCGCGGTCAGGCGGCCGGCGAGGTCGGGGCTGCGCTTGGCGGCGACCAGCAGGACCTTGGTGGGGTCCTTTGCGATAAGGCCGGTCTGGGGATTGCGCCACTGGCCTTCGCCGTCGAACACGGTAAAGCCGTCGGGGAAGTTCGGGGTCACGATTTGAGCGGTGAACTCGGCCCATTGGGCGTCGCTCAGCAGCCCGCGCCCCTTGAGCGTGCGGCCGAAGAACAACTCGGCCACAAGCATCCGCTGCTCGGAAGGCAGCAGGCAGAGGTAAGGCGCGGTTGGCGGTGAGCCGGCTGCCGGCGTCGCCGACGGCTCGGCGCAACCGACCAGCCCCACCATGAGCAACGCCGCAGCCAGCCGCGCAAGGCGCTGGGCCAATTCTCGCCTCGCGGTCGGGCTGGCCGCGGTTACGGGAACTACTCCGCCGCTTCTCTTGCCATGACCGGCTCGACCTTGGCGGCGCAGTATTTGAATTCGGGGATCTTTCCGATCGGGTCGAGCTGCGGATTGGTCAGGATGATGGCCGCCGCCTCGGCATAGCAGAACGGGATGAACACCATGCCCGGCGCGACATTGCTGTCGGCGCGCGCCTTGAGCTCGATATGGCCGCGCCGCGTCGTCACCTTGACGGGGTCGCCGGCGACGATGCCGAGCCGGCGCAATTCCGCCGGCGCCAGGCTCGCCACCGCCTCCGGCTCGATCTCGTCGAG
>DASQGR010000019.1:0-17220 GCA_035632515.1 Allostellaceae bacterium | reverse complement strand
TTGATTCATTTCCCTCTCCGTTATTCCACAGCCAGCACGGCGGCGCAAACACGCGATGGGCGAAAATGTACCTGATTTGTTCCGGAACACAACCGGAACTTTGTCGTGGCAGTGATTATCCCCGAAAAATCCCCGCCATGCGCGGATGGCTGGGGAACTTTTCTCCGGCCCGCGGCTTTGGGTTTAGGGGGCAGATGGGTGAACTTTTGATGGCGCACATCCGGGCGGATCCTTCGGGGGTCAAGGTACAGGATCTCGCCGAAAGCGAGCGACGCTTTCGCCTGCTGGTCGAAGGGATCGTCGACTACGCCATCATCCTGCTCGACCCGCACGGCATCGTCGCCAACTGGAATGCCGGCGCGCAGCGGATCAAAGGCTATGCGGCCAAGGAAATCATCGGCCGGCATCTGCGCATCTTCTATACGCCGGAAGACCGTGCCGCGGGTCTGCCCGAGCGAGCCCTCGAAACCGCGCGGCGGGAAGGAAAATATGCGGCCGAGGGCTGGCGGCTGCGCAAGGACGGCACCCGCTTTCTCGCTTCGGTAGTGATCGACGCGCTCTACGACAACGACGTTTTCGCCGGCTTCGCCAAGATCACCCGCGACCTCACCGAACGGCAAACGGCACACAGCGCACTACAAGACAGCGAGCGCCACTTCCGGTTGCTGGTCAGCGGCGTGACCGACTATGCGCTCTACATGCTCGACCCCCAAGGCTACGTGTCGAGCTGGAATGCGGGCGGCGAGCGGATCAAGGGCTACAGCTCGACGGAGATCATTGGGCAGCATTTTTCGTGTTTTTATACGAAAGCCGACCGGGCCGCGAGCCGGCCGGCGCGGGCGCTCGGGATCGCGCGCGACACCGGACGATATGAAGAGGAAGGCTGGCGGGTCCGCAAGGACGGTTCGCTGTTCTGGGCGAATGTCGTCATCGACCCCATCCGCGACGACGACGGGAAACTGATCGGCTTTGCCAAGATCACCCGCGACGTCACCGAGCGCCGCGATGCTCAAGCGACGTTGGAACGAGCTCAGCGACGGCTCGCCGAAGCCCAGAAGATGGATGCGCTTGGCCAGCTCACCGGCGGCATTGCCCACGACTTCAACAACCTGCTGATGGTGGTGAGCGGACATATCCAGACCTTGAAAAAGATCGCCGCAGACGACCCCAAGGCGACACGCGCCGCGCAGGCGATCGAACTGGCAGCCGAGCGCGGCGCGATCCTGACCCAGCAGCTGCTGACGTTTTCGCGACGCCAGCACGTCAATCCGCAGCCGATCGACATGCGCGGCCATATCGGCTCGATACGCGAAATGCTGACGAGCGGTCTCGGCCGGAACATCGAGCTCGTGATCGATGTCGCAGCGGACATTTGGCCGGTCGCCGTCGACATCGGCGAGTTCGAGAACGCAATCGTCAACCTTGTCATCAATGCGCGTGACGCCATGCCAGAAGGCGGCAAGGTCACGATCACGGCGACCAACGCCTCGTTGAAGGAGGGCGAACCGGTTCCGGCCGGAGACTACGCCGCGATCGCAGTCGAGGATACCGGGGTCGGCATTCCCGAGGACGCCTTCGGCAAGGTGTTCGACCCATTCTACACCACCAAGCCGATCGGCAAGGGCACCGGGCTGGGGCTCTCGCAGGTGCACGGATTTGCGCATCAGGCGGGCGGCACGGTGAAAATCGCCAGCACGGTCGGGGCGGGCACCGTGCTGACGATCTATCTCCCGCGTGCAACGGCAGGCGCCGTCCGCGGCGCGGCGCAGGAAACCGCCGCAGAGCCCGTTGCCGCCGGAACCGTGCTGCTGGTCGAGGACAACCCCGATGTCGCGAGCGCGAGCACCGGCTTGCTCGAACAGCTCGGCTATTCGGTGCGGTGGGTATCAAGCGCCGATGCCGCGCTGCGGGAGATCGGCAAGGACGGTTTCGACCTGGTGTTCAGTGACATCATCATGCCCGGCCGCCTTGACGGACTGGGGTTGGCCCGCGTCATAAGACAGCAGCACCCCGATCTGCCGATCCTGCTGACAACCGGATACAGCCAGGCGGCACAGAGCGTGCGCGCCGACTTCCCCATCCTACGCAAGCCCTACCGCATGGACGAACTGCGCCGGGCAATCGCCGAGTTGACGCGCGGCTGACGCCCGTCACACCACCAGTTCGCCGCTGATGACCTCCTTCACCTTGGTAGCAAGCTGCTTGAGGCTGAACGGCTTTGGCAGGAAGTGGATATTGCTGTCGCTGTCGAGGTGCTGTCGGAACGAATCCTCGGTATAGCCGGAGATGAAGATCACCTTCATGTCGGGGTAGATTTCGCGCACCTCGCGCACCAAGCCTGGCCCGTCCATCTTGGGCATCACCACGTCGGTGATCAGCAGGTCGATCTTCTCGGCGGTGTTGCCCATCAGTTCGAGCGCGGCCTCGCCACTGCGGGCCTCGAGGACGCTGTAGCCCTTGTTGCGCAACGCCCGGGCGCCGAAAATGCGCACCGGATCCTCGTCCTCGACCAGCATCACCGTGCCGATCCCGGTCAAATCCTTGACCGCCGGCACGTCGTTGGCGTCGCTGCCGCGGGCCGCTGCCGCAGCCTCGCTCTGCTGGTGGCGCGGCAGGTAGATCTGGAACACCGTGCCGGTGCCCGTGACACTCTCGACAAAGATAAAGCCGCCGGTTTGCTTGACGATGCCGTATACGGTCGAGAGGCCGAGGCCGGTGCCGGAGCCGATTTCCTTGGTCGAGAAAAACGGTTCGAAGATGCGGGTGAGGTTTTCCTTGGGGATGCCGACCCCGGTATCGCTGACCTCGATCAGCACGTAGTTGCCGGCCGGCATGGTCTCGTGGCCGCGCCGCATCGCCCCGGACTGGACGTGGTTGCCGGTGCGGATGGTCAGGGTCCCGCCGCCGGGCATGGCGTCGCGGGCATTGACCGCGAGGTTGATGATGACCTGCTCCAGCTGGCCCTGATCGACCTTGGCGAGCCCGAGATCGCGGCCGTGCACGACCTTCAACTCGATGTTCTCGCCGATCAGCCGGCGCAGCAGGTGCGACAGTTCGACCAGCACGTCGGTAATGTCGAGGATGCGCGGCTGCAGCGTCTGCTGACGCGAGAACGCCAGAAGCTGGCGCACCAGATTGGCGGCGCGATTGGCGTTCTGCTTGATTTGCATGATGTCGGCAAAGGACGGGTCGCCTGGCCTGAACCGCATCAGGAGGAGATCGCAAAAGCCGATCATCGCGGTCAGCAAATTGTTGAAATCGTGGGCGACGCCACCGGCGAGCTGGCCGACCGCCTGCATCTTCTGGGACTGGGCGAACTGGATTTCGAGGTTCTTCTGCTCGGTGACGTCGATGAAATGCAGCATCAGGCCGCCGTCGCCGCCCTCCATGCCGTCGAGCCGGCCGAGGAACAGGACGCTGGTCTTGTCGCGCAGCCCTTTGAGGCGGACCTCGATCGGGCCGGGCGGCACCGAGCCCTCGGCCGCGGCGGCGAGCTTGACCGCCAGCTCGCGGCGGTCGTCCTCGTTGACGAACCCGATGAGCGGCTGGCCGATCAGATCGTGCGGCGCGGCGCCGAAAAGTTCTCCCAGCGCCCGGTTCGCCTCCTCCAGGCGGCCGAAGCGGTCGATCAGGGCGATGCCGACCGGCGCATTGGCGAAAAACCGCTGGAAGCGCTCGCGTGAAAGACGCAGCGCCGCCTCCCATTCGCGCTCGGGGGTCAGGTCGCGGACAATCGAATGGGTGCGCAACTCGTCGCCGGCGCCGACCACGCTCTGGCCGATCCAGGCATGGATGCTCCGGCCGTCGCGGCTTTTCAGCACCACCTCGCCGCGCTGCGCGTCGCCGGCGCGGCCGCCGAACGGGTCGGAAGGCGCCGCCCCTTCGCTCGCCGGAGCGGCCAGGAACTCGGCAAGCCGCACATCGCCGCCGACCAGCTCGGCCGGGGTCGCCCCCAGCCATTTGGCCAGGACCGGATTGACGAACAGGAAGCGCCCGTCGCCGTCGACCGAATAGAAACCGATCGGCGCCTCGTCGAGGAAGTCGACCAGGCGATTGCGCTCGTCGCGGATCACCCGCTCCATCTCGTGGCGGGCGGTGATGTCCTGGATATGCCAGAAGCTGTAGCCGGGCCGGCCGGGGATCGGGTTGACCGCGACGTTGAACCAGCCCGCCGCAGCGCCGCGAGCGTCGCGCAGCGGCACCGCAGCGATGGCGCGCGCACCGGCTACCGCCTGGTTGCGCAGACGCTGGAAATCGATCCCGGCCTCGAGATCGGCGACGGCGGCGGCGAGCCGGTCGAGCGCCGCCCCGCCATCCGACCCGAACAGGCTGGTGAACGCGGCGTTGGCATAGGCGACGCCGCCATCCGGACCGACGATAAGCTGCGCGTCGGGCGAGGCTTCCAGGGCCTGGCTCAAGATGTCGACCCGGCCGATCAACCCGCCATGCACCCAATGCGCGGCGATCGCGGCGACCCCCACCAGCCCGGCCAGCGCGACCATCGCCACCACCACGGCGACGACCTTGACCCCCGAGATCACCTCGGCGAAGTAGAGAATGCCGATGCCGATAGCGATGGCCGCGAGGATGACCGCGGCCTGTGCCAGTACGCCGACCCACACCGGGCGGGTGCGCCCGGGAACCCAACTCGCAATGCGCCGGGCAGCTTCGCTATCCGCGACCATAATCCCGCCCCGAGCGGTCCCGCCCCGGAGCCGCCGCAAAAGTCTAACTCAATTGGTAGCAAAGGTCCGCTAATGGAAGGTTAAATGTTAAATGAAAAGTAAACCCGACCGGGCGTCGGTCAATCGTCGCGATGCGTGCGCTCCATCCGCTCGTGGCGCTCTTGCGCCTCGATCGACAAGGTCGCGATCGGCCGTGCCTCGAGCCGGCGAATCCCGATCGGCTCGTCGGTTTCCTCGCAATATCCATAAGTTCCGGAGTCGAGCCGACTGAGTGCGGCGTCGATCTTGGAGATCAGCTTGCGCTCGCGGTCGCGGGTACGCAATTCGATCGCACGCTCGGTCTCGAGCGAGGCGCGATCGGTCAAGTCGGGTTTTAAAAGACTTTCTTCCTTGAGATGGCGCAGCGTATCCGACGAATCGGCGAGAAGTTCTGCGCGCCAGCGCACCAGCTTTTGCCGGAAATACTCTACCTGTAGCGGGCCCATAAATTCTTCGTCTTCGGACGGTCGGTAATCTGCCGGCAGTATCGGACGCATTGCGCTCCCCGAAGCCCCATTTAACGACGGCGGCGGAGTATATGAATCGAGCCTATGCGGATCAACCGCCAGAATCTCATAAAGCCATGTTGGGATTGTCATACAAGCATGTTGATTCCGCAGGCGTTTCGTCCCAGCTCTCGGCCGCGCTCACTAAGATCAGCACGGAATTTTAGTAAAAAATTAGAATTAACTCCTCCTGACGCACTCGAAAGCGTTGCTATAAGGGGTAGTCAGCAGACATGCCGATTAACTATTACGAAAATTTTTACCAAGTTTTGGTTACATATATATTCGATTTTAACTATAAGTACGGGATGTGGCATTTAGCACTTCATTAAACTGTGATGTGTAGCTTCTTGCGCATGCAAGACAAATCAACGTTGTAAGACATGGCAGATATCGACCCCCTCGACGCGATGGCGTTCCCCTCCGCCCCCGTCGCCGACCTGCCCTCGCCGAATACCAAGCGGTGGGTGGTACGGCGCAAGGCGGTGGTCGTCGCAGCGGTACGCAGCGGCGCCATCAGCCTGCAGGAAGCTTGCCGGCGCTATAATCTGTCGGTTGAGGAATTCCTCGCCTGGCAGCGCTCGATCGATCGCTACGGCGTTCCCGGCCTGCGGGTTACGCGCCTGCAGATCTACCGCGACACCGACGCGTTGCGCGCCGCAAAATAAACTTGGCCTCGCCCGTCAGCCGGCGCGAGTTCACTCCCCGCTTCCGATCCGCCGCAGCATCCGGATTACGTCCTTTTACCCCGGGTGCCACCAGGCGCCGTTGACGACGAGGGCGCTTGCGTTGAGGCGCAGACGGCCTCGGCGGGTCTCGCCCAGCACGTCGCGGTAGTCGAACGCGCCCTCGGCAAGGTCGAGGATGCTCGCGTCGCCGATTGCGCCGACCCCGAGATGGCCAAGGTCGGTGCGGCCGAGCGCGGCCGCCGGCGTCGCGGTCCCGGCGCGGATCACCGCGCCCAATTCCATGCCGAGCGACAACAGCTTCGACATCGTCGTGATCTGGTCGAAAGCCGGGCCGTTGATGCTCAGCGCATGCACGTCGCTGCTGATGACATCGGGGAGGAACCCGGCGGCCAGCATGCCCTCGGCGGTGCGGAAGCCGAACGAGCCGCCGCCATGCCCGATGTCGAAGACGACGCCGCGCTCGCGCGCCGCCTCGACCTCCTCGTGCACGCGGCCGTCGGGCGTGACCGGCGCGTTCGGGAATGGCCGGAAGCAGTGGGTGACGATGTCGCCCGGGCGCATCCGCGAGAGCACCTCCAGTCGCGACGGCGGCGGATGGTCGAGATGCGCCATCACCGGCAGCCCGACCTCCTCGGCGACCTCGAGCGCGATATCGAGCGGGGCGATGCCGGAGTTGCCCCCGGCGGTGCGCCCGACCCTGACCTTGACCCCGACGATCAGATCGCGGTTCGCGTTGATGACGCGGACGCAGTCGCGCGGGTCCAGCAGACGCAGATCGGCACACTCGCCGACCATCACCGTTGCCGAAAAGGCGAAGATGCCGGCATGCGAGACATTGAGGATCGGCAGAATGCGAACCGGCGACGTCTCGATCACATGCCGGCGGAAGCCGTGAAAATTGCCGGGGCCCGAGCTGCCGGCATCGACGAAGGTGGTGGTGCCGCTCTTCCGCGCCACCGCGGCGGCATCGACCCCGAGCGAGGTGCCGCCCCAATAGACATGGGTATGCAGGTCGATGAGGCCGGGCACGACCAGCTTGCCGGAAACATCGACGATCTCCGCCTCGCCGCGCGGCAAGCCGCGTCCGACCGCGGCGACCTTGCCGCCGACAAAAGCGACATCGGCGATCTCGTCGCGCCGGTTCGCCGGGTCGATGACACGCCCGCCGGTAAGGAACAGCTCTGTCATCCCCGCCCCTCGCTTAGACGAGGCAAGCCTACACGCTGTCTCCTCGCGAAAAAAGCGACCGGCGTGCGAGGCGGGGGTGGCGGGGCCTTCCCCCAAAGACGCCACCAAAGATGAAAGCCTCCCCCAAGGCAATCACCAACCCCTCGCCTCGCTGCCGGGTCGACGGCACAGTAATGATGCAGTTGCAGCGACCTGTACCTCAACCAGTTGTAGGAGAACTTGTGTAAGCTACTGCATCTACGCGATTATTAACCATAGACGACATTTCGGCTCCGGGTCCGGCGGGCACGCAAACCGGCGAATCGCGCCTGCCGCGCCGCGGTGCGATTGCGACAGACGGACGGCGCAGGCTACTTTCGCCGCCAACCCTTGCCCGGGAGCACCGATTGGCGCCTGCCGCAACCCGCTACGCCCGCAACGGCGATATTCGCATTGCCTACCAGGTCGTCGGGGAAGGCGCACTCGACCTGGTGCTGGTGCCGGGTCTGGTTTCGCACCTCGATCTGATCTGGGAAGAGCCCGAGCATGCGCAGTTTTGCGAGCAGCTCGCCGGGTTTGCGCGGCTGATCCTCTTCGACAAGCGCGGCACCGGGCTCTCCGACCGCGAGGCCGGGGTCGTCGGCCTCGACCGGCGCATCGACGACGCGCGTGCGGTCATGGACGCGGCGGGCTCGCGCCGGGCGGCGATGTTCGGCTTTTCCGAAGGCGGCAAGATGGCACTGACATTTGCCGCCGCCTGTCCCGATCGGGTTCGTGCGCTGGCGCTCTATGGCGCCTTCGCGCGAAGCCCGACCCAAGCCTGGCCGGCAGACCAGGTCGAAACCCGATTCGCGCTGATGGAGCGCACCTGGGGCATCGCCATGCTGCCGCCGTCGGTGGCGCCGAGCAAGGCGGCAGACCAGGCGTTTCGCCGGCGCTGGGCGCGGTTCGAGCGCCGCAGCGCCAGCCCGGCAACCGCAAGGGCGTTGCTGCGCCTGGACCACGATCTCGACGTCACGCCGATCTTGCCGGCGGTCCGCGTGCCGACGCTGGTGATGCATCGCAGCGGCGATCAGCGCATCGGCGTCGAGCACGGCCGCTATATCGCCGAACACATGCCGGAGGCCAAATATGTCGAGCTGCCCGGCATCGATCACCTGCCCTATATTGGCGACAGCGAGCGGGTGATTGCCGAGGTCAGGGACTTTCTCGCAAACCTGCCGGTTGATGGCTGAGTGCCGATGATCCGGGCGAAGGGCTGCTTCGGGCGAGTGGCAATTGACAATGCCCGCCGCTGGCGGCTCTGATCCGGGCCGCGGATTCGAGTATCGGGAGGGACACTTGGCGAAATACAGAATTGCGACTCCGGCCGGCGCGAGCTTTACCGTCGCCGGCGGCGGCTATGGCTACGAGATGGAGGCGCTGACCCCGATCGACGCCGAGATCTTCGAGATACCGGCGGGGTCGGAGGACGAATTCGTCGCCGCCGCCAAGGACGCCGACGCACTCTACGCCAAGGGACGGCGCATCACCAAAAAGATGATCGACGGGCTGGGGCGCTGCAAAATCATTTCGCTGGGCAGCGTCGGGGTCGACAGCGTCGATGTCGACGCCGCGACCGCCAAGGGCATCCCGGTGACCAATTGCCCCGACACCTTTATCGAGGAAGTCGCCGACCACGCGATGACCCTGATCCTGGCCACCCACCGCCGCCTGCTGGTGCAGGACAAGATGGTGCGCGACGGCAGATGGGCCGAGGGGCGGCCGATGCTGCTCAACTTTCCGCGGCTGCGCGGCATGACCCTGGGCCTTATCGCCTTCGGCCACGTCGCCCGCGCCGTCGCCGAGCGGGCCAAGCCGTTCGGCCTCCATGTCATCGCCTATGACCCGTACATCGAGGAAATGGCGATGATCGAGCGCGGGGTCGAGCCGGTAAGCCTGCCGGAACTGCTCGCCCGCGCCGACATCCTGTCGATGCACACGCCGGCGACGGAAAGCGCCAACCGGCTGATCCGCGAAGAGCATTTCCGCCAGAAGAAGAAGACCGCGCTCTATGTCTCGACCGGGCGCGGCCCGACCACCGACGAGACGGCTCTGATCAAGGCGCTGGACGAAGGCTGGATTGCCGGCGCCGGGCTCGACGTGCTCGAGCAGGAGCCGCCGGGCGGCAACAACCCGCTCCTCAAGATGGAGGACAAGGTGATCCTGACCGCGCATGTCGCCTCGGCGACGGCGCGGTTCGATCCGGCGCGGCGGCGGCGGGTCGGCCTCGAACTGTCGCTGGCGCTGACCGGCAAATGGCCGATGTCGTGCGTCAACCCCAGCGTGCTTGCCGGCAGCGGCCTCAGGCGCTGGCAGCCGGTATCGATGGAACGCGGCCCCAATTCGTAGAGCATCATATTGCGCCTGAACCCGCGGGCCCGGCCCGCGGGTCTTCGGATCGGTGGGGCAGAACCCCGCCATGACGAACGCGATGGGAGGAAGCGATGGTCACCCGACGCTCGCTGATGCTCGCCGGCGCCGCCTCGGTGGCTCAACTCAGCATGGGGGTTAATTTGAATCACGCCGCATCGGCGGAGCCGATCCGCTATCCCGATCCGAGCATCAAGGTGCTCGACCCGCGTTTCCAGGGCCTGATCCTCGGCAATGCCGCGGTCGAACGGATCGCCACGGGATGCCGCTTTACCGAAGGGCCGGTCTGGTTCGGCGACGGGCGCTATCTTTTGTGGAGCGACATCCCCAACGACCGGATCATGCGCTGGGAAGAAGAAACCGGCGCGGTCAGCGTGTTTCGCAAGCCGTCGAACTATTCGAACGGCAACACCCGCGACCGCCAGGGCCGCCTTGTCACCTGCGAGCATGATACGCAGCACCTGACCCGCACCGAATACGATGGCGCGATCACGATCCTCGCCGACAGCTTCGAGGGCAAGCCGCTGACCGGCCCCAACGACGTTGTCGTCAAATCCGACAACTCGATCTGGTTCAGCGACAACGGCGCCGGCACGCGCGGCAATTATCTTGGCCATACCGTGAAGCAGGAGCTCCCGTTCCGGGTGTATCGGCTCGACCCGGCGACGGGCCAGACGACGATCGCGGTCGGCGACATGAAGCGGCCGAACGGCCTCGCCTTCTCCCCCGATGAAAAGCTGCTCTACGTGGTCGATACGCCGGGTCCGGGGCAGCGCACGGTCCAGGTTTACGATGTCGTCGACAACGGAACCAAGACCGCCAACCGACGCGAGTTCTGCGCCGCCGAGCCGGGCGGCAGCGACGGCCTCAGGGTGGATGTGCACGGCAATGTGTGGTGCGCATGGTCCGGCGGCGAGGCCGAGGACGGGGTCGCCGTGTTCGCTCCCGACGGCAAGATGATCGGCCGCATCATGCTGCCCGAGCGCTGCGCCAATGTGTGTTTCGGCGGGCGCAAGCGCAACCGCCTGTTCATGGCGGCGAGCCAGTCGGTCTATTCTCTCTATGTCGAAACCCAGGGGGCGATTGGAGGATAATCGCCCAGAACGGCGGAGGCGGGATGAGCGATCAGGCCGCACGCTTTATCGGCGACATCCCCGGCACTACGACTGCGGGATGGGGCCGGTGCTATTCGCCGATTTCGCCGACGATCTGTCGCGGCGCGTGTCCCGCCTGTCGCCGATGCGGGTGCTTGAGACCGCCGCCGGCACCGGCATCCTCACCCGCCGCCTGCGAGACGCGCTGCCCGCTGCCGCGCGCCTGACCGCGACCGATCTCAACCCGCCGATGCTGGCGACCGCCCGCGCCAAGTTTCGCGCCGGCGAGGCGGTCGAGTTCCAGCCAGCCGACGCGGCTGCCCTGCCCTTTGACGATGGCGGTTTCGACGCGGTCGTCTGCCAATTCGGGATCATGTTCTTTCCCGACAAGCAAAAATCCCATCTGGAGGCGCACCGGGTGCTGGCGCCCGGCGGGCGCTATCTGTTCAGCGTCTGGGACGCGCACCGCCACAACGCGTTTGGCCGGCTGGCGCACGACGTGGTGACCGGATTATTTCCCGTCGATCCGCCGCAATTCTACCGGGTGCCGTTCAGCTACCATCGCATCGATCCGATAAAGGATGCACTCGCCGATGCCGGTTTTGTCGATCTCCGGGTCGCGGTGCTGAACCGCATCAAGGAAGTCCCGGACATCAGCGACTTTGCGCGCGCTTTTGTCTACGGCAACCCGGCGATCGACCAGATTACGGCGCGCGCGGGCGTCGAGCCCGCCGCTGTCGTCAGCGCGCTCGACGAGGCGTTGCGACGAGAATGCGGCAGTGCGCCGATGCGATTGTCACTGCAGGCGATCGTCTTCGAGGCGAGACGGCCCTAACGCATTTTCGGCCCTAACGCATTTTCGGATCTTGGATTGGTGGTCGAAGCTGGGCGGTATCGTCCCGCCGCTGCTCCGTCTCCTAAAGCCTTATCTATTTAGGCCGAACCGCTTTGCGTGCCGCCTTGGCCGGGCTTGACCCGGCCATCCACGTCCTTTCCTCCGACGTTCGCAAGCAAAGACGTGGACCCGCGGGTCAAGCCCGCGGGAGGGGGACTGCTTTGAGGCTTCGATCTGAATAGGATCATCGTCCCCTAACTTCGCGGGGCATCGATGACCATGCCGGAGACCGGCTCGACCCAGATGAGATGGTCGCGCACCGCCTTGACGCCGGGGACGTTTTCGGCGGCCACTCGCAGCGCTTGCCGCTCGCGCTCGTCGGTGATGCTGCCGTGGAGTTCGACGATCCCGTTCTTGACCTTGGCGGTGACGCTGAAACGCGGGCCCCACGGCTCCTTGTCGATCACCGCGCGGATCCGGTCGCGGATTTGCCTGTCGCTGTGGATATCCGCGGCGCTCGCCGTGTCCTTCTGGGCCAGGTTGTCGAGCAAGGCGCGCACGAGATTGGCGCGGCTGATGATGCCGACCATCCGGCCGTTGTCGATGACCGGCAAGCGTTTGACGCGGTGTTCTTCCATTACCTCAACGACATCTGCCAGCTCGTCTTGCGGCGCCGCCGAGGCGACGGCTCTGGTCATTACTTCGCCGACCTTGCGCGCATGTGTGTCGACATATTCATTGGCCATGCGGCCCGGGCCGAGCAGCAGTTCGATCCAGCGTCGGCGGTGCCGTGCGGTGCCAAGCTCGGCGCGACGCAGCAGATCGCCTTCGGTGACGATGCCGACCATAGCACCGCTTTCGTCAGTCACCGGCAACCCGCTGATGTGATGCTGCACCATCAGCCGCGCCGCCTCGGAGATCGTCGTCTCGGCGTCGACGCTGATCACCTCGCGGGTCATGATATCGGCCGCTTTCATTTGGGATCTCCCACTGTTTCCCGCACGATACCGCTGGACCGGAAAAAGGCTTTGATCTCGGTCAACCGATGCCGGAGGCAGCGGTGTGACCGGTCGTCAACGCTAGCTCCGATCGCAGCGGTTGTCTGCGCCCGGCTAGCCGAGCCCGAGGCATTTTCTGGCGGCGGCAAGGGTCGCCGCCGGGCTGCTGTCGGCATCCACGCGCTGCCAGTCCATTGCGCCTGGGTCGGAGCGAAGCTGCTGACCGACCACCTCGGCCGTCGCGTCGGACGCATCGTCATGCCGCGCGCGAACGCGCTCGACCATCACCTCGGTTCGCGCTTCCAGCCACAGGCCGGTAAACGGCACCTTTGCCATGCCGGCAACGGCCGCGAAGGACTGGCGTTCGTCGGGGTTCAGGGCAACCGCATCGATGATGACACTATAGCCGGAACCCAGAATACTGGCGGCCTTGGCGCGAATCTCGCCGTAGACGCGGGCGGATACGTCGCGTCGATAGGCGCTTTCCGGTAACGGCGCTTCGGGATCGCTGCCGAACAGCCGCTTGCGGATCACATCGCTTCGCAACACCCGCGCGCCCGGCGATGTTCCAATTTCGGGTGCGAGCCGTGCGGCCAGCGTCGATTTGCCGGTGCCGCTGAGCCCGCCGATGGCCACGAGCCGGCGGGGTTGCGGGCGAAGAACCGAACAGGCCTCGTCCAGATAACGGCGGGATTCGCTCTCTGCCCCCGTATCGACGCCCTCGGCACGGGCGTGATCCAGCGCGGTTGCGGTGACATGGGCGCGGATCGCCGCACGCAGCGACAGGAAAAGAGGCAGCGCCGGCAGGCCGTCATCATCGTTGGTGAGGTCGAGATAGCGATTGAGCAGCAGATTGGCGAATTCGAGATGGCCGCGATGGCAGAAATCCATCACCAGAAAGGCAAGATCGTAAAGCACGTCGATACTCGCCAAGGATTCATCAAATTCAAGACAGTCGAACAGCACCGGTCTGCCATCGAGCACGCAGATGTTGCGGAGATGCAGATCGCCATGGCACCGTCGAACCCTCCCGGCTTCCCGGCGCGCATCGAGGAGCTGCCGCAACTGCGCCACCTGTCGGAGCGAGCGTTGACGCAGCTCTGCGACGACGCCGGCGTCAAATGCCACGCGGCGGCTCTCCTGCAGGCAATGCCAGTTGGCGAGAACGATATCGGCGATCGCCGTGCTGCCGCCATGATCCGGCCTGGGCTCCGCCTTGTCATGAAAATCGGCGATGTGGGCGGCAAGAGCGAGGATCAAGCGTGCGTCCAGGCGCCCGGCCGCGGCGATGGCCTCAAGCAGCTGGCCTTGCTCGAACCGGCGCATGATCACGACCCAATCCATGACGCAGTCCACGGCCCCGCTCCCTGGGCCCCAGCCGAGCGCACCCTTCGCGGACCGGCAGATGCTGCGCAGTTCGAGGTAAATCTCGGGTGCGGTGCGCCGATTGAGGTCAAGCTCGGCTTCACAAGCCTTGCGACGCAGAGGCTCGGTCGAAAAGTCGAGATAGGGATATTTGATGGCGCGCTTCAGCTTGTAGGCACGATCACCTGCGAGAAACACGAGCGAGGCATGGGTTTCGATCGTGTCGACATGACTGACGCCCGCCCCGTACGACGACGGATCGCTTAAGAAGGCGATGATCTCCTGCTGCTCGTCAGACATAGACCCTCGTGAGCCGCGATAACCTCCCGGGAATGGCTGGAGCGACCGATTGAATACCAGATCGGCCGCTAAGCCGGCGCGCCCCTCTTCCGTCGATGCCGCCGTTCGCTGTTTACAAGATAGGGGGTTTCTTCCTCGGCCATAATGCGGACCCGGTCACTCAATGGGCCATGAACACGGGCAGCGTCATGCTTTCGAGCACCGTGCGGGTCGCGCCGCCGAGAATGAGCTCGCGCACCCGCGAGTGCGCATACGCGCCCATGACCAACAGATGGGCGCCGATATCGCTTGCCCGCGACAGCAATACGTTGCCGACATCGACACCGCCCGAAGCGGTGCGTTCGACCGCGGCCTTCACGCCGTGCCGGGCGAGGTGAAGCGCGATATCGGCCCCCGGGATGTCGCCGTGCTCCTCTCGGCTTTGGGTGGGATCCACGGTCACGACGGTCACCGAGGATGCCGTTGCCAGCAGCGGCATCGCATCGTTCACCGCGCGCGCCGCCTCGCGACTGGCATCCCAGCCGACCAGCACTCGCTGCCCGAGCGACGGAAACGTCCCGATATAGGGGACCACCAGGATCGGCCGCCCGCTCGCCAGCGCGACGTATTCCGGTTCCGGGTAGATCACCGGCGCCCATTCGTTTTCGGGATCAAGCTGGCCCATGATGATCAGATCGGCATAGCGAGCGTGCACGTCCGTCACATCAAGCGGATATCCGCTCCCGATGCGCCACTCGGCGGAGATCGAGCGGCGACGGACAATGTTGTCGAACAGGGCACGCATGCGATGATCGGCATTCGCATCGCTTTGGCCGCTGAGGCGGGCGGTCTCCCGGCCCACGGTTATATGGAGGCCGACAAGGTGAGCGTTGAACCGCTCGGCGAGATCGGCCGCAAGCCGCAAACGCTCTCTCGCCTGGGTCTCGGTGTCGAGAACGACCAACAGATCCTTGTACGCCATCCGCCGCTCCTGATGCTGCTGCCCGGATCGTGCTCGATCCGTTGCCATGTTTGGCGGGCGCGGAGCGATTGCCTTGATCCAGGTCAAACGGGCGCTCCGCACCCGAGACGCAACTACCCCGGGCGCAACTACCCGGGGTAGGGTCACGCGATCTAAAACAGCGGTCCTCCGGGCGCAAAGCTATCCGAACTTGTGCCGAGGGCCTCAACCCCGCCCCCTGATTCCGGCAACAAATCGGCAGTTGATATGGGTCAAGGCCGACCCTTCGCGGTTGGTGTCTTTTTTGGAATCGATCGCGTCTGTGACGAAGGAAAGCGTCCATGAAGACAATTCTTGTACCGGCCACCGGCGGTGAGGCCGATGGGCAGACCTTCGCTACGGCACTTGCCGTCGCCCGTTCTTTTTCTGCGCATATCGATGTGCTGCACGTCCGCTTCGACCCGGTCGAGGTCGCTGTCGCGGCGGCATCCGGTGATGGCAGCGGCAGCAGTGGCCCGCTGCTGGAGGGGCTGATTGACCAGCTGGAACAGGACGCCCGCGAGCGCGAGGCAAAGGCGCGGCGCATCTTCGACGATTTCTGCGCTCGCGAGAGCGTGGTGCCCGCGGTGGAGCCCGCCCAAGCTGCTGGGGAGCCCTCGGCGCAATGGCACGTCGAAATCGGCCAGGAGACGCGGTGGATGGCCACTTACGGCATGACTGCCGACCTCATCGTCGCATCCCGCGGGACCCCGGGGGACGATGCGGTCGCCCGCTCTCTGCTTGAGGCCGTGTTGCTCGAATCCGGCCGGCCGCTCCTGATCCCCAGCGCCTCCGCGCCGGGCGCGGCAATCGCCGAGCACGTTGCGATCGCCTGGAAGGCGACGCCGCAGGCGGTCCGTGCCGTCGCTTTCGCGATGCCGCTGCTTGCCCGCGCCAAAGCGGTGACGGTGATGACGGTCGAGGAGGAGGAAGGAAGGCCCGATGATGCAGAAAGGCTGGTGAACTATCTCGCCTGGCACAAAATAAAGGCCGCCGCCGTGCAGCTGACGCCGGGATCACGCGGCGCGGTGGAGAGCCTGCTTGCCGCCGCGGCCACGAAAGCTCAATTGCTCGTCATGGGCGGGTACGGCCACACCCGGCTTCGGGAATGGGTCTTCGGCGGTTTCACCCAGCGCGTGCTGGCCAATGCCCCGATGCCTGTCCTGGTCGCGCACTAGGAGGCGGCGCGGTCTGTCTTCCTCGACGAGAGGAGGCTTGCCACTGAGACGATCCGGCTCGATCGCCGCGCCTCGCGGTGCAAGCGGCTCGTTCAGCCCCGCAGCGCCGCCTGCACCGCGGTGTCGAGCGCGGAGAGAAACCGCGAGCGGTCGGCCCTGGTGAAGGGCGGCGGGCCCTTGCCGCCGGCTCCCAGTTCGCGCAGGTGCCGGGAGACTTCGCGGCCGGCGAGCGCATTGCCGATATTGGCCGCGGTGAACGGCCGCCCGTTGGGCGGTACCACCCGCGCGCCCTTGGCGAGACAACGCGAGGCCAGGGGAATGTCGGCGGTGACGCAGATATCTGTGGCCGCGACGCGCTCGGCGATCCAGTCGTCGGCGGCGTCCATTGCCTCGCCGACCATCACCATCTTGACGAACGGCAGATCGGGCGGGCGGATCGGCCGCGACCCGTTCGAGACGATATAAACGCCGACCCGCAGCCGGCCGGCCACCCGGTACACCTCCTCGCGCACCGGGCAGGCATCGGCATCGACGTAGATCTCGGTCACGCTCGTTGCCGCGCTACATCGTCGTCATTCCCGCGAAGGCGGGAAGCCAGCGCAACCATTTCGTCGCTCGCCCCTGGCCCCCGCTTGCGCGGGGGTGACGAAGAGGCGGCGATGGCGATCGCGTTAATACGGGCTGGAGCTGCTGGCGCCGGTGCCGGGCTTGGCAGCGACGCCAGTGCGCATCTCCTGCACCGCGGCGGCGGCGCCCATCGTCACAAAGCGGGTGTCGCCGCCGACGGTGACGAAGGTAAAGCCCATCTGGATCATCTTCAGCGCATAGGCGGGGGCGCCGCAATGGATGCCAGGCTGGACCTTGTGCTTCTTGCACGCGTCGAGGATTTTCTTCAGCTCGACCATCATCCACTCGTCGGGCTTGTCGCCGCCGGGATTGTAGCCGAGCGAGATCGACAGGTCGGACGGGCCGA
>DASQGR010000018.1:0-5294 GCA_035632515.1 Allostellaceae bacterium | reverse complement strand
CTTTTCATCAGGCTGGCCGAGCGGCACATCTGCTCGATGCCACGCTCGCGGCCGCTGGTCCACACTTTGGTCGCGAGAAACACCTGCTGGCGCACCCCGAGCCCGGCGACGATGTCGCCGACCACGCCCTCCGAGCGCCCGTACATCGGCGAGGTGTCGATCATCCGGCCGCCGGCGGCGACGAGCCGCTGCACCACCTCTCGCAAGGGCCGGCGCGAGGCCTCGTCCTCGCCGACATCGAAGACCGGCCAGGTGCCGAGCCCGATGACCGGCATCGGCTCGCCGGTCGACGGGATCGGGCGGTTGATCATCGCGGGTTCGGCCATGGCCATGCGGCTCCTGGTTAATGGCGCCAATGCGGCGCCAACCATGCCGCCGAGGATCAAGCGCCGTGAGGTTGGCAAGCCTTGACGAGCCCCTCTCAATTGTCATCGCCGGACTTGTTCCGGCCGTCCCGGCGGAACTCTATTGGAACCTCGGGACAAGCGGGGATGACTTTCTAACCCCGGGATGGCTCTCTAACCGGGATGGCTCTCTAAATAGTGCCGCGGGCTGAGTTAAACACCGGCTACGCGTCCAGCCCCAGCATCAGCGACAGGTTCTGCACCGCGGCGCCCGAAGCGCCCTTGCCGAGATTGTCGAGCCGCGCCACCAGCACCGCCTGGCCGCGCGCCTCGTTGGCATGGACCGACAATTCGAGCTGGTTGGTTTCGTTGAGCGCCTGCGGTTCGAGCTTGCCGTCGGCGGCGGGCGCGACGACCCTGACATAGGCAGAGCCGGCATAGCGCTCGGCCAGTGCCGCGCGCAGATCGGCGCCCGACGGATTACCCGGCAAAGTATCGAGGTGCAACGGCACCGATACCAGCATGCCCTGGCGGAAATGACCGACCGACGGCACAAAGATCGGCCGGCGGGTGAGGCCGCCGTATTTCTGCGTTTCCGGGACATGTTTGTGTTCGAGCCCGAGCGCGTAGAGCTCGAAGGCCGGACCGCCCTCCCGGTCGTGCGCCTCGATCATCGACTTGCCGCCGCCGGAATAGCCGCTGACCGCGTTGATCGTGAGCGGATAGTCCGTGGGGATCAGCCCGGCATCGACCAGCGGGCGGATCAGGCCGATCGCGCCGGTCGGATAGCAGCCGGGATTGGCGACCCTGCGCGCCGCGGCGATGCGCCGGTCCTGGCCCGATATCATCTCGGCAAAGCCGTATTCCCAATCGGGATCGACACGGTGCGCGGTGCTGGCGTCGAGCAGCTTCGGCGCGTCGCTGCCGAGCCCCTCGGCGAGCGCGGCCGCTTCCCTGGCGGCATCGTCGGGCAGGCACAGCACCACGAGGTCGACCTCGGCCATCAGGTCGCGGCGCGCGGCGGGGTCCTTGCGGTGCGCCTCGGCGATGCTCTTGAGCGTGACCGCCGGCAAGGCTTCGAGGCGGGCGCGGATGCCGAGCCCGGTGGTGCCGGCTTCGCCATCGATAAACACGCTCGGCTTGTTCGACGCCATGAGCCTACTCCTTCAAACGAAACGAAAAACCCCGCCAACGAAACGAAAAACCCCGCCGGGGCGTCGGCGGGGCGGGGGTCTTGAGCTAGGGAATGCCAGTCAGCAGCAACCGCTTTCCCGTGACGCCGACGCCCCGCCGCCGAGACGGCGTCGGCGTCGCTCGATGCGGGTTGCCAGCGTGCCGAACATGGCTGCAAGGCTAGGCAAAGCGGCGGGATGCGTCAACGGATTTGGCCCGCCGCTCTCGCGAAACCGGGGGTGCAGCCTACCCTTTCGCGCCGAATTCGAACGCCAGCGCGTCGCGCACCGTGTCGAGGTCGAGGCGGTTGGCTTCGATCATCGGCGCGGTCTCGACGATGATCTCGTCGATGTCGCGAATCTGCTTCAGCCGCTTGTAGAGATCGGCGCTGTCGAGGCCCATCCCCTCGCCGAACAGCTCCATGAAATTCACCACCTCGAAACTGCGGCCGTCGCCGGCGTCGCAGATATCGCGGTGACAGGCATGGTAGATCGTCGCCAGGGTATCGACCCCGGCATCGGCGACCGCCTGCAGCTCGCGCTGCACCAGCTTGCGCTTGAATTCGGGGAGCTGGGCGAGGCTGTTGGCCTGGGTTCCGATCCGGGGCACGTCGATGTCGACAAGCTCGGCGCCGGGGATGATCGAGATCAGCTTTTTGACCGCTTCCATGATCCCGGGAAACACCGGGCGCTCGTGCAGCGCGATGCGCTTTTCGACCCGGCGGGTCATCATCGCCGCCAACTCATCGGCGCGGTCGGCGAGGAAGATCAGGAACGGGTTGAGGTCGAACGGCTTTTCGCCGAACTGCCTTTCATAGTTCGGCAGCGATACCTCGCCGATCGAAATCTGGCAGCTCGGGCACCACGACAGCACGGTCGAGGTGCCGGCGGAGGCCAACCCCTCGATCGTGGCGTTGGCCATCTTGCTGTTATTGGCGAAATCGCCCTCGCGGAACTGGTAGACGCCGCAGCACTGGCCGACCCCGCCCATGACCTCGTATTCGACCCCGAGCCGGTCGAGCACGTCGAGGCACAGGAGCGCGATATGCGGCGTTTTGATGACGTTGCAGCCGGTGTAGAAGACGACGTCGGGCGGCGCGGTGCGGGAAGCTCCCGCATGCTTGAACCGCGCCAGGGTCTCGGGCGGCAGTTGCAGCCGCGACAGCACCCGCACGCCGCGGCTCATGTTCTGAAAACCCTTGCGCCAGCGCGTTTCCAGCGGCGCGCCGTCGCGGTTGCGCCGGGCGAACCCGCGCGCCAGCTGAACCATAAAGCGAGGGTTGATGCCGTGCTTGCAGGCCGGGATGCAATTGCCGCTGCCGCTGCAGATCTCGCCCCAGCGGGCGGCCTCGTCGTTGCCCGCGCCCCCCGTGATCAGATCGACAATCGCGGCGGTGGTCTCGGTCGGATCGGCGCCGGAGATGCCGCCGGGCTCGGTCATCGGGCAGGCGCGAAAGCAATCGCCGCAACGGGTGCAGGCATCGGCAATCTCGGCGCCGCGGGCGCGGAACAGGTCGAGATAGGAGTCTGCCCCAACAATGCCGTCCATCAACTTTTCCTTTCACGCCGCCGTTCTGTTTTTTTAGCACAGGCGCTCGAGCCTGCACGTCATCTTCGTTGAGAGAATCCGCTGGCGGTCCAGGCATACGGTTAATGCATGTCAGATATGCGCTGAAACGTACGGATACAAAGATGTTACAAGCTGTTCACATTGAAAACATAGCCTACAGCCATCCCCCGTGAAGAAGCCGCGTCGACCGATGACCAAACCAGCCATCCATTCCTGCCGTTACAGCCGTGCCCGCCACGGCGATGGTTCGACCGACCATCGAATCCGCGCCTTCCTATCGGGCGAGACCCACGGCGAGGACGTCCTTAACGCGCTTTACGGCCAGCCGCTCGACGAGCCGATCCCGCAACGGCTGAGCGATCTGTTGAAACGCTGATTCGCCGGCGCGCCACCGAGCGGGAGCGGTTGATCGGCCGGGCCGGTCTTGTCCCTGCGGCGGAATAGCGGCGAGGTTGCAGACGTTGCGCCCTCTAGGAACGCTGCAGCAGCCGGGCGCCGAGATCGCGGCCGCCGAACAAATGCAGATGAAAATGCGGCACCGCCTGATGGGCTGCGGCACCGTGGTTGGCAAGAATCCGGTAGCCGCCCGCGGCGACGCCTTCGGCCGCGGCGATCTTGCCGATGGCGCGCATGAACGCGGCGAGCTCCGCATCGCTCGCCGTGGCCGAGAAATCGTCGGCCGAGACATATTCGCCTTTGGGGATCAGCACGACATGGCTCGGCGCCTGGGGCTCGATATCGCGGAAGGCGAGCACGTGTTCGTCCTCGTAGACCTTGGCGCAGGGCAACTCCCCGCGCAGGATGCGGGCGAACACATTGTTGCGGTCGTAGGCCATCGGATCACCATCGTCATTACGGGCACAGCAAAGCCGTCGCGCGCCGCACGGCTGCTCCGTTCAAGATTGGTCGGTCGCTCCGCTTCCCGCAACGTCGGGATCATTCACCCCTGCTCGGCGCGCATCTGCTGGCGGAACCAGTCGATCGACACCGGCTGGCCGCGCCGCTCGACGTGCCAGAACGCCCAGCCGTTGCAGGCCGGCGCCCCTTGCAGCTGTGCGGCGACGGCGTGGATCGAGCCGCGATGCTGGTCGGCGATCAGGCTGCCGTCGGCGCGCACCCGCGCGGTCCACCGCCGCGTCGCATCGAACAGCACTTCGCCCGGCTGCAGCAATCCGCGCTCGACCAGGCTGCCGAACGGGATGCGCGGCGCCTCGCGCTTCGATTCGAGCCGCACCAGGTCGCCCGCGGCCGGCGCCACCTTGGCAATGCGCTCACGGGCCAGCGCGGCGTAAGCCGGATCGCGCTCGATCCCGATAAAGCGCCGGCCGAGCCGCCGCGCTACCGCGCCGGTGGTGCCGGTGCCGCAAAACGGGTCGAGCACCAGATCGCCCGGCCGGCTCGACGCCAGCAGCACCCGATGCAGCAGCGCCTCCGGCTTTTGCGTCGGATGCGCCTTCTTGCCGTCGGCATCGCGCAGCCGCTCGGGTCCACCGCAGATCGGGATCAGCCAGTCGCTGCGCATTTGCAGTTCGCCGTTGAGCGCCTTCATCGCCTCGTAATTGAAGGTATAGCGCGCCTCGCGATCGGTGGCGCACCACAGCAGGGTCTCGTGTGCGTTGGTAAAGCGCCGGCCGCGGAAATTCGGCATCGGATTGGCCTTGCGCCAGACCACGTCGTTGAGGATCCAGAAGCCGAGATCCTGCAGCGCCGCGCCGATGCGGAAGACGTTGTGGTAGCTGCCGATGACCCAGAGCGCGCCCGATGGCTTCAGCAGGCGCCGGCAGGCGCCGAGCCACGCGTGGGTGAAGCGGTCATACGCGGCGAAATCGGCGAACTTGTCCCAATCCTCCTCGACGCCGTCGACCCGGCTGTTGTCGGGCCGGTGCAATTCGCCGCTCAATTGCAGGTTATAGGGCGGGTCGGCAAAGACCAGGTCGATCGATGCTGCAGGGAACCGCGCCATCTCGCCAAGGCAATCGCCTTCGCGCACACCTTCCTGCGGCATGGGGTCGGCGGCTTCCATGTCGCGCAATCTGCGCGCAAGCGCGGAATCCGTCAATTATTCGGCTGATTTATCAGATCGAACTCGAGATTGACCGGTTCGCCGGAAAGGGCCATTCGCACCGGCGCGAAAGAGCGGCGGTGATGCACGGTGATGCCGAAACTCGCAATCGCCTCGAAATGGGCACGGGTGCTGTACCCGACATT
>DASQGR010000017.1:0-8593 GCA_035632515.1 Allostellaceae bacterium | reverse complement strand
TTGGCTATCTCGCCTCAGGTTGCGCAGGAATTACGCTGCTCGGTACGGCTACAACCTGCACCCACAAGTCGCTCGGCGAGGAAATCGCAGAGCCGTGCCTGTCGGTTGAAGACAGTTATGTTGCGCCTTAGCACCCGATCGCCGCATCAACGGACAGGAGCCTCCCGAGCGATGATCGGCAGCCACTTCTCGTAGCACGCCGCTCGCGCCTTGGAGCTCCCGCGATTGAACTGGTGATTTTCGGAGTAGCAGGCCCGCAGCGCGGTTTCACGACGCGGCTCCGCGGGATACATGGCCGCCCACTGCTCGGTAATCGCCTTTTGATTAACGAACACACAGGCGACGATGATCGCCGCGAGCAACAGCAGCCAGACCCATTTCATACTCGCGCAAACGACAGGCGCGGAGAATAATCCGCACCGCTCCGCGGCTTGCCACTCGACGAAAGCCGCGGCCGGACCGGCCCGGTGGGCTTGCGCGTCTAGGCCGCGACCACATCATTGAATTCGATGCTGAACGATAGCCGCGACGCCAACCGAGGTATTTGACGTATGGCCGAGCGCAGAAAAGGAAGAGCCCGACGCGGGGGGTAGCGCCGGGCTCGCTTCCTGTCCGGGAAGAGCGCGAGCTGAGGGGGAAGGGATCGCGCTGGTAAGGACGTTAGCCTTGCGGCCTGCCTCAGGTCATCCTGCTCCCGTGGTACTCCATATGGGTAGTTTGCGTCGCTGACACCCTGCCCGGCCCGAGCCGGGCGGGACGCAAGCGCTCGCGGGATCGGGCAACGCGCCAGACGCTTGGTACACGGCTCGTGGCAGCGTTTTGGGATTGTCTCGACCCGGTTCCCGGTCGGCTTCAACCCGGCTTCGGCCGCAGCGCCCGGGCGGAGACGCGCAGGTATTGCAGTTGAGCCTCGCCGCGCTACACCTCGCGCAGGATAAAGCGATGGGTCAGCACCTTGCCGGCATGGACGACGAAGAGGCGCCACAGGTCGTATTCCCGCGGTGGGCGGTGAGGCTGGTGCGCAGAAAGCGGCGGATCGCCGGCTCGTCGTCGACGACCAGCACCTTGAGCGGCGCCGCGGTCGCCATCATGCGGCGATCTCTCGCGCGGCAGGACGATCGGCGGCCGACGGAAAGCTGATCGTGAACACCGCGCCGGTGCGATCCGGGCGATTGCCGGCGGCGATCATGCCGCCCATCGCCTCGACAAAGCCCTTGCAGATGGCGAGGCCGAGCCCGGTGCCGACCCGTCGGCTGTCGCCGGACCCGACCCGATAGAACTTGTCGAAAACACGATCGAGATCGCCCGGCGGGATGCCTCGCCCCTCGTCGATAACGGCAAGGCGCACCGCATCGCCCTCATGCGTCGCCGACAGGCGGATTTCGCTGCCGGACGGCGCGTATTTCGCCGCATTGTCGAGAAGATTGAACAGCACCTGCTCGAACAGCACGGGATCGAGCCGCAGCATCGGCAGGTCGGCTCCGACATCAACCGATACCCGATGGCCCGCCAGCACGCGCCGCGCGCGTTCGAGGGCGCTGCCGACAACATCGCCGACATCGACCAGATCGGCGTGCGGCCGCACCGCGCCAGCCTCGAGCCGGGTCATATCGAGAAGATTGGAGATGAAGCGATTGAGCCGCTCCGCCTCTTCCTGGATCGTGCCGATCAACTCGTCCTGCGCCGCCTCGTCGAGGCTGTGGCGATAGGTCTTGAGACTGGTGGCGGAGCCCAGGACCGATGCCAGCGGGGTGCGCAGATCATGCGAGATCGAGGTCAGCAGCGCCGAGCGCAGCCGCTCGGCTTCCGCCGCGACCTGCGCCCGCTCGACGTCTTGCGCGAGGCTGACGCGCTCGATCGCCAGCGCCGCCTGGTCGGCCAGGGCATCGAACAGGCGGCGCTGGTCCGGGGTCAACAGAGGCCCGGTCCGCTCGCTGTCGAGGCCGACGACCCCGACCGGCCCGCGCGCCGTATGCATGGGCAGGAACAGGCGGCGCGCGCCCGACAGCGTGTCGGCGCCGCGACCGGCCGGCTGACCGTTCTGCCAGCACCATTTGGCGGCCGCGAGATCGGCCTCGCCAAGGATGTCTTCCGGCGGATAGGCAGTGCGCAGGGCAACGGTGTCGCCCTCGGGCAGCAGCAGCAGGACGTGGACCTTCAGCATCGAGGCGATCTGGAACGCCGTCGCCCACAGCAGATCGTCGAGCGTCGCCGAGCCGGCCAGCTTGCGCGAAAACAGATAGAGGTCTTCGGTGGTGCGAGCCCGCTGGCGGGCGGCGACCGCCTGGGCGCGCACCCGCGCCGCAAGATTGCTGGCGATCACCGCGACAACGGCAAAGAAGAAAAGGGCGACGACGTTTTCCGGGTCGGCGACCGTCAGGGTATGGACCGGCGGCAGGAAAAAGAAATTGTAGGCGAGGACGCTGGCGATACAGGCAAACAGCGACGGCCCCAGGCCGTAGGCGACTGCGCTTGCCAGCACCGCGGTCAGAAACACGAGCCCGATATTCGAGACCGCCAGAAATTGCCGCAGCAAAAACCCGATGCCGAGCGCCGCCCCGACAAAGGCCGCAGCACCGAACCAGGACCTGACATCGATCGGCGTCGATTGCGGCAGCCCCTTTCCGACTCCCGACGACGATGTCCCCGCCGCCCCCTCGCCTTCGCGCCGCGCGGCGATGACGTGAATGCTGATATCGCCGGCCTGGCGGATGAGGCGATGCGTCGTCGAGCCGCGCAGCCATTCGGACCACCGCGGCCGATGCGACTTGGCGATGACGATATGGGTGAAGTTGTTGGCGCGCGCATGGTCGAGCAGGCCTTCGCTGACATTCTGTCCCGGCACGGTGAGGGCTTCGCCGCCGAGCCGCTCGGCCAGGCGCAGGCATTCGGCGATGCGGTCGCGCTCAACCTCGCCGAGCCGCAGCGTGCGCGAGGTCTCGATGTGGATCGCCGCCCACGGCGCCCGCAGCCGGTCGGCGAGCCGGCGCGCATAGCGGATCAGGGTGGCGCAACTCGGGTCCTGGTTGACCCCGACCAGCACGCGCTCGCCGGCCGCCCAAGGGCCGGAGATCGAGTGCGCGCGCATGTAGTCGACCATCTGCTCGTCGACCCGCTGCGCCGTCTGCCGCAGCGCCAGCTCGCGTAATGCGGTCAGGTTGCCGGGGCGGAAATAGTGGTTGATCGCCCGCTCGGCGTGCTGCGGAACATAGACCTTGCCTTCTCTCAGCCGCTGGATCAGGTCCTCCGGCGTGAGGTCGACCAGCTCGATGTCGTCGGCGCGGTCGATGACCGAATCCGGAACGGTTTCGCGCACCCGGATGCGGGTGATCTTGGCGACGACATCATTGAGGCTCTCGACGTGCTGAATGTTGAGCGTGGTGTAGACATCGATGCCGGCCCCGAGCAGCTCCTCGACATCCATGTAGCGCTTGGGGTGCCGGCTGTCCGGCACGTTGGTGTGAGCGAGCTCGTCGACCAGCGCCAATTGCGGCCGGCGAGCGAGGACCGCGTCGAGGTCCATCTCGTATAGAACCCGGCCTTTGTAGTCGACGCACCGGCGCGGTATCGCTTCGAGCCCGCCGAGCAGCGTCTCGGTCTCCTGGCGGCCATGGGTCTCGACCAGCGCCGCGACCACATCGACGCCTTCGCGGCGCCGTGCCTGCGCCGTTTGCAGCATCTCGTAGGTCTTGCCCACCCCCGGCGCGGCGCCGAGGAACAGCTTGAGCCGGCCGCGCGCCTCTCGCCCCGCCTGCCGCAACAGAGCGTCGGGCGACGGTCGGTAATCGAGTTCCGGGCGGTCGCTCATTGTGCCTACCATCCGGATGCCGGCGCCCCATGGACGGGCGTGGTGCCGGAAAACGCCCCGACTTTTAGCCTGTCAGCCTGCGTTGCGTCTTGAAGATCGCCGGATCGACATAAAATTCGCGGCGCCGCGACCCGGCGACATCGATATCCCCTATGAACGGCCCCCCGCCGCCGTCGCGCCTCATGCTTGCAACAGCGCCGCCACGACCCGCTCGCGGTTGAGCGGCAGGTCGCGGATGCGGGCGCCCAGCGCGTGGGCGACGGCATTGCCGATCGCGGCGACGGTCGGCCCGCCGCTCGCCTCGCCAATGCCGAGCGGCGGCAAATCCGCAGTCGCGCCGACCAGCTCGACCGCAATCTCGGGCACCTCGCTAAAGCGCAGCACCGGATAGGTTTCCCAGTCGCGCGAACTGATCCCAGCGGCATCGAGCCGCACCCCCTCCTTCAACGCCCAGCTCGCCCCCTGGACGATGCCGCCTTCGAGCTGGTTGATCGCGCCGTCGGGGTTGACGATGAGCCCGCCATCGGCGGCACACCAGATTCGGGTGAGGCGCACCGCCTGGTCGACCTCGACCTCGGCGACGACCGCGGCGTAGGCGGCGCGGTTCTTGTATTGGGCGAAGCCGAAGCCGCGGCCGCGGCCGGTGCCGGGGGGCAACCCCGCCTGCCAGCCGGCCATCCGCGCGACATGCTCGACAACCGCCCGCGCCCGCGGGTCGGACAGGATCGCGAGCCGATATTCCACCGGGTCCCTGCCCGCCTGTTCGGCCAGCTCGTCCATCGACGACTCGATGGCGAAGACATTGATCGTCGCACCCAGCCCGCGCAGCGATGAGGTGCGCACGGGCGTCTCGGCAACGAGGTGGTGGACGATGCGCTTGGCCGGGAAGTCGTAAAGCGGCTCGCCGTTGCGAGTGCCGCCGCCGCCATTGGCCTCGGGCGGATCGGCCGGCGCCGGCGCCGGTGGCGGGTCGGGCAGCGCCTCGGCAGCGAGCAGGTTGCCGCCGCCGCCAGGACGGCTCGAATGCCGCCCGCTCCAGATTTCGGTCGTCCAATCGCCCGGCCGGCCATCGGCGTCGAGCACCGCGCGCACCGTCGTCACCATCGCCGGACTGACCGGCTCGAAGCCGAATTCCTCTTCGCGCCGCCAGCGCACCCGCACCGGCTTTCCCGGCAGGCGCATCGCGATCACCGCCGCGTCGGCCGCGGCGTCGTCGGCGCCGTTATGGCCATAGCAGCCCGGCCCCTGCGCGTGCTTGACCGAGATCAGCGCCGGGTCGAGCTTCAAGGTCCGCGCCAGCGCCGCGCGCAGCGGGTAGACACCCTGGCAGTGCGTCCATACGGTCAGGCGCCCGTCGCGGTAGACGGCAACCGCGCTCGACGGCGCTACGGATGCGTGCGCGATGTGCATCCGCGTGTAGGTGGCCTCGTAGCTCCGCCCCGGCGGCGCGGCGCCCGGCAGCGGCGGCCCTAAAACCCGGTCGATCGAGGGCTGCTGCAACAGCCAGCGCGCCTCTTCCTGGTATGAATTGATCGCGTCGATCCCATCCCAGGCGACGTGGCCGGGCGCGACGGCCGCAGCGGCATCCACAACCGTTTCGTCCGCCCCGACGATCGCCAGGAAATTGCCGTCACGGACAATCTCGATCGGTCCCTTGGCGGCGCGGCGGATCGCCGCCTCGTTGACCGTGTCGATCGTCGAGCCGCGGCGGGGCTGGCGCACGACCCGGGCGTGCAGCATGCCGTCGAGCGTCATGTCGTGGACGAAGGCGGCGTCGCCGAATACCTTGGCGGCGAGATCGATCCGTGCCGCATTGCGCCCGACGATGCTGTAGTCTTCCGCAGGCTTGCGCGGCGCGCCGGCGGTCGCATGGCCGCTCAGATCGACGGCGGGCGCCAGCGTCCAGTAATCCTGCCCGGTCGGTGCGTCGCGCAGGGTGATCGCCCCGTCCCGTACCGCGAGGTCGCCGCGGGCATAGCCGAACGCCGCCGCGGCATGGTCGAGAAATCGGCTGCGCACCTCGGCGCAGACGAGGCGCATGGCGACCCCGCCATACTGGATCGACTGGCTGCCGGCGGTGTAGCCCTCGTTCGGGGTCAGGTCGGTGTCGCCCGATTGCAGCACGATGCGCTCCGGCGCGACGTCGAGCTCCTCCGCCGCAATCTGCAGCATCGCGGTCAGGACGCCCTGGCCAATCTCGACCCGCCCGGTCGATACCGTGATCCGGCCAGCTTCGGCAAAACGTACCCATTGGTCGAGACGCGGATTGGCCTGGAGCAGCGGCGGCAGTGTCGAGGCATCGCTCATGCCGTCGCTCCCGCGCGCATTGCGGCGGCGGCGCGCTCGACCGCGCGCAGGATGCGGACATGGCTGCCGCAGCGACAGATGTTGTCGTCGAGCGCAGCAGCGATCTGCTGGCGCGACGGCGTCGGGTTGCGGTCGAGCAGCGCCTTCGCGCAGACCAGGATGCCCGGTAGGCAATAGCCACACTGACCGGCCTGCTCATCGAGAAACGCCGCCTGCAGCGGGTGTGGCCGGTCCGGGCTGCCGAGGCCCTCGATGGTGAGAATTTCTTTGCCGGCAACGGTCGACAGCGCCTTGCCGCAGGATTTCTCCGGCTGGCCGTCGACCAGCACCATGCAGCAGCCGCATTGCTCGAGACCGCAGCCGAATTTTGTGCCCTTGAGGCCGAGGTGGTTGCGCAGCACATCGAGCAGCGGCGTATCGGCCGCCGCGCTGACCTGCACCGCGCTGCCGTTAACGGTAAGACTGACTGGTTGCATGGGGGTCCCTGCCGTTCGGCCTTTTCTGCCGGCGAAGAGCCGCAGGATAGCAGATGGGCGGCGTGCGAGGCCGTGTAAATCTCAGGGAAAACAACCGCCGAGGATCACATCGGCGCGGCGGACTAAAGGCGACGGGACCGTCATTTCGTCATCAGCCGGAATCCGCTAGGATCCGCGGGATCTTGGCGCCTGCGCCCGCACGCTCCGGCCATCGCCGGTCAACGCCGAACCCGGCCGGTAAAGACGCAGGTCCGGCGCAGCGTCGGTCGCCGCGCCGTTGGGCGAAGAAATTACCGGCGAAGCAAAGGGCCGGATCCTGGTCCCCTTCAAGGAAAAAACTTCAGGGCAGGTCGCCAGGTGCTGAAGGGGCCACGCTTGAGGCAAATCAATTTCACCGGTCCACTTTCGCTATAGGCTCTCAGCGAAGTCTTTTACAGAGGATGACACTATGAAGCGGATGATGGGACCTGCCGTGATCGCCGTCGGGCTGGCACTCGGCCTTTCCGCCTGCACCAACCCCTATGACCCCGGCCAGCGCGCAATCGGCGGCGGCCTGCTTGGCGCCGGCGCGGGGGCGGCCATCGGCGCCGCGGCTGGTGGCGGGCGCGGCGCCGCTACCGGCGCGCTGATCGGCGGTGCAGTTGGTGCGGTCACCGGCGCGGCGACGACACCACCGCCACCGCCGCCACCCCCTCAGGGCTATTACCCACCGCAGGGCTACTACCCACCGCAGGGCTATTACCCACCGCAGGGCTACTACGGGCCCGCCTACTGAGCGGCTGTGTCCGCGCGGAGCGATAGCCTCGAACTTGGCCAATGTAGCGGTGTGCTGACAAAGGCCGACGAGCCGACAAGGCACTACCCAACCTCGCCGCTGCGAGAGGTCATGTCATGTCCCGTGAGCGGCGAGGTTCAGAGGGCCGGCAATCAGGAGGAGCGAGATCTCGGCCCCGAACCGCCACGGGCGGCGGTCTCTCTGCATCCGCAAGCAACAAACAGAAGCCCGCCAGGCGACAGGGAATAGCTCATCGGCGGCCATGCCAGGGAACGCTCGGCTTTCCAGGGCTGCTTTCCAGCGCTGCTTTCCAGGGTTGCCGACACGAGAGGGCGCGGTTGCACCTTGCGCCTGCCGCCCATGACGGACCTATGGCCCGTCATGTGTCCCTTTGGTGCGGGCAGCGCAAAAGAATTTATTTCGCGCTACACTGGTCATGATCAGCGTGTACGGTAGCGCACTGGCCGCTACGCCTCTCGGGCGCCGCTGGCTAGGAGACAGCCTACCCTCGTTAATTTCGCCCTCGTCAAATGAGGGCGCGCGCTCCCGTCCCCTCGCAGGAGGTGCGACAATGACCACCGACGAACTGTACATCGTCAAGACCAACATCGCCAACTTTCAGGCGATGCTGAAGCTCGACATTAGCGACGAAAAGCGTTTTATCATCAAGCGTTTGCTTGCCGAAGCCGAAGAGGAACTGGCGGATCTGAAGGCGGCGTCAGCCAGCGCACAGAAAGGACAACGGCTCAACTGCGGTCCCTAGAACAGCAAATTTTCGGAGGCATCGTCGCCAAACTCGCCCGCTGCCCTCGCCATCACGCATCGGGACACCGGTGATCGTGACCGGTTGACTTGGCGCGCCAGCGCCAAGCGGAACCCTCCTTGCCCGCGCCGTCGTCCTGGTATTGTGCAGCCCTGCTTCGCGCAAGCCCTCGGATAGCCAAAGGAAAAGAAAGTTTCTCGCCGCCTACACCCAGTCGAACGCTGGATAATTTCGCCTCAATATAATAAAATCAAATAGGGCAAAAGAGAATAACGGTCGGATTATTCAGTAAAGTTTGAAATAATTAAATGAATATATAAAGGTGGCGGATGGGGTGGGATTCGAACCCACGAGAAGCTTGCGCCCCTGCCGGTTTTCAAGACCGGTGCCTTCAACCACTCGGCCACCCCTCCAAACTTCGCTGCCCGGTATTTTATTCGGATTGTTGAGGCCAGCGCCAACCA
>DASQGR010000016.1:0-37227 GCA_035632515.1 Allostellaceae bacterium | reverse complement strand
GCGCAGCATCGACCAGGCCTGGGCGCGGTTCTGATGCTGCGAACGCTCGCTCTGCACGGCGACGGCAACGCCGGTCGGAAGATGGGTCAGGCGCACCGCGCTGTCGGTCTTGTTGACGTGCTGGCCGCCGGCGCCCGAAGCGCGGTAGGTGTCGACGCGCAGGTATTTGTCCTGGATCTCGATGTCGATTTTGTCGTCGATCACCGGATACACCCAGGCCGACGCGAAACTGGTGTGCCGCCGCGCCGCCGAGTCGAACGGCGAGATGCGCACCAGCCGGTGCACGCCGCTCTCGGTCTTGAGCCAGCCATAGGCGTTGGCGCCGTGGACCCTGACGGTCGCCGACTTGATGCCGGCGCCTTCGCCGGCGCTTTCCTCGACCCATTCGACCTTGTAGCCATGCGCCTCGGCCCAGCGCACATACATGCGCAGCAGCATCTCGGCCCAGTCCTGCGCCTCGGTGCCGCCGCTGCCGGCATGGACTTCGAGGTAGCAATCGTTGCCGTCGGCTTCGCCCGACAACAGGCTCTCGAGCTCGCGCTTCGCCGCTTCGGCGCGCAGTTTGTCGAGCGTCGTCTCGGCTTCCTTGACGATGCTGTCGTCGCCCTCGGCCTCGCCGAGCTCGATCAGCTCCACCGCGTCGTTATAATCGCGCTCGATCCGGCGATAGCCTTCGACCAGGTGGTCGAGCCGGCTGCGTTCGCGGATCAGCGCCTGCGCCGCCTCGGGATTGTCCCAAAGCTTCGGGTCTTCGGCCTTTTCATTCAGCTCGTCGAGCCGGCGGGTCGCGGTATCCCAGTCAAAGATGCCTCCGCAGCAAGCCGAGCGATTTCTTGATATCGTCGACCACTGCCTGGGTTTCTGCGCGCATTGTCCCGTTCCTCGTTCGATGGATTAGCTGGAGATTAATTGGCGTCACGGTGTGGGGGCGCAAGCGGGCGGAGCAATTTCCATCGGATCAGCCGACCCGGCGGCAGGTGCTTCGCTCCGTTCGCGACGACGAGTTTCCTTTAATAAAGCCCCCCGGTGCCGGTCGCCGGCTGGCGCGGGGCCTCGCCGCTGCTCATCAGCCCCGAATCCTCGCCCGGCACGCCCTGCAGCCCGAGGTCGCGATCCTTGCCGGGCTCGGTGCCCGGCTTGTAGGCCATCAGCACCGCCGGCTCGCCGGGGCCGGCGGGCAGCGCCGTCGCCGGGTTGACCCGGTACATGCGCATGCCGGGCGGGATGCGGAACTCCGTCGCCGGCTTGTCCTTCAACGCGGCCATCATGAAATCGCGAAAGATCGGGGCGGAGATATGGCCGCCGGTTTCGCCGACGCCGAGGCTGACCGGATCGTCATACCCGATATAGACGCCGGCGGCGAGATCGGGCGAAAAGCCGACAAACCACGCGTCGCGGAAATCGTTGGTCGTGCCGGTCTTGCCGGCGATCGGCTTGCCGACCGCCTTGACCACCGTGGCGGTGCCGCGCTGCACCACCCCTTCCATCATCTCGACGAGCTGGAAGGTCGAGCCGGGATCGGCGATCTGCTCGCGCGTGTCGGGCAGGACCGGCGGCGCCTGCTTCTCCCACTCGACATTGGCGCAGCCGGGGCATTTCCGCTGGTCGGCGCGCCAGATCGTCACCCCGTTGCGGTCCTGCACGCTGTCGATCAGGGTGGGGGTGATGCGCTTGCCGCCGTTGGCCAGCATCGCATAAGCGGCCGTGTGACGCAGCGGCGTAGTCTCGCCGGCGCCCAGCGACATCGAGTATTCGCGCGGCATGTGGTCCATGATGCCGAAGGTCTCGATCGTGTCGCCGATCGCGTCCATGCCGAACGTCGCGGCGATGCGCGCCGATACCGTGTTCAGGGATTTTTCCAGCGCGACGCTCAACGGGGTCGGGCCGTTATAGGTCGCGCCGCCGTAATTGTTCGGCGTCCATTTCGGCAGGCCGGGACCCTGGTCGAGCGCGATCGGCCCGTCGAGCACCAGCGTCGAGGGCGTGTACCCTTGTTCGAGCGCGGTCAGGTAGACGAACGGCTTGATCGAGGAGCCGGGCTGGCGCTTCGCCTGGGTTGCGCGGTTGAACTGGCTGATTTCAAAGCTGAACCCGCCGCTCATCGCCAGCACCCGCCCGCTATGCGGGTCGATCGACACGAGCGCGCCCGAGATGTCGGGGATCTGGCACAGGTTGAACAGCGGCATCGGCTTGGCCGGTGGGCCCGGCGGCGCCGCGACCTTGCGGACCGGCTGCTGCGGCTTCGCGGGCTCGGGCGGCAGCGGCTCGACCAATACGAGGTCGCCCGGCTTGACGACGTCGGCGGCGCCGCGCGGGAAGGCGCCGATCGTGCCGTCATCGCGCAGCGGCCGCGCCCAGCGCATTTGAGCAAACGGGATGCGCCCCGACGAGCCGTCCTTGAAGCCGATCGTCGCACCGTCCGCCTCGGTGCGCATCACCACCGCCAGCTGCCAGCCGACCGGCCCGGCGCCGGCGGGCAGCGGCTGCGCCGCCAGCGCTGCGGTCCAGTCGCTGGTGAGCTCGATGCGGTCGATCGCCCCGCGCCAGCCGCCGCGGGCGCGGTCATAGGCGATAAGCCCCTCGCGCAACGCCTTGTCGGCGGCGGCCTGCAGCCGCGCATCGAGGCTGGTGCGCACCGTGAGACCGCCCTGATAGACCATCTTTTCGCCGAACTGGGCGACGAGTTGGCGCCGCACTTCCTCGGCGAAATAGGCGCCGGTGACGATGTCGGCCTCTTCGCGGTGGCGCACGACGACCGGGGCGGCCTTGGCGGCGGCGGCCTCCGCAGGGGTGGCGTAGCCGGCCTCGACCATCTGGTCGAGCACGAGGTCGCGCCGGCCGCGCGCCGCCTGCGGGAAACGTACCGGGTTGTAGTTGTTGGGGGCCTTGGGCAAGCCGGCAAGGAAGGCCGCCTCTGCCAATGTCAGCTCGTCCAGCGACTTGTTGAAATAGGTCAGCGCCGCCGAAGCCACGCCATAAGCGCCGCTGCCGAGATAGATCTCGTTGAGATAGAGCTCGAGGATACGGTCCTTGGGCAGCGCCTGGTCGATCCGAGTGGCGAGCAGCACCTCCTTGATCTTGCGCTCGATCGACAGCTCGTTCGACAGCAGCATGTTCTTGGCGACCTGCTGGGTGATCGTCGAGGCGCCGACCGGGCGCCGGCTGCCGCGCCACTTGCCGATATCGGTGACCGCCGCCCGCAGCATCGCGATCGGATCGATGCCGTGGTGATTGTAGAAATTCTTGTCTTCGGTGGCGAGGAAGGCGTTGATCACCCGCTTTGGAACCACCGAGATCGGAACGAAAACGCGCCGCTCGGTCGCATATTCGGCCAGCAGCCGGCCGTCGCCGGCGAGCACGCGCGTCGCGATCGGCGGCTGGTAGCGCGCCAGCTGCTGGTAATCCGGCAGGTCGCGCCCGAAATACCAGATCGTCAGTCCGATAAACGCGCCGCCGATCATCGCCAGCAAGACGGCGCAGACGAACAGAAAGCGGACAAGCTTGATCAAGGTACGCAAACTGCGCGCACTCCATTCGCTACGACGACTCGAATCCGGGCCGGATTCGCAGCGGCTGCGCCCGTGCCGCCGGCGAACGGCGGTGCCCTTATGCGCCAACGTTCAGGCTATTCCAAGGCCGATTTGGTTGCAAACCGGCGGGAATCGGCAACCGCAATGCAAAATAAAGCGTTAGACGGGCAAGAACAGCGCCGGGATCGGATGAAATCATTGTGATGCCCGACTTACCCCGGTACATTGAGCGCGGTGAATTTCGCCGACCGGGCGCAGCCGTCCGGCGGCGTTGGGATGCACGCCCGCACGACCGGCACTTTGCGTGCCACGGCACCGGGCGCTGCGAATTGGCTGAACCCGAAGCCAGGTGAGTTCTTTACCGCGACGCCGATGACAGATTTCCGCGACGCAAAAACCCACACATACGGCTTCCTTGCACAATGGACCGCGCCGCCGACCGCCTTTGCAGCGGCTGCTTCCGCGCGTCCCGGAGCTTACCCGAATGGGAAAACGCATGCTTATCGACGCCGCCCATCCCGAGGAGACTCGGGTGGTGGTTCTCAGCGGCAACCGGCTTGAAGAATTCGACTTCGAGACGTCGACCAAGAAGCAGGTCAAAGGGAACATCTATCTCGCCAAGGTCACCCGCGTAGAGCCTTCGCTGCAGGCCGCCTTTGTCGATTACGGCGGCAACCGGCACGGCTTCCTGGCGTTCAGCGAGATCCATCCCGACTACTACCGGATCCCGGTCGGCGACCGCGAAAGCGGCGAATACGATGCGCCGCCCGGCGAAGCTGTGACCGCGCCCGCGTCGTCGTCGGCCGAGTCGTCGGTGGCGGCTTCGGTCTCGGTCGAGATCGACGAGTCGCCGGTCGACATAGCCGACGCGCTGCCGCAGGCGCCGCCGCTGGTCGCCGAAACCGAGGCCGAACCCGAGCCAGAAGACGAGGCGGCCGACGCCTATAGGTCGAGGGCTGACCGGCCGGTCGTCGACCTGTCCGCAATCGGTGAATCGGCGAGCGATAAACCGGCAGCCGATGAGCCGGCCGCGGACGAGCCGATAACCTATGAGTCGCCGGCAACCTATGACCCGCCGACAACCTATGAGTGGCCGGACAATGAGCCGGCAGACAATGAGTCGGCAGACAATGAGTTGGGGGGCGACGCCCGGGAGGTCGCGATTGCCGCGCCGATCGAGGCGGTGGTGTCGAGCGATCCGTTCTTCGAATCCGCCGAGCCTGCGCCGGCCGAGGAAGTCGAGACTCTCGACGATGACGACGAGACCGAGGAGGCCGGCGCCGAGCAGCGCCGCCGCTCGCACTCGATGCGCCATTACAAGATCCAGGAGGTGGTCAAGCGCCGCCAGATCATGCTGGTGCAGGTCGCCAAGGAGGAGCGTGGCAACAAGGGGGCGGCGCTGACGACTTATCTGTCGCTCGCCGGGCGCTATTGCGTGCTGATGCCGAATACCGGGCGCGGCGGCGGCGTGTCGCGCAAGATCACCAGCATCAGCGACCGCCGTCGGCTTAAGGAAGTCCTCGAAGACCTCGATATTCCCGACGGCATGGGGGTCATCGTCCGCACCGCCGGCTCCGAGCGTTCCAAGGCCGAGATAAAGCGCGACTACGAATATCTGATGCGGCTGTGGAGCGAGATCCGCGACCTGACGCTGCAATCGACCGCGCCGGCGCTGATCTACGAAGAAGGCAACCTGATCAAGCGTTCGATCCGCGACCTTTACGCTCGCGACATCGACGAGGTCGTGGTCGAGGGCGAGGAGGGCTACCGCACCGCCAAAACCTTCATGCGCATGCTGATGCCGAGCCATGCGCGCCGGGTGCAGCCGTATCGCGATCCGCTGGTCGGGCTGTTCCACCGCTTTCAGGTCGAGAGTCAGATCGATGCGGTGCATTCGCCGGTCGCCCAGCTGCGTTCCGGCGGCTACATCGTCATCAACCAGACCGAAGCGCTGGTGTCGATCGACGTCAATTCGGGCCGCGCCACCCGCGAGCGCAACATCGAAGAGACGGCGCTGAAGACCAATCTGGAGGCCTCCGACGAGATCGCCCGCCAGTTGCGCCTGCGCGACCTTGCCGGCCTCATCGTCATCGACTTCATCGACATGGAGGAGCACCGCCACAATTCGGCGGTGGAGCGGCGACTCAAGGAGGCGCTGAAGAACGACCGCGCCCGCATCCAGGTCGGCCGGATCAGCGCCTTTGGCCTGTTGGAGATGTCGCGCCAAAGGTTGCGGCCGTCGCTGGCCGAGGCGTCGACCCTGCCGTGCCCGCATTGCGCCGGCACCGGCTTTGTCCGCTCCACCGAGTCGACCGCGCTTCACGTTCTGCGCTCGATCGAGGAGGAAGGCGCGAAGGCGCGATCGGCGGAGATCTGCGTCTACGTGCCGACCACGGTTGCCCTCTACATGCTCAACCAGAAGCGCGATTCGCTGGCCCAGATCGAGACGCGCTATGGCCTGCGCGTCATCATCGGCCGCGACGACGCTCTGATCCCGCCGAATTTCCGGCTCGAGCGGCTCCGTGCCTATGCGGCCGGCGAGGCGCCGCACCTGAATTTCACAGCGGCGCCGCCGCCCGCCATCGAGGAAGAGGACGAGGTAGAGGTCGAGACCGAGGCCGAGGTCGAGGCTGAGGGAGAAGCTGAGGCTGAGGCTGCGCCCCGCCGGCGGCGACCGCAGCGCGCCGCCAATGGCGACGCCCGGCCCGCCGAGCGCGAGCCGGAAGGCGACGAGGAACGCGGGCCGCGTCGTCGTCGTCGCCGCCGTCGCCGCTCGGACGACGGTCGCGAGGAGCGTCGGGCGCCGCCGGCTGCCGCGGTTGGCGAAGCCGGCGAGATGGGCGCCGAGGGCGCTCATCCGCCAGGCGATGCGGGCGAGCAGGAAAGCGAGGGCGAGCGCCGTCGCCGCCGGCGCGGCCGGCGCGGCGGACGCTGGCGCGAGCGCAATGGAGCTGGCGGCGAGCCGACGGCGGCCGGGGCCGAGGCGATGGTCCAGGCGGCGGTCGAAAGCGCGCCCGTGCCTCTGCCGGACGTGAGCCCGATGGAAGAAGGCTCGATGCAAGCGGGCTCGGTGCAAGAGGGCTCGATGCAAGAGGGCCCAATGGAAGAGGGCTCGATGGGATACCGGCATGAGCCGGTGTACGCCGAGCTTGCCCGTCCCGAGCCCGAGGCGGTCGAAATCGACAAGCCGGTGGTCGAGACCGTGGTGGAAGCGGCGATCGAGAGCAGCGCGATTCCTCCCGTGGAGATCGAGCCGGTGCCGGAACCGATGCCGATAGCCGCGGCCGGAGGAAACGGCGCTTCGGCCGAGGTCGAGCGCAAACCGGAACCCGAACCAGCCGGGCCGCCGCCGACGGTCGATGTCCATGCCGTCACCGAAAAGCCGGCATCTCCGCGGCGCGGCTGGTGGAACCGGTTGATCCAATCGTGAACCGCGCCGCAGGCGGCGGCTTGCGGCGCTGGCGACGATTTCGCCCCATGGGTCGCCTGCCCGTGGGTCGCCTGCCCGTGGGTCGCATCCTGGCCGTCGCCGCGGTCGCCGTGGTGGTCGCCGGGCTGTGGCAGCGACCCGCCCTTGCCGGCGGCGAGCAGGTGCTGCGCGACGCCGAGATCGAAAACGACATCCGGACCCTGGCGACCCCGATCTGGCGCGTGGCGGGGCTCGAGCCGAGCGGAGTCGGCGTCTATATCGTCAATGACGGCCAGCTCAATTCGTTTGTCGCCGGCGGCCAGGCGATCTTCCTCAACAGCGGCCTCATCCTGCGGGCCCAGACGCCGAACCAGCTGATCGGCGTCATCGCTCACGAGACCGGCCACATCGCCGGCGGTCACGTATTGCGGTCCCTCGAAGCGATGAAGAATGCCGGTATCGAGCAGATCATCGCGATGGTGGCGGGCCTCGGCGCCGCCATTGCGGGCGGCAACGGCGCCCCGCTGGTGGCCGCGGCCGGGGTCGGCCAGCGCGCTTTTGTGCAGTTCTCGGTGTCTCAGGAAGCGACCGCTGACCACGCCGCGCTCAATTTTCTCGACCGTAGCGGCCAGTCGTCGCGCGGGCTGCTCCAGTTCTTCGAGATCCTCCAGGCCGGCGAGCCGCTGACCGGCGAGCCGACCGACCCCTGGGCCCGCACCCATCCGCTCACGATCGAGCGGATCAACTACATCCGCCACCACGTCGAAACGTCGCGCTATTCGAACGCGCCGGAGCCGGCAGGGTTTGTCGATCTGTTGAAGCGGATCAAGGTCAAGCTGCACGCATTTCTCGACGATCCGTCGGCGACGCTGCGGGCCTATCCCGAAAGCGACCAGTCGGCCGATGCACGGTATGCCAGGGCGATCGCCTATTATCGCATTCCCAAGCTCGACCGGGCGCTGCCGATCGTCGACGGGCTGATCCGCGACTTTCCGAGCAACCCCTATTACCGTGAGCTCAAAGGCCAGATGCTGTTCGAGAACGGCCGCGTCCGCGAGGCGATTGGCCCCTATGAGCAGGCGGTGAAGCTGGCGCCGCAGGCGCCGCTCATTCGCATCTCGCTGGCCCAGACCTATGTCGAAAGCAACGATCCGGCGCTTAACAAGCGGGCGATCGCCTATCTCAACGACGCCACCCGCGTCGAGGGACGCGAAGGCTATGTCTGGCGTTTGCTGGCCACCGCCTATGGCCGCGACAACCAGCTCGGCATGGCCGCCCTGTCCCTGGCCGAGGAGGCGCTGGCCAACGGCAAAAAGAAGGACGCCTTGCAGCAGGGGCAGCGGGCCAAGCAGCTGCTCAAGCGAAATACGCCGCCCTATGACCGTGCCGAAGAAATCCGCCGGGAGGCGGAACTGCTCGAAAAATAGGGCACCGGCCTCCGCCTCGTTGAGCTATCGCGCCCTCCAACACGAAAGCATTCCCGACCATGAAGCTGTCGCTTCGCTTCCTGTCCCTGACCATCGGCCTGCTCGGCGTGCTGGCGCTGGCGCCGCGTCCCGTGTCGGCGGCCGAATTCACCCCCGATCAGCGCAAGGCGATCGAGGGCATTGTCCGCGATTATCTGGCAAACCATCCCGAAATGTTGATCGACGCGCTGCAGGCGGCCGACGAGAAGCTCAAGGGCGAGGCGCGCGACAAGGCCGCCAAGGCGCTCATCGAACACAAAAAGGAGGTGTTCGATGACCCCAACACGCCGATCGCCGGCAACCCGAAAGGCGATGTCACGCTGGTCGAATTCTTCGACTATCGCTGTCCCTACTGCAAACAGGTCGAGCCCGCGCTCGAAAAGCTGGTGGCGGAGGATCGCCTGCTCAAAGTGGTCTTCAAGGAATTTCCGGTGCTCGGGCCGGAGTCCGAGATTGCCGCGCATGTCGCGCTGGCGGCAAAGAAACAGGGCAAATACGACGCCTTTCATCGCGCGATGATGGCCACCGGCGGGCACATCGACGAGGCAGTGATCTACAAGGTCGCCGCTTCGGTCGGGCTCGATGTCGACCGGCTGAGGCAGGACGTCAAGTCAGCCGATATCGCCGCGCAGCTCAAGGCCAACGCCGTGCTCGGCAACCAGCTCGACATCAGCGGCACGCCGGCCTTTGTGATCGGCGACACCATCGTCCCCGGCGCGCTCAGCGTCGACGGGCTGCGCCAGCTGATCGCCAACGCCCGCGGCAAGCCGTAATTGTGCAGACGCGAGGTGCCGACGCGGCCTCAGGCCTGCACCAGGCGCTCCAGATCGTCGGGCGCGAAATCGTAGCGTGCGTTGCAGAACTCGCAGGTCACCGTGGTGACCGGGTCCTTGCGCATGTCCTCGATCTCGTCGGCCGGGAAGGCACTCAGGATACCGGCGATGCGCTCGCGCGAGCAGCGGCAGCGCGCCTCGATCGCATGGGTCTGGTAGACCCGCACGCCCTCGTCGTGGAACAGGCGCCATAACAGGCGGCGCGGCGGCAAATCCGGGGCGACCAGTTCGGCCGGGGTCGCCGAGCTCATCAGCACCATCACCCGGCGCCAGGCATCCTCGACATCGTCGCCGATCGGCGCCAGCCCGCCCTCCGGCGGCACCCGTTGCAGCATCAGCCCGCCGGCGCGCCACGCCTGGTCCTCGCCGGCGCGCGCCACCGCCAGCTTGAGCCCGGCCTGAAGCTGCTCCGACTGGCGGAAATAATGCTGCGCGCACTCCGCCAGGGTGTCGCCGACGATCTCGACAATGCCCTGATAGCGCTCGGTGTCGTCGCCCTGGTCGACGGTGAAGGCGATGTAGCCGGAGCCGAGGAGCTCGGGCACCGACGAGCTGCCGCCGTCTTGAATTTCACCCAGGCGTTTCGCGTCGTATTGCGCGTAGCCGCGCACCGCCCCGTCGGTCTTGACATCGGCGACGAGCAGCCGCACCGGGCCGTCGCCCTTGGTCTGGAGGGTGAAAACGCCGTCGTATTTCAGCGCCCCGGCGAGCAGCACGGCGAGGGTGATCGCCTCGCCAAGCAGGGTCGCCACCGGCTCGGGATAGGCGTGCTGCGCGAGGATGCGGTCCACCGTCGCGCCGAGCCGCACCAGTCTCCCGCGCAGCGCAAACGGATCGAGCTGGAACGGCTGGATGAGATCGTCGGTTCTGGACGTATGATTATCGGACAAATCGACTCTCCGCTTGGGCGGCCGCATTCAGGAAAGACCATAAACTAGCGCGTCACGGTCGGGCTTGTCCCGGCCATCCCGGCGGAACTCCAACCGGGACCGGGCAAGCCCGCGGATGACAAATTTAATGAAAAATCGCCGGGCTTTTAAGCCTCGCGCGCAATCAGGGTGTCTAGCCGAGGCACCAGGCGAGGATGCCTTTTTGCGCGTGCAGCCGGTTTTCCGCTTCGTCCCACACCACCGATTGCGGACCGTCGATGACCGCGCCGGTGACTTCTTCGCCGCGATGTACCGGCAGGCAGTGCATGAAGATCGCGTCGGGCTTGGCCTCGCCCATCAACCGTTCGTCGACCCGGAACGGCGCCAGCAGGTTGTGGCGGTTGACGCTGGCTTCGGTCCCCATCGACACCCAGGTGTCGGTAACGACGCAATCGGCGCCGGCAACCGCCGCCTGCGGCGAGGTGGTGAGGCTGACCCGGCCGCCTTCGCGCGCCGCCCAGTCGAGGACCGCTTGTGCCGGCGGCAGTTCCTTGGGGCAGGCGAGGCGAAGCTCGAAGCCGAAGCGTACCGCGGCATGGATCCAGCTGGCGGCGACGTTGTTGCCGTCGCCGCTCCACGCCACCACGGTGTTGGCGACCGGCCCCTTTTTTTCCTGCAAGGTCATGACATCGGCCATGAGCTGGCAGGGGTGCGAGAAGTCGGTCAGCCCGTTGATCACCGGCACCGTGGCGTAGCGCGCCAAATCTTCGAGTTTCTGCTGCTGGTTGGTGCGGATCATGATCGCGTCGACATAGCGCGACAGCACCCGGGCGGTATCGGCAATGGTCTCGCCGCGGCCAAGCTGGCTGTCGGCGGTGCCGAGGACGATCGTGTCGCCGCCCAACTGCCGCATTCCCACCTCGAACGACACGCGGGTGCGGGTCGACGGCTTCTCGAAAATCATCGCCAGCGTCTTGCCGACGAGCGGCCGGTCGTCGCGGCCGTTCTTGTAGGCGACGCCGAGGTCGAGCATCGCCCGCAGCGCCGGCGTGTCGTACCGGTCGATGTCGAGGAAGTGGCGCGGCGGCTCTGTCTCTCGCCGGTCGCCGAGCAGGGTGGCGCCTCTGAGGCCTGTGCGACCGGCCACCGCCCTCACTGCGCGGGCCATTCGCTCGCGACCTTGTCGAGGATCGCCACGGCCTCGTCGATCTCGCGCTCCGTGATGGTCAGCGGCGGCAGGATGCGCAGGACATTGTCGCCGGCGGTCAGCACCAGCAGGCCCTTCTCGCGCGCCTTGGCGACGACGTCGCCGGCGGTGACGATGCAGCGGATGCCGACCAGCATCCCCGAGCCGCGCACCCGCTCGAACAGCTTGGGATACTTGGCGACCAGCGCCTCGAGCTTGCCCCACAGGTATTTGGCGTTGGCGTTGACCTTGTCGAAAAAGCCCGGCGCCAGCATCACGTCGAGTACCGCGTTGGCGGCGGCGACGGCCATCGGGTTGCCGCCAAAGGTCGAGCCATGCGTGCCCGGAACCATCCCGACCGCGGCCTTTTCCGTGGCAAGGCAGGCGCCGATCGGAAAGCCGTTGCCCAGCGCCTTCGCCACCGCCATGACGTCGGGCGCGACCCCGCTCCATTGATGCGCGAACAGCTTGCCGGTGCGGCCGAGCCCGCATTGCACCTCGTCATAGATCAGCAGCAGGCCGAACTCGTCGCAGATCGCCCGCAGGCCCTTCAGGTAATCGGGCGAGGGGGCGCGCACCCCCCCTTCGCCCTGCACCGGTTCGACGATGATCGCCGCGGTCTGGTCGGTGACGGCCGCGCGCATTTCGTTGAGGTTGTCCCAGGCGACATGGTCGAACCCGTCCATCACCGGGCCGAACCCCTTGAGGTAGGCTTCGGCCCCGGCGGCGGCGAGGGTCGCAAAGCTGCGGCCGTGGAACGAGCCGTTGCAGCCGATGATCCGATAGCGCTCCGGGTGACCGGTCTCGCTCTGGTATTTGCGCGCAACCTTGAGCGACAATTCGACTGCTTCGGCGCCCGAATTGTTGAAGAACACGGTATCGGCAAAGCTGTTGGCGACAAGCCGCTCGGCAAGCCGCTCCTGCCCCGGGATGCGGAACAAATTCGACGTATGCCACAACTGCCCGGCCTGCTTGGTGATCGCCTCGATCACATGCGGGTGGCAATGGCCCAGCGAGGTAACGGCGATCCCGCTGGTGAGGTCGAGAAACTTGCGCCCGTCGGTGGCGTAAAGGTAGACGCCTTCGCCCCGCTCAACGGCAACATCCCACCGACCATAGGTCGGCATAACTGCTGTAATCACGGAAATCTCCTGTGCGATGGAATAGACGGATGAGATCGACGGCTGAGCGTTATCGTCGTCGTCGCGCACCCGCAGGCACGATCCGTCGCTGTTCTTGTCTCGACCGGCTGAAATCGCCGGGATCGCGCATCATCGCCGCTCTCCTCGCCTAGGCGCCCCTTTGACCGGACTGCCGAGCAGGAAAGCCGCGGAGTATGGGGAGGGTGGATAACTCTGTCAATTCGCCGTATCGGGGGTGGCGAACGGCCGGTCAGCGTCGGATAAAACCCTCGATCTCCTGCTCGGCCCAGGCGATCGCCTTGTCGATCGGCTCGCCCTGTTGCGTGCAGTGGGCCACCAGCTTGGTCATCGTCCCCTGCGCGTACATCTGATTGGCGATATTGGGCGGCGCCGGGGCGCAGGCGATCGACAGGACGGTATCACCGCGCGGCGGGTAGTTGTGCAGCGTCCCCTTGGGCGGAGCCTCCTCGTCCCAGATCTTGAAGTCGCGGAATTTCTCGTAAAGCGGCACGTCGTAGCCGCGGCTGGCATTGACCAGCGCCTCGACCGACGAGCGCTCCGACAGGAACATCAACAGGCTTTTCGCCGCCGCCTTGTTGGGCGAGAAATTCCAGATGCCCCAGTACCACGGGATGCCGGCCTCGATGCGGCCTTTCGGCCCTTTCGGCGGCGGGAAGGTCCACAGCTGTTCGGCGATCTGCGGCGCGTCGCGCTTGGCCACCGCCCAGGCGGAAGGCGGGTTGAGGATCAGCGAGCCCTTGCCGGCGATCAGATACCGGTTGTTGCTGGCGTTGTCCCAGGCATAGACCTCCGGCGGCAGGTAGGGCGTCAGCCGCTTGAACCAGTCGAGCACCTGTTTCACCGCATCCGAGTTGACGGTGATGTTGCTGTCCTTGTCGACCAGCGCCGCCCCGTAGCTGGCGAACATCGCGCCGACCCAGTCCACCGAGTCCGGGGTTATCCCGAGCGGCAGGCCGAACGGGAACCCGGCCTCAAAGCATTTCCGCGCTGCGGCCAGGAAATTTTCCCAGTTCCAGCTGTCGGCGAGCTCCTTGTTGGGGGGCGCACCGGCGGGGTACATCTCGGTCGCGTCGATCCCGGCATGTTTTTTCATCAGGTCGATGCGAGCGCAGGCCGGGAGGGTCGGGCTGCCGGTCGACACCGGCAAGGCCGCCCAATGGCCATTGAACTTGCCCAGGTACTCGGCCGTCCAATCGAGCTTGCCGTTCTGCTCGACCAGGGGCGGGATCAGGTCGTCGACCGGTTCGAGGCGCTCGACCTGCCCCGAGACGTACCAGCTGGGGATCGTGGCGATGTCGTGTCCCGAGCCTGCCTGCCCTTCGGCCGCGAGCGTCAGCAGGATCTTGTCGCCGTTGGTGCTGACGAAATCGACCTGCAGCTCGACCTTTTCCTTGGCCGCCCAGGCTTCGCACAGCTTGCGCATGGCCGGCGGTACGCTCGGAACCGGATGGTCCCAGAAAAACGCCGACAATTTTCCCGCGGCATGAGCGCCGCGGACGAACGGCCCGGCAAGCGTCCCGGCGGCAAGCGCCCCGGTAGCCAGCGCCCCGGTGGCCAGCGCCGTCCTCTTCAGCAGGCCGCGCCGTGTCAGCGTCATCTTGGTCACTCCGTCATGTTCGCCTGATCGGCGGCAGCAGGGCCTGCGGGCACACCGGGCCGCGCCATCGGGCGGCAGGCGTGAAAACGATACCAGGCAAAAGGCAAAAGACCGCCAGCGCGATAATGCCGCCCCGGCATGCAGGTTCGCGGCGGAGACTGATTACGAGGTCGCGGTCGAGCCGCCGGCCTTCCGGGCCTCGGCGAGTTTGCTTACCCGCGATGAGGCAAGGCGCCAGCATTCAGGTAATTGCCGCAACTCGACCGGCGTGTTCACCGCGCGCGCGGCACCAGGAACCATGTCTCCAGCGGCCCGAGCCCCTTGATCTCGATCTCGCCGCGGCTTGCGAAATCGAACAGCGCCGGCGACATCGCGGCGCGGGCGCCGGCCGACACCTGGATGCGGTCCGCCTCGCCGCTCGATTCGAGCCGGGCGGCAAGGTTCACCGCATCGCCCCAGACGTCATAGGAGAATTTATGGGTGCCGATAATGCCGGCCATCACCGGGCCGGAGGCGATGCCGATGCGCATCCGGATCGTGACCCCGAGCTGCGCGGCCACCTCGTCCTTGGCGGCGAACATCTCGAGCCCCATGCGCGCCAGCCGATCGGCATGGTCGTCGGTGGGGTGGGGGATGCCGGACACCGCCATATAGGCGTCGCCGATCGTCTTGATCTTCTCGACCCCGTGCTTGTCGGCGAGGGCGTCGAAGCGGCGCATCATCTCGTTGAGCATGGCCACGGTGCGGGCGGCGCCGAGGCTTTTCGACAGCGGGACAAAGCCTTGGATGTCGGAAAACAGGATCGAGGCGCGGTCGAACGCGTCGGCGATCGACTCGTCGGGATGGGCGCGCAGCCGGGCGATGATCTCCGCCGGCAGGATGTTGTTGAGCAGCGCCTCGGTCGCCGCCTCGGCGCGCTCGACCAGGCGGAACGAGTACCAGGTCAGCCCCGCGATCAGCACGAACACGGTCACCGCCGAGCCGATATAAAGCTGCTTCACAAAGCTCGGCTCGACCGGCAGGGCGCCGACCGGAAACAGGAACCAGGCGCCGATATGGGCGGCGAAGCAGGCGATGACGGTGGCGACGCCGAGCAGCGGGCGCGCTCCGCCGAAAATGAAGAACGCCGCCGCGGCGCCGATGATCAGGTTGAGCTGAATGCCCGAATCGCGGCCGAGCAGGCCGACCAGCGCGAACAGGGCCGGGATCTCCGTCGCGAGGATCAGGACCCCGCCGGCAGTCTCGTGGATTCGGTGCATTGCCGGCACGCACAGCGCCATCGCCGCCAGGGCGAGGTTGATCGCGATGACCCAGCAATAGGTACGCGCGTCGGTCGTCGCGTAGGACAGCGCATAGGCCGATGACGACACCACGATCAGCGCCGCCGTCGCATTGAGCACGTTGAGCCGGCGCCGTTGATCGGGGCTGTAACCCGCGGTGCCGAGATCGAGCAGCCATGCCAGCGGGTGGCGCCGCCGCAGGGGTATGCCAATCACGGACCCGCCCCCTGCGCGCGTTTGGCGTGGCCGCTGACCTCGGAGCCGTCCTCCTCGCCGAGACGGAAAAATCCGATCGTCGAGGCGAGCGGGACCAGCGCGATCAATAAGAAGACCAGGCGGAAATCGCCGACCGTCACATGCTCGCCGGTGGCGACGATGGCGAGCAGCGCGGCGCCGAGCGCCACCCCGAAGCCGCGCGCCAATTGCTGGAACACGCCGCTGACGCTGGTGCTGCGGCTCAACAGGGCCGAGGGTACGTCGGCAAAGCTGATCGTGTTGAGGGCGAGGTACTGGATGCTGCGCACGCAGCCCGAGAGGAGCACGATCACGACGACGACCCAGGCCGGGGTGTCGGCTTGCAGCACCGCGAAGACCGCCGTGATCGCCGCCGCGCCGATTGCGCCGGCGACCAAGGTCCAGCGGAACCCGAACCAGCGCAGGATCGAGCGGGAGCCCGTCCGCACCAGCATCGCCCCCAGGGTCGAGGAAAACGTCAGCGCCCCGGCCTCCAGCGGGCCGAAGCCGAACCCGACCTGGAATAGCAGCGGCAGCATGAACGGGGTCGCGTCGAGCCCCATGCGGCACACCCCGCCGACCACCGTGCCGATACGGAAGGTCTTGATCTGCAGCAGGCTGAGGTCGAGCACCGGCGCGGCGCTCTTCCGCGCGTGACGGACGTAGAGGTAGAGGATCACCAGCGAGATCGGGAAAAACAGCTCGCCGATCCACGGCGCGATCATTGGCCGGCCGAGATTCTCGATCGCGAACTCGAACAGGAACAGGCCGATCGCGGCGATCAGAAATCCGCCGATATCAAAGCGGTTCGGTGCCGGGGCGCGGTAGTTCTCGAACAGGTAGTATCCCAGCACCGCGCCGATGATCCCCATCGGGATGTTGAGATAGAATACCCAACGCCAAGACGCATAGCCGGTCAGCACGCCGCCGACGATCGGGCCAATGGTGGGGCCGATCATCGCCGGGATCGTCATCCAGTTCATCGCCGAAACGAGGCTTGCGCGCGGAAAGCTGCGCAACAGGATCAGCCGCCCGACCGGCGTCATCATCGCCCCGCCGAACCCCTGGATGACCCGCATCGCGACCAGCATCGGCAGGTTGGTCGATAACCCACACAGCGCCGAGCCGCCGGCGAAGATCAGCACTGCGGCGCAGAACACGATGCGGGTGCCGAGGCGGTCGGCGATCCAGCCGCTGACCGGAATGAACACGGCAAGGCTCACCAGGTACGCCGCGATCACGACATTGAGGCGCAGCGGACTCTCGCCGAGGCTCTTCGCCATCGCGGGGATCGACACCGCGATCATCGTCGAATCGAGCCCCTCCATGAAGAAAGCGCAGCCGACGACCAGCGGGATGACGATGCGCAGCTTCGGGACGCTGGTCTCGGAGGGGAGGGCCGCTTCGCTCACCGCGATCTCGGAGGGTTTATAGGGCTCACCGCAATGGTAGAGGACAATGCGGCGGCAATCTCCCCTGAGTTTGCCGTCAGGACGGTGTTCTCGTCATTGGCAGGCCCATGCCAGCAAAAGGGCAACGCCCATGCCAGCAAAAAGGCCGGGCTCCTGGAGCTCCGGCCTGTAAGATCGTAAATGGCGACGCCGATGGATTTAAAAGCGGTCTGGCGGCGACCATCGCGGGGGGTAATGCGGCAGCGGCGGGACGCCCCGGTAGTACTCGTACACCCCGGTCAGCGACCAGATGAAGGCGAACAGCCAACCGAATACCGTCCATCCGAACAACAGGTTGACGGCAAAGATCGCCATCCGGCTCTGATGCCCTCGCACTGCTGCGATGATCGTCGGCAGCAGGTAGAGCAGAAGGAAAATGACCGCGAACTCGTACATGGCGGCACCGGCCCTTGCTGGCGTGTCGGCCTCGAATATGGTGATCGACCAGGCGTACGCAAAGGCCGGATGTTGTCGGCCCTCCTTCCGTGATCGGATCGGGTAAGCTGACCGGATCGGGCAGGTTCTGGCGATGACCCGCCAAGGCGAAACGCGGGAAGCATGAACGATCACATCGACGGCGCGCTGATCGAGCGCTGGGCGCTCGCCTATCTCGGCCGGTTTTCGAGCACGGCCGAGAATTTGCGGCGGGTGCTGCTGCGCCGGGTGCGCAAGCGGCTGGTAGACGACCCCGAGGCGATCGCCGCGGCGGTTCCGGCGATCGACGCGCTGGTCAAGCGGTATCGCCAGTCCGGGCTGATCGACGACGGGGCGTACGCCGCCGCGCGGGCGCGGGCGCGGCTGCGGCGCGGCCAGTCGCTGCGCACGATTCGCGCCGGGCTCGCCGCCAAGGGGGTCGGTGCAGCGGATGCCGCGGCCGCCATCGAGGCATTGCGCGAGGCGGGCGGCGACCCGGACCTCGCCGCGGCCTGCGCCTTTGCCCGCCGGCGTCGGCTCGGCCCGTTCCGCCGCGGTGTCGAGGGTCGCGATGTGGAACAAGACAAAGCGCTCGCCGCCTTTGCCCGCGCCGGCTTCGCCCGCAGCGCTGCCGAGGCGGTGCTCGCCTGCGCCGATCCCGACGAGGCCGAGGCGCTGCTGCGGGAAAGCAAATGAAGCGTAGCCTTATTGGCGGGCCCCTAAAGACAGCCACTGCGCGGCTTCCTCGGAGCCTCCGGCCTGGAAGTGGCTAGCCCGCCTCCCGCTCGCGCATCAGCGCGGCGACGGCGCGTGAATCGGGGTCGTCGCGGGCGTCGAGCGCGGCGGCGATGCGCGGCCGGTCGCCCGCCGGGCGGTTCTGGCTCAGCTTGAATTTTCCTTCCAGCCGCTCGACTGCGATCTCGATCCCGACGATGCCGTTGAGCATCGCCGCGAGATAGGGCTCCGGCAGGTCCTGCATCCGCCACGGCGTCGCCTCGCGGGCTTCGTGCCGCTCGGAGAGGCGCTGCAGCAGCCCGCGCAACCACGCCGGGTCGTCGATCGCGCGGGCCGGGCCGTAAGCGTGGACGCTGGCGTAGTTCCAGGTCGGCACCGCCGGGCCCGCCTCGTACCAGCCCGGCGAGATATAGGCGTGTGGCCCGGTAAAGATCGCCAGCGCCTCCTCCCCGGCATACAGGTCGATGCATTGCGGATTGGCGCGGGCGAGGTGCCCTTGCAGATAGAGCCGACCGTCGCGGCGCTCGATCAGGAACGGGATCTGGCTCGCGATCAGCGCCCCACTCCGAGTGACGAGAAGCCCGAAATCGTGCCGTTCGATATGTTCGACCAGCACCGCCTCGCGGCTCTCGGTGAAATGCGGGGGCAGGTAGACCACGGCTCAAACCCACCAATGCTCGTAAAACAGGCTGCCGAGCAGCGCGATCCCGGCGAACACCAGTATCCCGCCCGAGCCCCAGTTGATCCAGACCAGATGCTGTCGCTTGAAGGTCAGGCGCAGCACCCCGGTACAGGCAATCAGCCCGATCCACCACAGGAACGAGCCGATCCACACCCCGGCGACCAGAATCGCCGCGTGGACCAGCGTCGCCTCCTCGCCGGTAAAGCCGATCGCGCCGAAGATCGCCAGAAACGACAGAATCGTTATCGGGTTGGTTATGGTCAAGGCAAAGGTCGACGCGAAATCGCCGAGCAGTCCTTCGGGGTCGCGACCGGAGCGGGCGCCCGCGGTCGGATCGTGCAGCAGCGCCCGGGTGCCGACATAGAGCAGGAACCCGGCGCCGCCGACCCGCAGCCAATCCTGATAATTGAACAGCCAGTCCGAAATGACGGTCAGCCCGAACCCGGCGATGATGCCGAACAGCGCGTCGGCCGAGGCGGCGCCGAGCCCGGAGACCAGCCCGGCCAGCCGACCGTCGAGAATCGTACGGCGAATGCACAGGATGCCAACCGGGCCGACTGGCACGGCGATGACGATGCCGACCAGCATCCCCTTGAGCAAAAAGCCGACCAGCATTCGCGAGAGGGTCCTTTCCGTCGCGCCGGCAGTCTCGGTGAAGCGTCGCGTCGGCGCAACGTCAAATGCCAGGGCCAATTGCGGCCATCTGTACGAGCCGCCAAACCGCGCTATGGTGCGCCGGTGATCGGGAATCGCCTGCGACTCGCCTGCTGCCGGGAAAGTCATTTGCGCCGCCAAGCGCTCGCCTTCGTCGCCGCGATTTTCATCAACGTGATTGTTTTGGGCGCCGCCGGCGCCGCTGCTGCCGAGAGGTCGTCGATGTCGAACGCAGGGTCAGGATCGGACAACGCTTACCGCTTCGAGTTCACCGGCATCGACGGCGGCAAGCTGCCGTTGTCGGCCTGGGCCGGACATCCGGTGCTGGTGGTCAACACCGCGTCGTTTTGCGGCTATACGCCGCAATACCGCGATCTCGAGGCGCTGTGGCGGCGCTACCGCGACAAGGGCCTGATCGTCCTCGGCGTGCCGTCCAACGATTTCGGCGCGCAGGAGCCGGGCTCCGCCGCCGAGATCAAGCAGTTCTGCGAGACCAACTACGAGGTCGATTTTCCATTGACCGAGAAATACCGGGTGGTTGGCGGCGAGGCCCACCCGTTCTATCGCTGGATCGCCGCCTCGCTCGGCGAAGGCGCCGCGCCGCGGTGGAATTTTCACAAGTATTTGATCGGGCCGGACGGCGAGCTCGCCGGCGCGTGGCCGTCATCGGTCGGGCCTGGCGACAAGACGATCACCGGCGAAATCGACAAGCTGCTGGCGAAATAGCCCCCCGGCGAAACAGCCCCTCAGGGCAAAACGGCGGTGCCGGCCGGTTCCGGCGTCGGGGCGCGGAGGTCGGCGGGCAGGTCGCGGGCGCTGGCAAAAAGCACTATTTCAAGCCGTTCCTGCTTGCCGCGGATTTCGATCTCTTCACGGCGCGGGTTGGGGAGATCGAGGCCGGCGCGATCGACCACTTGCGCCGACACCGCGAGCTCGACTCCGTATTCCTTGGTCAGTCCCTCGATCCGGTTCGCGGTATTCACCGCATCGCCGATCGCGGTGATGTTGGTGGCGCTGCCATAGCCCATCTCGCCGACGATGGCCGGCCCGGCATGAATACCGATGCCGATCCGCAGCGGCGCGGTCAAGTCGGCGCTCAGCGAATGGTTGAGCTCGTCGAGGCGTAGCGACATCAGGCGCGCGGCGGCAAGCGCCCGGCGGCAGCCGTTGGCGGCGTTTCCGTCGACCCCGAACAGCGCCATGACTCCGTCGCCGACGAACTTGTCGATCCGCCCGCCGGCGGCCTCCACCGCGCGGCCCATCGCCGCGAAGTAACGGTTGAGAATGAAGACGATGTCATAGGGCAGCCGACCTTCGGAGAGAGCGGTAAAGCCGCGGATATCGGCGAACAGGATGGCGATCTCGCGCTCGCTGCCTTGGGCGAAATCGACCCGGGTCGTGCCGTCGCGAGCATGGGCAAAGGCCGGCAATAGCGGGGTCACCTGCACCTCGATGCTCGGCCGCAATTGGCAGGCGAGCCGGATATTGCCGGTGGCCCCGATGCGATCGAGCACGCGGCGCTCGGCCTCGTCGGGCGGCGGCAGACCGGGATAGGAAGCGCGAACCCTCACCCTGCAGGTGGAACAGCGGCCGCGTCCGCCGCAGATCGATGCGTGCGGAATGTGCGCCAGGCGGCTTGCTTCGAGCACGCTCGTGCCTCGCAACACATCGATCGAGCGGCCGTCCGGATAGCGGATGCGGACCGTGGCGTGGCGTCGGCGCCATGCCCATCGCCCGATGCGGGCGATCAGCACCGCCGCCACCGCCGCGACAAAGAACCAGACGAGTGCTCCCCCGATCGCTTCCAGGGTTCTGACCTGGCCCGCCGTCGGAACGCGAAAGGATCCGAAGGCGGCGCGCCACGCCGGGTCGTCGGCCAGCTCGCGAACCTTCATCCCGGCCTCGACGACGCCGAGCAGCGACAGGACCGGCACCAGAACCGCTCCGGTCAGCGCCAGGGCCTGCCAGCGCTCGTACCAGGGCCGCACCCGCAGCCAGAAATGCAGGCCCAGCATGGCATGGCTCCACGCCACGACGAGCACTGCCATCTGCTGGTAGCCGACCAGCGGCGCCCTGACGAAATAATACCACAGCAGATACGGGTAATAGCCGAGGTCGACCCCGAACAGCACGGCGGAAAGCCTGATGCCGACGACGTGCTTGACGAGCAGGATCGGGATCAGGAAGCCGAGGACCAACTGGGCGTATTCCGCCGCCTTGAGCCGCAGCGTCTGCCGCTGCCACAGTGCCCACAGGGCGAGCAGGTAATGCGTCGTGAAGGCGCCGTAGAGCAGCACCTGCATGGGCAGCGCCGACCAAAACGGAAAGAAGACGCGGTCGAGCGCCCATGCCATCGCGCCGATCGACACCAGGCCGAGGGCATGGTTGACCAGATGCATCGCCACGTAGCTCAGCATCACCAGCCCCGAAGCGAGCCGGATGCGGCGTATCATCGCCGCCCTCGGTCTGGGTCGGGCCCTCGGTATCGGGCGTAAAAAGCGCTTGCTATCATGGTGGCGGCCCTGGCAGGTCACGTCGCCGCGTGGTGAAGATGCGGCGGGGGTGCCGGCGGAGTCGGACGCAAGAACCCGGCCCGCCGCGGGAGCGAAGGGTATGCTGGAGATTCATCACCTCTACAAGAATTTCGGGCCGCTGGTGGCGGTGGACGATGTGACGTTCACGGTCGGGCGCGGCGAGGTGCTGGGGTTTCTGGGCCCCAACGGCGCCGGCAAATCGACGACGATGAAGATGATCGCCGGGTTTCTCGCTCCGACCGCGGGAACCGCGGTGGTCTGCGGCAACGACATCCAGCGCCGCCCGCTCGCCGCCAAGCGGCAGCTCGGCTACCTGCCCGAAGGGGCGCCGGCCTATCCCGACATGACGGTCGGCGGCTTTCTGCGGTTCGTCGCCCATATCCGCGGGTTTCGTGGCGCCGAGGCGACCGCGCGCGTCGCCCATATCGCCGATCTGGTGCATCTGGCCGATGTCTACGATCAGCGGATCGAGACCCTGTCGAAAGGCTATCGCCGACGCGTCGGGGTGGCGCAGGCGCTGATCCACGACCCGCCGGTGGTGATCCTCGACGAGCCGACCGACGGCCTCGACCCCAACCAGAAATACGACATGCGCCGCATCATCGCAGCGATGCGGCCGGAAAAAGCGATCATCATCTCGACCCATCTGCTCGAGGAGGTCGAGGCGGTGTGCAGCCGGGCCATCATCATCGCGCGCGGCCGCGTGCTGGTCGACAGCACGCCCGACGAACTCGTCACCCGCTCGCGCCACCACAACGCGGTGTGGCTCGGCATCGCGCCCGAGGCTGAGGCGCGGATTCGCGCCGATCTGGCGACCTTGCCCGATATCGCCGCGATCGATGAGGTGGAAGACGACGAGCATGGCCGCGCGCTGATCGTGCTGCCGCGGCAGGGCCGCTCCCTGGCCACCGCGATCGCCGAGCTCGCCCGCGAGCGCAGCTGGAACCTGACCGGCCTGACCGTCGAGCGCGGCCGCCTCGACGACGTGTTTCGCGCGATTACCCTGCCCGAGCCCGATGATGCCAGGGCATGATTGCCGCGGAGCGGGCGCCGGTGCGTTTGGGGCATTGATAAATTGATTGGAAATATCTTTATCGTAACCCGACGCGAGCTGGCCGGCTATTTTGCGACGCCGCTCGCCTATGTGTTCATCGTCATTTTTCTCGCGCTGGCCGGGGTGCTGACCTTTTTCGTCGGCGATTTCTTCGAGCGCGGCCAGGCGGATCTGCAATCGTTCTTCACCTTCCACCCCTGGCTCTATCTGATGCTGATCCCGGCGGTGTCGATGCGCCTGTGGGCCGAGGAGCGCAAGAGCGGCACGATCGAGCTGTTCCTCACCCTGCCGATTCGGCTGGGCGAAGCGGTGTTGGGGAAATTCCTCGCCGCATGGATCTTTGTCGGCATCGCGCTGGTGTTGACCTTTCCGTTCTGGCTGACGGTGCGATTTCTCGGCGATCCGGATAACGGGGTGATCCTCGCGAGCTATCTCGGAAGCTGGCTAATGGCCGGCTCGATCCTGGCGATCGGCGCGGCGGCGTCGGCGGCAACCAAGAACCAGGTGATCGCCTTTGTCGTCACGGCCGCCTTCGTTTTCGTGCTGATCGCGGCGGGGACGCCGACCGTACTCGGCCTCTTGCAGGGCTGGGCTCCGGAAGGGCTGATCCGTGCCGTCGCCGGCGCCAGCCTGTTCGGCCATTTCACCGCGATCACCCGCGGCGTTCTCGATCTGCGCGATCTCGTCTATTTCGTTGCGATGACGATCGCGTTTCTCGCCGCCAGCGCCGTGCTGATCGACCTGCTGAAGGCCGAGTGAGATGCTGCCGATCGGGCGAATGCGACGCGGGTTTGGCTCGCGTACCGGTCGGGCGATCCGGGCGCTCGTGTGCATCGCAGTGATTTTGGTCGCGACCAATATTCTCGTCGCCCACTATGCCCCGCTGCGGCTCGACCTTACCGACGAGCGCCTTTACACCCTTACGCGCGGCACGAAGCAGACCCTCGCCCGCATCGAGGACCCGATCACGTTGCGGCTTTATTACTCGAACCGGCTGGGCGACGCCTCGCCGGCCTACGCCGTCTATGCCCAGCGAGTGCGCGAGCTGATCGACCAGTACGTCGCCGCGGCGCACGGCAAGATCCGGCTCGAGGTCTACGACCCGCAGCCGTTTTCCGACGCCGAAGACCGCGCCGTCGCCTTCGGGCTGCAGGCGGTGCCGCTCAACGACCAGGGCGAGGCGGTCTATTTCGGCCTTGCCGGCACCAATTCGACCGACGACCAGCAGGTGATCGCCTTCTTCAATCCCGAGCGCGAGCGGTTTCTCGAATATGATCTGACCCGCCTCGTCCACGCGCTCGCCTTTCCGAAACGCATCGTCGTCGGGCTGATGACGCCGCTGCCGCTCGCCGGCAACCCGCTTGCCGCCTTGCAGGGGCGGGCGGACGAGCCGATGCCGATCATCGAGCAGCTCCGCCAGGTCGACGATGTGCAGGCGCTGCCCGCCGGGCTCGACGCGATCCCGGCCAATGTCGACGTGCTGATGCTGGTGCATCCGCAGAAATTGCCGGAAAAGACCCAGTTCGCGATCGACCAGTACGTGCTGAAGGGTGGCAAGGCATTGGTTTTTGTCGATCCCTTGTCGGAAATGCAGGCGGCGATGACCCCGCAGGACAAGCTGGCCACGACACCGACCGGCAGCGATCTCGAGCGTCTGTTCAAGGCGTGGGGGCTGCGGTTGGTGCCGGATGTCGTCGCCGGCGATCGCCGCAATGCGCGCCGGGTCGGCGTGCCGGTGCCGGGGCGCGGCGCCCAGGCGATGGATTATGTCGGCTGGCTCAACCTGCAAAAGGCCAACCTGAACCGCGACGACCCGATTACCGCCGACCTGACACAGATCACCATGGCGTCGTCCGGTATTCTTCAGCCGATCGAAGGGGCGACGACCAAGTTCGAGCCGCTGATCGAGACCTCGACCGAAGCGGAAAAGATCCCGGTGGAGAAGGTCAAGGGGCTGCCCGACGTCGCCGCACTGCTGGCCCAGTTCAAACCCGAGCAGCGCCGCTACACGCTGGCGGCGCGGGTCACCGGCACCGCCAAGACGGCGTTTCCCGACGGCCCCCCGGCCGAGCCGCCGCCCCACGGCGAGCCGCCCAAGGAGCCGCCCAAGGTGCCGGCGCCGGCCGGCGACCTGATCCGGCAATCGAAGCAGCCGCTAAATCTCGTCGTCGTCGCCGATACCGATATGCTCGACGACCGCTTCTGGGCGCAGTCGCGCGACTTCTTCGGCCGCCGGGTCATCATGCCGGTCGCCAACAACAGCGATTTCCTCGCCAACGCGGTCGAGGTGCTGGCCGGCGGACAGGACCTTGTCGATCTGCGCAGCCGCGGCACGACGGCGCGGCCTTTCGTGGTGGTCGAGCGTATCCAGCGCGCGGCCGACGACCGCTATGCCGCGGAGCAGCGCAGCCTTGAAGACAAGCTCAAACAGGCCGAGGCCAAGTTGCAGAACCTGACCAAGGGTGAGACGCCCGGAAACCAGACCGCGCTGTCGGCCGAGCAGACCAAGGAGATCGACCGGTTCCGCGCCGATCTGGTAACGACCCGCCGACAATTGCGGCAGGTGCAGGGCGCGTTGCGCGAGGACATCAGGCGGCTCAAGGTGATCCTCGAATTCTTCGACATCGCGCTGGTGCCGGTCCTCGTCGTCGCCGCGGCGATCGTGATCGCGGCGTTGCGGCCGCGCCGTCGGCGCCGGATTGGTGCCTGAGGCGGGCATGCACCGGCGCAGCTTCAACCTCCTTCGTCTCGCCGCGCTCGCCTTGGCGGTTTGGGCGGCTTATGCGCTGTGGACCGGCGATCGTGCCGTCAGCCGCCCTCCGCCCGGACAAAAGGCCTTGCCCGGCTTTGCCGACAAGCTCGGCGAACTCGCCTGGATGCGGATTGTCCACGGTCCGACAAAGGAAAATTTCTCGCTGGTCAACGGAAGCTGGGTCGTGGTCGAGAAGGGCAACTACCCGGCCGCCGCCGAGCGGGTGCGCAAGCTGCTCGTCGGGCTTGCCGACCTGACCCTGGTCGAGCCCAAGACCGACCGGGTGGAGCTTCTGCCCCGGCTCGACCTCGACGATCCGGCCAACGGCAAGTCGACGCTGGTGACGGTGCAGGATCGCACCGGCGCGCTCGTCGGCCAGGTGGTCATCGGCCGCCGCCGGCCGAACAATATCGGCGGCGGCGATGCCGGGGTTTATGTCCGCCGGGCCGACAGCAATCAGGCGTGGCTGGCGCGCGGCTCGTTCGACCTCGGCGGCGACGTGCTGAGCTGGCTCGACCGCCGCATCATCGACGTGCCGACCGCACGCATCGCTTCGGTCGTGCTCACCGCTGCCGACGGAGCTGCGCTGACCCTCAGCCGCGCGAAACCAGACGCCGAGTTTGCTGTCGAGGGCGCGCCGGAGGGAACAAAGTTCAAACCCCAGGCGGCCCTGGCCGCGCCCGCCGGCGCGCTCGCTGCGCTCGACCTCGACAATGTCAAGCCGGCGGCCGAGCTGGCCATCCCCACGAACGGGGTCGCCACCGCGGCGTTCACGACCTTTGACGGCTTGATTATCGGCCTGCGCTTGTCGCCGCCGGGCGACACCGACTGGATCGCCCTTGACGCTACCGGTTTCGACCAGGGTGAAGCCGAGGCGAAATCGCTTGGCGAGCGGTTGTCGCATTGGAGCTTTGCAATCCCGGCGGCAAGGGCGAAGCTGCTGCGCACGACCCTCTCCGACCTGACGACAAGCGACGGATCGTGAGATGGACGAGCGGTCGCCGGCTTCGTCTTTGCCCGCGTCACCGTGCGTCGGCATCTGCCTGCTCGACCCGGTGACCCGGCAATGCCGCGGCTGCCTGCGCACGGTGGACGAGATCGCGCGCTGGTATGATTCGAGCATCGACGAGAAGCGCGCGCTGCTGGCCGTGCTCGACGGGCGCCGTGCAGCCGCCGGGGGCAGGCGCCATGAGCAGAAATGACGAAAAGCGGCAGCTCAATCGGCAACGACCCCGGCTGACCGCGGCCGCGGTTGCGGCAATGCTGCTTCTGGCCGGTTGTGGCGGCGGCGAGGGTTGGACCAGGCTCGGCGCCGATGCGGCTGCGGTGTCGGCCGCATTGGCGGATTGTCAGGCGGTCACCGCCACTGCCACCAAGACCGACATCGATATCGACCAGGACATCGCCGCCACTCGCGGCAGCGACCTGCAGCGCTCCGACCTGCTGCGCTTGCAGACCCGGCAGACGCACGACACCAATCGCGACCGCGCCGCCGCGATCCTTGCCGGGTGCATGCAGGCGAAGGGATTCCGGCCGGGGAAATAGGCCTCGAGAGGTCGGCCCCGGCTACACGGTCGGGCGCGCGGTAAACCCGGCGGCGCCGTCATCGACGGCGTCTGCGACCTTGATGTCGGAGACGATCGCGGCGCGAGGGCCATGCCGGCAGGCGTCGATCAGCGCCGCGACGGCGCTGTCGTCGCCGATCGCCGCCAACTCGACGCTGCCGTCGCGGCGATTGCGCACCCACCCGCGCAGGCCCAGCGCCGTTGCGGTTCGTTCGGCCCACATCCGGTAGCCGACCCCCTGAACCCGGCCGGCAATCGTGAGGCGGACGCTGCGCATCAGGCGAATTCGAGGATCACCTGATCGACCGCCAGCGAGTCGCCGGCGGCGGCGCATAGTTTGGCGATCGTGCCGTCGCGCTCGGCACGCAGAACATTTTCCATCTTCATCGCCTCGACGATGGCGAGCGCTTCGCCGGCCTTGACCTCCTGGCCCGCCTCGACCACCAGCGCGGTCAGCAGGCCCGGCATCGGCGACAGCACCACGCGCGAGGTGTCGGCCGCGACCTTGGCGGGCATCTTCTGCAGCAGTTCGGCGGCGCGGCGGCGCAGGACCTGACCGCGGCGGACGACCCCGGCATGGGTCAGGCGAAAGGCGCGGCCGGGCAGCCGCTCGATCTGCACGGTCGCGACCGTCCCGTCCCGGCGCAGGCGCAGCAGCCGGTCGGCAGGCCGCCAGTCGCTTGCCGCCAGGGACGTTTCGCCGTCGCTCTCGACCGCATAGCCGCCCGGCTCCAGCCGCAGCGCCACCGCGTGCGGAACGCCGTCGAGCAGCACCGTCAGCTCGGCCGGCTCGGGGCCGCCCTCGCTTTCGGCGAGGCGCCGCTCGGCGATCGCGGCGGCGATGACGATGATTTTGTCGGCCTCGGTGAAATTTGCCGGCGCGGCGAACCCGTCGGGGAATTCCTCGGCGATGAAATTGGTCGACAGCGCGCCGCGTCGGAACCGCGCGCTGGCGGCGATCGCGGCCAGAAAGGCGATGTTGTGACGCAAGCCCGCGATGTAGAACCCGTCGAGCGCGTCAACCAGCCGATCGGTCGCGATCGTCCGGTCGGGGCCGTAGGCGCACAGCTTGGCGATCATCGGGTCGTAGTGGAGCGAGATCTCCGCGCCCTCGTAGACGCCGGCATCGATGCGCAGCCCCTCGCCGTGAGGCGGCTGATAGCGGGTCAGCCGACCGATCGAGGGCAGGAAGTTCCGCAGCGGGTCCTCGGCGTAAACCCGCGCCTCGATCGCCCAGCCGGTCTGCTTGATGTCCGATTGGGCGAACGGCAGCTTTTCCCCGGCGGCGATGCGGATCATCAATTCGACCAGGTCGAGCCCGGTCACCAGCTCGGTGACGGGGTGCTCCACCTGAAGCCGCGTATTCATTTCAAGGAAATAGAAGTTTTTGTTGCGATCGACGATGAATTCCACGGTGCCGGCCGAGCGATAACCGACCGCCTGGGCCAGCGCCACCGCCTGGGCCCCCATCGATGCGCGGGTGGCGGCATCGAGAAACGGGCTCGGCGACTCCTCGATGACCTTCTGGTGCCGCCGTTGGATCGAGCATTCGCGTTCGCCGAGATGCACGACATTGCCGTGCGCGTCCCCGACCACCTGGATTTCGATATCGCGCGGCTTCTCGATGTATTTCTCGAGAAACACGCGGGCGTCGCCAAAGCTCGCCTTGGCCTCGTGCTGGGCGCCCGAAAACCCCTCGCGCAATTCGGTCTCGTCGTGGGCAATACGCATGCCCTTGCCGCCGCCCCCGGCCGACGCCTTGATCATCACCGGATAGCCGATGTCGGCGGCGACCCTTGCCGCCTCGCCGGTATCGGCGATAACCCCGAGGTAGCCGGGCACGGTCGACACCTTGGCGGCCGCCGCGAGCTTTTTCGACTCGATCTTGTCGCCCATCGCGGCGATAGCGTCCGGGGTGGGCCCGATGAAGGCGACGCCGCACTCGGCCAGCGTCGCCGCGAACGCCGGCCGCTCCGACAGGAAGCCGTACCCGGGATGCACCGCCTCGGCGCCGGTCTGTTTGCAGGCGGCGACGATGCGGTCGATGCGAAGATAGCTCTCGGCGGCCGGGGCCGGGCCGATCGCCACCGCCTCGTCGGCCTCGCGCACATGCAGCGCCTCGGCATCGGCCTCGGAATAGACCGCGACCGTGGCGATGCCCATGCGCCGCGCCGTGCGGATCACCCGGCAGGCGATCTCGCCGCGATTGGCGATCAGGATCTTGCGGAACATCGGTCTACAAATAGCGGAACATTGGACCTAAGAAATTACGTCATGGCCGGGCGTGTCCCGGCCTTCCACGTTTTAGAGGATGCGATCGTAGAGATCAGCCCAACCGGGATTCGCAGCGAGGATTAGGCGCACCTTCCAGGTTCGCGGCCAGTGTTTCATGTTGTACTCCCGCTGGATCGCCGTTTGGATGTCGGCATGACGTTCGACAAGCACCAGCCGCTTCAGTCCGTATCGTTGGGTGAAGCCCGGAACGATCCCGTCGCGGTGCTCCCAAATGTGTCTCGCAAGGTTGCTTGTGACGCCGGTATGGAGAATACCATTGGGGCGATTGGTGACGATGTAGACCCATGCCTCGCCCATTTACGGATGGTGCGGCATCGCCGAACGGCCGGCAGCGCCTTCGTGGATGGCCGGGACAAGCCCGGCCATGACGGTGTCTGGTGGGGGGTGTCTGCATCATCACAGCGGGATGTTATCGTGCTTCTTCCACGGGTTGGCGAGTTGCTTGTTGCGCAGCATGTGGAGCGCGCGGCAGAGGCGTCGCCGCGTCGTCGCCGGCGGGATCACGTCGTCGATAAAGCCGCGGCTGGCGGCGACGAAGGGGTTGGCGAATTTCTCGCGGTATTCCTCGGTGCGCGCGTCGATCTTGGCCTGATCCTTGAGGTCGGCGCGGAAGATGATCTCGACCGCGCCTTTCGGGCCCATCACCGCGATCTCGGCCGAGGGCCAGGCGAAATTGACGTCGCCGCGCAGGTGCTTCGAGCTCATCACGTCATAGGCGCCGCCATAGGCTTTGCGGGTGATCAGGGTCACCTTCGGCACGGTGGCTTCGGCGAAGGCGAACAGCAGCTTCGCGCCGTGCTTGATGATCGCCCCGTATTCCTGCGCGGTGCCGGGCAGAAACCCCGGCACGTCGACGAACGTCACGATCGGGATGTTGAAGCAATCGCAGAAGCGCACGAACCGCGCCGCCTTTCGGGCGCTGTCGATGTCGAGGCAGCCGGCCAGCACCATCGGCTGGTTGGCGACGATGCCGATCGTCGCGCCCTCCATGCGGGCAAAACCGACGAGAATGTTGCCGGCATAATTGGGCTGCAGCTCGAAAAAATCGCCATCGTCGACGACTTTCTCGATCAGCTCCTTCATGTCGTAGGGCTTGTTCGGGTTGGCGGGTATCAACGTGTCGAGCGAAACTTCGTCGCGGTCGCGCCGGTCGGTAAAGGGGCGCGGCGGCAGCGGGTCGCGGTTCGAGCCCGGCAGGAAATCGATAAAGCGGCGCAGCTCGATCAGCGCCTCGACATCGTTTTCGAAGGCGAGGTCGGCGACCCCGGATTTGGTGGTGTGGGTGACCGCGCCGCCGAGTTCCTCTTGCGTCACCGTTTCGTGGGTCACCGTCTTCACCACTTCCGGCCCGGTGACGAACATGTACGAGCTGTCCTTCACCATAAAGATGAAGTCGGTCATCGCCGGCGAGTACACCGCGCCGCCGGCGCACGGGCCCATGATCAGGGAGATTTGCGGCACGACGCCGGAGGCAAGCACGTTCCTCTCGAACACCTCGGCATAGCCGGCGAGCGAGGCGACGCCCTCCTGGATGCGCGCGCCGCCGGAATCGTTGAGGCCGATCACGGGCGCGCCGACCTTCATCGCCTGGTCCATGACCTTGCAGATCTTCTCCGCGTGCGCTTCGCTCAGCGAGCCGCCGAACACGGTGAAATCCTGGCTGAAAACAAAGACCAGCTTGCCGTTGACCGTGCCGTAGCCGGTAACGACGCCGTCGCCGGGCACCTTCTGCTCGTCGATGCCGAAATCGTGGCTGCGATGCTCGACGAACATGTCCCATTCCTCGAACGAGTCGGGGTCGAGCAGGATTTCGAGGCGTTCGCGCGCGGTCAGCTTGCCTTTGGCGTGCTGGGCCTCGATCCGCCGCTTGCCGCCGCCGGCGCGCGCCGCCGCGCGCTTTTCGTCCAGGCGCCGCAGGATGTCGCTCATAAGGCCGAATAGCATCTACGGCAGAGCAAGGCCAGAGGGTGGGCTGGTTTGGGGCGGGCTTGTTCGGCGCGGGCTTTGCAGGGCAAGATCGTGACAGCGACGAATTGCGCGGAAGGCGAGGGTCACATGGCGGAGAGCGAACGTTACCGGCAAGGCGCGGCGATGCGGCGCCGGCTGATGGGCGAAGCCGCGGTCGAGAAGGCGGCCAAGGAAGTCTACAGCGACCCGGTGATGAAGAAATTCATCGATGTTGCTACCGAGACGGTGTTCGGCGCGTTGTGGACCCGTCCCGGCCTCGATCTTAAGACGCGGGCGCTCATCTGCGTGGTCTCCGACACCTGCATGGGTCGCGAGCCGGAGCTGGCGCTGCATCTGCGCATGGCGCTGCGCCAAGGCTGGACCGAGGAAGAGCTGACCGAGGTGCTGCTGCACCTGTCGGGCTATGTCGGCGTGCCGATCATCCGCGAGTCGATGATGGTGGCGTCGAAGGTGTTCAAGGAGCCGCGTTGACCGGAGGGCCGGCCAGATCGCGGAGCGCTCCCCGCATCGGCGGCTAATCGAGCAGTTCCAGAAAGCGCGCTGTCGCGGCGATGTCGGCGGCGAGCGCTCGCCGGCGGGCAGCGGCTTCGGCGTCCTCGCCCCAGGCTTCGATCTGAAAGGTCTCGTCGAGCTGCGAGGCGGCGAAGGCTGCTTCGGCATCGATCCTGCCTTCGAGCAGCGCCAGGGCGATGACCAGTGAGCCGCACGAAGCGGTCACGGCCTGCAGTGCGGTCAGGCGGAAATCGTCCTGCGCGGCCACGACCGACGCAAAGGTCCTGAGGGCGGCGGCCGATTGCGGCTGCGGCAGGATGCCGGCGGTTGCCGTCAGCCCGGCATCGTAACGCCCGGCCGCCCAGTCGATCAGCGGCTGCCACATAGCCTCCTGCCGCGCCGCCAGCGCCGGCGGGTATTCGGCGCGATAACAGACGAGGTCGGTGCCGGCGTAGTTGGCGGTCTCGGCGACGATCTCGTCGCGCTTCGCCGCGGTGCGGTCGATCGCGGTCGCGGCGAGCCGGGTCAGCGGCATGGTGTGCGGGCGGATGTCCGGGTTCTGCGCGTCCCACTCGGCGGCAATGACGGCGGCGAGATTTTCGCTCGGCACGGTCAGTTCATGTTTGGCCGGAGTGCGCAGCGGCCTCCCGTCAAGGGCGACGCCCCAGCCCCTCTCGGTCTCGCGGGTTCTGACCAGCTTGTAGATGCGCTTCATGCCCGGAGCTCCAGCTCGGCAAACGGGTCGCGGGCATCGGCAGCAAAGCCGAAAAACGCCCACATCCGCTGCATATGCGGGGGCAGCGGTGCGGTCACCTTCAGCGTGAAACCGGCCGGGTGCGGGATTTCCAGCGCCCGGGCATGAAGGTGCAGCCGATGCGCCGCTCCGCCGCCCGGCAGCTGCGCGGCGGCGCCGCCGTATTTGCCGTCGCCGAGGATCGGCGTGTCGATCGCCGCGCAATGTGCGCGCAGTTGATGGGTGCGCCCGGTCAACGGCAGCAGCGCCAGCCAGCTCGCCCGCTCGCCTGCCGAATCGATGACCTGGTAATAGGTCACCGCATCCTTGCCGTCGTCGGCGGCGCGGACCCGCTCGCCGCCTTTGCCCATGCCCTTGGCGAGCGCGAGGTCGATCCGACCCTGCCGCATCTTCGGCAAGCCGGCGACGATCGCCCAATAGGTCTTGCGCGTCGTCTTGTCGCGAAAGGCGCGGGTGAAGAACGCCGCCGCGGCCGCGGTGCGGGCGATCAGCAGCACCCCGCTGGTGTCCTTGTCGAGGCGGTGGACCAGGCGCGGCCGCTCGTCGCTGCCGAAGCGCAGCCCGTCGAGCAGGCCATCGACATGGCGCTCGGTCGCGGTGCCGCCCTGCACCGCCAGCCCCGGCAGCTTGTTGAGGACGATGGCGTGGTCGTCGCGATGGATGACCGCATCGCGCAGCGCCGCCTCGTCCTGCGGCCGCACGCGAGGGGCAGCGGGCCGCTCGCCGGCCGGTGCGGCGTCGCCCAAGGGCGGCACCCGGATCGCCATGCCGGACGACACCCGGTCGCCCGATTTCGCGCGCTTGCCGTCGACTTTGACCTGCCCGGTGCGCAGCAGCTTTTCCAGCCGGCCATGCGCCAGCTCCGGGTAGTGCCGGCGGAACCAGCGATCCAGCCGCAAGATGCCGTCGGCCTCGCCGACCGTGACCGTATCGCTCATGGCGCCGACCCGGCGGCGCGGTGGCGCAGCCTGTCCCAATACTCCAGCCGCTTCTTGATCTCGCGCTCGAAGCCGCGCTCGGTCGGATGATAGAATTCGCGGCGCGGGATGTTGTCCGGGAAGTAGTTTTGTCCGGAAAACGCTTCCTCGGTGCCGTGGTCGTAGACATAGCCCTTGCCGTAGCCGAGGTCGCGCATCAGCCGCGTCGGCGCATTCAAAACATGCTTTGGCGGCATCAACGAGCCGGTCTCGCGCGCCATGCCTTGCGCCTCGCCGAAAGCCTTGTACACCGCGTTCGACTTCGGCGCGGTCGCCAGGTAGACCACCAGCTGGGCGATCGCCAGCTCGCCTTCGGGCGAGCCGAGCCGGTCGTAGATGTCCCAGGCGGCCAGCGCCTGCACCGCCGCCTGCGGGTCGGCGAGGCCGATATCCTCGACCGCGGCCCGCGTCAGCCGGCGCAGGACATAGACCGGGTCCTCGCCGCCGGCCAGCATCCGCGCCAGCCAATAGAGCGCCGCATCGGTGTCCGACCCGCGCAGCGATTTGTGCAGCGCGCTGATCAAATTGTAGTGGCCCTCCTGCTGCTTGTCGTAGAGCGGCGCGCGGCGCTGGACGATCTCGGCAAGCTCGGCCGGCCCCAGCGGCGTGCCGGCGGGCAGGCGCTCGATCTCCTCGACCAGGTTGAGCAGAAAGCGGCCGTCGCCATCGGCCATCGCCCGCAGCGCGGCGCGGCCATCCGAGGATAGCGGCAAGCTGCGGCCGAGATTGGCCTCGGCCCGCTGCAGCAATGTTTCCAGCTCCTCGTCGCCGAGCCGGTGCAGCACGAAAACCTGCGCCCGCGACAGCAGCGCCCCGATCAGCTCGAAAGACGGGTTTTCGGTGGTGGCGCCGACGAGGATCACCGTCCCGTCCTCGACATAGGGCAGAAACGCGTCCTGCTGGGCCCGGTTGAAGCGGTGGATTTCGTCGACGAACAGCAGCGTGCCCTGGCCCATCTCGCGGCGTTTCTTGGCGGCCTCGAAGACCTTGCGCAGATCGGCGACCCCGGAGACCACAGCCGATAGCGGCTCGAAGGCGAGGGCGGTGCCTTCGGCGAGCAGTCGGGCGATCGTCGTCTTGCCGCAGCCGGGCGGCCCCCACAGGATCATCGAGGCCAGCCGCCGGCTCGCCACCATCCGACCGATCGGCCCCTCGGGCCCGAGCAAATGGTCCTGCCCGACAATGTCGTCGAGTTTTTGCGGTCGCAGCCGGTCGGCCAGCGGATGCGGCGCCTGGCTTTGGAAGAGGGTGCTCATTTCAGTCAGATATGGGCCGCGGCGTCATGATTTGCACGCCGGGGCCGCCACGAACACGTCGTCGAACGTCGCGCGCAGCGCGGCGTCGATATCGGCCATCGTCGCCTTGACCCCCAATGCGGCCAGCGATGTGATCCCGTGCCCGCTGATGCCGCAGGGGACGATGCCGGCGTAATTCCCCAGGTCCGGGTCCACATTCAGCGCCAGCCCATGATAGGTCACCCAATGGCGCACCCGCACGCCGATCGCCCCGATCTTGTCGTCATGTCCGCCCCCCCGCGCTACCCACACGCCGATGCGGCCCTCGCGCCGCTCGCCCGTCACCCCGAACCGCGCCAGCACCCGGATCATCCACTCCTCGAGCCGCCAGACATGGCAGCCGACATCGCGTCCGCGCCGGGTCAGGTCGAGCATCACATAGGCCACGCGCTGCCCGGGCCCGTGATAGGTGTATTGCCCGCCGCGCCCGGTCGGGTACACCGGCAGCCGCGCAGGCTCGATCAGGTCGGCCGCCCGCGCGCTGGTGCCGGCGGTGTAGAGCGGCGGGTGCTCGACCAGCCAGACCAGCTCGGCCGCCGTCCCGGCATGGATCGCGGCGACGCGCGCCTCCATCGCTCCGACCGCGTTATCGTAAGGCACCAATGCGCCGGCCGTGCGCCATTCGACCGGCTGGCTCGGAGTGTCGATCCGGAAATCCATCACGGTTGCTATGATATCGCGGATTTGCTAAGGACGCGCCTCCTCCCTGGCGTGCGGTCGTGGCGGAACTGGTAGACGCGCAGCGTTGAGGTCGCTGTGGGGGAAACCTCGTGGAAGTTCGAGTCTTCTCGACCGCACCAACTCCCCGATCCCTCCCGTAGGTCGTCGCGGCGCCGGCCTGGGCCTGCGCGCACGGATTGCCCGATTCACCTTTCCGCCCAATTCACCTTTCCTCAAGCATAGTGCTGCATCCTGGCCCCGCCACATTCCTGCGGGATGCCATGCGGGCCCAGATCAAATCCCTTCCGGCCGTTCCTGCAATCGCCTACCCGGCGCGACTGCTGCTGCCGAGCTACGCCGCGACCCTGTTTCTCAGCGCCGGCCTGTTGTTCCTGGTCCAGCCGATGGTCACCAAGATGGTGCTGCCGCGGCTCGGGGGGGCGCCGAGCGTGTGGAATACGGCGATGTGCTTTTTCCAGGCGACATTGCTGCTCGGCTATCTTTACGCGCATGTCCTGGCGACCCGGTTCGGGCGCGGCGCGCAGGCGGCGATTCATGCCGTGGTGCTGGCTGCCGCCGCGGCGTTTCTGCCGCTCGACCTGGCCCGTGCGACCCCGCCGGCCGACGGCATCCCGGTGCTGTGGCTGATCGGCAAGCTGGCGGTGACGATCGGGCCGCCGTTCTTTGCCCTGTCGGCGACCGCACCCTTGTTGCAGCGCTGGTTCTCGCGCACCGACCATCCGGCCGCTGCCGACCCGTATTTCCTCTATGCCGCGAGCAATGCCGGCAGCCTGATCGCGTTGCTCGCCTATCCTGTGCTGGTCGAGCCGAACCTGCCGTTGCTGCTGCAAAGCCGCGCCTGGGCGGCGGGGCTGGTCCTTGCCGTCATGGGGTTGGCGCTGTGCTGGCTCGGCTATCGCAGCCGACCCGCGGTCGAGCGGATCGCCGCCGAGGAGGCGGCCCGGCCGAGCCGCGCCGAGCGCCTGCGCTGGGTCGGCTATGCCTTTGTCCCGTCGGCGCTGCTGCTGGCGGTCACCGCGCATATCACCACCGACCTGGCCTCGGCGCCGCTGTTCTGGGTGATCCCGCTCGCCCTCTACCTGCTGACCTTCATCCTGTCCTTTGCCAGCCGCCCGCCCTTGCCGCACGCGGCGATGCTGCGGTTGCAGCCGTTCCTGATCATCCCGCTCGTGGTGATCTCGGCGGCGATGCACAGCATCTGGCTGCTGGTGCTGCATCTGGGGCTGTTCTTCGTCACCGCGATGGTGTGCCACGGCGAGCTTGCGCGCCGCCGCCCGCCGGCGCGCGATTTGACCGAGTTCTACCTTTACGTCTCGCTCGGCGGGGTGCTCGGCGGCATTTTCGACGCGCTGATCGC
>DASQGR010000015.1:0-4902 GCA_035632515.1 Allostellaceae bacterium | reverse complement strand
GGTGGGGACTGGCTCGAAATCCTCGGCTCGGGAATGGTACATCCGCAGGTGCTGCGCAATTGCGGGATCGATCCGGCCGAGTACCAGGGCTTTGCCTTCGGCATGGGGATCGAGCGCGTGGCGATGCTGAAATACGGCATCCCCGACCTGCGCACGATGTACGACAGCGACCTGCGCTGGCTGCGCCATTACGGGTTTCTGCCGCTCGACATCCCGTCGCCGGTGCGCGGGGCGCTGTGATGAAGACGACGCTGTCCTGGCTGAAGAGCCATCTCGACACCGAAGCATCGGCGGCCGAGCTCGCCGAGCGCCTGGTGATGCTCGGCCACGATGTCGATGGGGTAGACGATCCGGCCAAGGCGCTCGCCGGCTTCAAGGTGGCGCGGGTGGTGTCGGCGGTGCAGCATCCTAATGCCGACCGCCTGCGGGTCTGCGTCGTCGATGCCGGGGACGGCGAGGTGCAGGTGGTGTGCGGCGCGCCCAACGCGCGCACCGGGATGAAGGGCGTGTTCGGCCCGGCCGGGATCACCGTGCCGCGCACCGGCAAGCGGCTCGAGGAAAGCACGATCCGCGGCGTCGCCTCGCGCGGGATGCTGATGTCGGCCTACGAGCTGGCGCTCAGCGACGATCACGAGGGCATTATCGAGCTGCCCGACGATGCCCCGGTCGGCGCGCGCTATGTCGACTACGCTGGGCTCGGCGACGCGGTGATCGACATCAAGGTGACGCCGAACCGCGCCGATTGCCTCGGCGTGCGCGGCATTGCCCGCGACCTTGCCGCCGCCGGGGGCGGGACGATGATCCCGCTCGACGAGACGCCGGTGCCGAGCCGGTTCAAATCGCCGATCGGCATCGAGCTGGCCGATCGCAAGGCCTGCCCGCTGTTCCTCGGCCGCCACATCCGCGGGCTCAAGAACGGCCCGAGCCCGGAATGGCTGCGCCGCCGGCTCGAATCGATCGGTCTCAGACCGATTTCGGCGCTGGTCGACGTCACCAATTTCCTCACCTTCGACCTCAACCGGCCGCTGCACGTGTTCGATGCCGGCAAGCTAAAGGGCAATCTTGTCGTGCGTTTCGCCCGACCCGGCGAGACGCTGCTCGCACTTAACGGCCGCGAATACGCGCTCGACCCGGAGATCACCGCGATCGCCGACGACAACGGGGTGCAGAGCCTTGGCGGGGTGATCGGCGGCGTGCCGACCGGCTGCAGCGAGGCGACGACGGAAGTCTTCATCGAGGCGGCGTTGTTCGACCCGGTGCGCACCGCGGCGACCGGACGGCGGCTCGAAGTCATCAGCGATGCCCGCTATCGCTTCGAGCGCGGGATCGATCCCGAATTCGTCGCGCCGGGGCTGGAGATCGCGACACGGCTGGTTCTCGAGCTTTGCGGCGGCGAGGCGGCGGAAGTCGTTGTCGCCGGAGCCGTTCCGGAGTGGCGGCGCAGCTATACGCTCCATCCCCATCGGGTCGCGGAACTCGGTGGGCTGGGTGTCCCCGCCGAAGGATCTTCGATGATCCTCAAAGGGTTGGGCTTTGCGGTCGAAACGCACGGCAGCGGCCTCACCGTAACACCGCCGCCGTGGCGCGGTGACGTCATCGGCGAGGCCGATCTCGTCGAGGAGGTGTTGCGGGTGCGCGGCTATGACGACATCCCGCCCGCACCGCTGCCGCGTAACACGGTGATCGCCCGCCCGGCGATCGACCCGCGCCGCCGCCGCACCGAGCTGGTACGCCGCTCGCTCGCCGCGCGCGGGCTGACCGAGGCGGTGACTTATTCGTTCATTTCTGCCGCCGCCGCCGAGCGCTTCGGCGGCGGCCAGGCGCCGTTGCGCCTCGTCAACCCGATCAGCGCGGATCTCGACCAGATGCGGCCGTCGGTGCTGCCGAACCTGATCGAGGCGGCGCGGCGCAACGCCGATCGCGGTTTTCCCGAGGTCGCGCTGTTCGAGCTGGGGCCGCTGTACCGCGACGATACGCCGGCAGGGCAGCACAATGTCGCCGCCGGGCTGCGTGCCGGGCAACTGGGCGCGCGCGACTGGCGCGACCGGCCGGGCGAGCCCGATCTGTTTACCGCCAAGGAAGATGCGCTCGCCGCGCTCGCCGCCGCAGGCGCGCCGGTCGACAACATCCAGGTTTCGGGCGACCCACCGGCCTGGTTCCATCCTGGCCGCAGCGGCGTGCTGCGGCTCGGCCCGACCGTGCTCGGGTATTTCGGCGAGCTCCATCCCGAGCTGCTCGACGCGTTCGGCGTTCGTGGTCCGGTCGCCGCCTTCGAAGCGATGATCGAGGCGGTTCCCCTGCCGCGGGGCGGCCGCGCCCGGCCATTGCTCCGGCTTCCGGTATTCCAGCCGGTCGACCGCGATTTCGCCTTTGTCGTCGATCGCGATGTGCCGGCGGAGATGTTGCTGCGCGCCGCGCGCGGGGTCGACCGCAAACTCGTCTCCGACATCCGCCTGTTCGATGTCTACGAGGGCAAGGGCCTTCCCGAAGGCAAGAAATCGCTGGCGATCGCCGTCACCCTGCAACCGCAGGACGCGACCCTGACCGACGCCGAGATCGATGCATTCTCGCGCCGACTCGTCGCCGCGGTGGAAAAGGCCACTGGCGGTACGCTGCGCGGGTAGGCCTCTTGAGAAAGTAGCTCGCAGTAGCTACATTCGTTTGATGCAATCCGTTGGCATAAAAACGCTGAAAAACAAGCTCAGCGAGTACGTCCGCCTCGCCACCGCCGGCGAAACGATTTTGGTGACTGACCGCAATCGCGTCGTCGCCGAATTGGTGCCTCCGCGCCCCAAACAACTGCTCACCGACGAGGAGTTTTTGGCTAAGGGCGTCCGTGAAGGTTGGATAACTCCGGCGACCGGCCGCGGCACGTCGTTGCCGCCACGCAGGCCGGTGGCTTCCTTTGACGAAATCATGAGGGAACTGGATCACGATCGAGAAGATCGGTGATCTACCTGGATAGCTCCATCGTACTTGCCGAGCTGCTGGTGGAAGACCGGCGGCCGCCGGCTACCCTTTGGGACGAGCTATCCGTCTCCAGCGCTTTGCTCAGATATGAAGTCTGGAGCCGAATTAATGCGCGGGGGTTGGCATCGTTGCGCGGCGACGACGTCCATCTGTTACTTTCTCGGATAGCCCTGTTCGATTTGAGGGCCGATATCCTCGAACGCGCTCTGCATTTGTTCCCGGTGCCGGTACGCACGCTCGATTCGCTGCACCTGGCAACGGTCGACTACCTGCGCAGCCAAGGTCGACATATCGTGCTGGCCAGCTACGACCTGCGCCTGCTCGCCGCGGCGGAATCGCTCGGTATAGAGGCGGCACCGATATGAGTAGCGCGGCCCGCAAGGCTGCGCCATAACGGCACATGCACCTGCGTATCCGCTCGATCACCTATCTGGCCGACGACGTGCTCGGCTTCGAGCTAACCGACCCGAACGAGCGCGATCTGCCGCGCTTCACCGCCGGGGCGCATGTCGCGGTTCGGGTGGCGCCCGGCCTCTTGCGCGACTACTCGCTGTGGAACGATCCGGCCGAGCGGCGGCGCTATTGTATTGCCGTGCTGCGGGAGAAGGAGGGCCACGGCTCCAACCGGCTTCACGACCAGGCCCGGGTCGGCGACCTCCTTGAAGTGTCGTGGCCGCGCAATTTCTTCCCCTTGGCGGAGGAGGCCGAGCGGCATTGGCTGATCGCCGGCGGCATCGGCATCACGCCGATCATGGCGATGATCGCCGAGTTGAAGCGGCGGCGCGCCGATTTCCACTTGCATTACTGCAGCCGCTCGCCGGAGCGCACCGCCTTTCGTGAGGAACTGTCGCTGCTCGCTGCGATGGGAAGGGCGACATTTCATTATGACGGCGGCGACCCCTCCAAAGGGCTCGACGTCGCGGCGCTTTTGCGCGGGCCGCCGCCCGGCACGCATCTTTATTATTGCGGCCCGGCCGGGCTGATGGACGCCGTCGCCCGGGCGGCAACGCATTGGCCGCCGCGCACCGTGCATTGCGAATATTTCAAAGGCCCGGCTGCGGCGACCCCGGAAATGGTCGGCGAGGATCGCGCTTTTCGCGTGCGCCTCGCCAAATCCGGCGGCGAATACGAGGTGCGCGCCGACGAGTCGATTGCCCATGCGCTGCGCCGCAACGGGGTCAAGGTCGATACCTCGTGCGAGCTCGGCTATTGCGGGACCTGCCTCACCCCATACGTGTCCGGCGAGCCCGATTTCCGCGACCAGATATTGCGGCCTGCCGACCGCCGCCGCTATGTGCTGACCTGCTGCACCCGCGCCAAGGGCGACATCCTCGAACTGGATTTGTGACGCCCGATCCTTGGCGCTCGATTTGCGGCGCCCCGGCCGCGGCACCCGGCCGCAGGGCGAATATCCCGCGCGGTGCGGAACCGTCCCGCTCTAGCCAGCGTTGACCGGGCGAGCCCAAACAAATTGCGCTTTTGGTTGGCCCTGCAGGTCCGCCCGGCGCGAGCGGCTCGTTGGCCAGCAAAGCGTGGAGGGGAAATATGCGCTACACGGTGACCGCAGCGGCGAGTTTTGTGCTGCTTGCTGCATCGCTACCGGCCGGAGCGCAATCGCCGCCTGGAGCCGTAAATTGGGCGGGCCCTTATGTCGGGCTCAGCTTGGGCGGTGATTGGACTCGGTTGAGCGATTCGGTCGCCGTCGGCTCGACCCCGGCGGGTGCGGTTGCCGGCAGCCCTGCCGTATCCGGCGCCACGGTCCACCGCCGGAGCCATGGCACTTCGGTCACGGGTGGCGGCCAGGCGGGCTACAATTGGCAGTTCGACAATTGGGTGCTCGGTGTCGAGGGCGACTTCCGCGGCGGCGGCCCGTCGAAGGCGACCACGGTAGGGGCCGGAACCGGCGGCGGCTTTGTCGGCGGCGACAGGTTC
>DASQGR010000014.1:0-12772 GCA_035632515.1 Allostellaceae bacterium | reverse complement strand
TCCTGCACATTGTTGGGCAGCACGTCCTGGCATTCGCCCTGTTTGATCGGCCGCAGGTCGTAATAGAACTGCAACTGGTTCTGCCCGAAGACATAGTAGGGCGGCACCCGGACGGTCTGCTCGTTCATCACGAAATCGGGCGAGATGATGTCCTTGACCTGCTGGACGACCCCTTCCCGGGTCAGCGGCAAGCTGCGCAGGTAGGAGTTGTTGATCGACACGTCGAGCCGCGAATCGCGGAAGTTCATCCACGTGCCCGCCGGGTAGCGATAGCGGATCGTCAACGGTACGCCGGTATTGCCCCACACGAACAGGTCGGGCGCGGTGCGGAAATTGAGCGTCAGCAGGCCCGGAACCAGCCCGTTGCCCTGCAGATCGGTCGGTTGCACCAGCTCGCCGAACTTCACCGGCCGGTCGATCCGCACCCAGCGCGGCGCGTCATAGGGCTTGCGCGCCGGGATGTCGGGCGCGCCGACGACCTGCGTCGCGCCGGTCAGCGCCGTCGCGCCGACCGCCAGCGTATCCGCCGCGGTGCGCATCTCCTCGGCGTTGCGACCCATGACCAGCAGCAGCTTGGCCTCGGCGTTGTTGGGGTTGGTGATCACGGCGACGGTCGGGCCGCTGATCTCCGGCAGGCTCAGCCCGCTCGGCTTCTCGGCGTTGGTTGCAAACACGACCGCGTTGCCGTTGGGAACGGTGTCGAGACTGGTCGGAAACGTCGCCCCCTTGTACGCGGCGAGGCTGCCGAACCACGACGCCACCGTCCCTGCCGATTGCAAAGTCGCCGGCGACACCTTTGAGGCAAAGACGAAGGGAAGGCTGAGCGCCCGCATGTCCTTCGGATCGTAAAACGGCGTCGGCAACAGCGAGAGGTCGTTAGGCAGCGGCAGCTATTGCAGCTGGGTGGTCAGCGTGGTCGTATTGCTCAGCACCAGCCAGAGGCTCGAATGCAGCGGGTCTTCGCAGCCCAGCGTGTAGTGACCGATAAAGCGGAACAGGACGCGGTTATCCTCCTGGAACAGCACCGGATTGATCGATAATGTCGCAGTCTGGCCGGAAGCCTTGTCCTTTGGCAGCGGGATCGAGCCGACGACTTCGCCGTTCATGAGCACCGTCAGGTGGCTCAATTCGGGAATCAGCGCCGGGGAGTAGGCAAAAGTCAGATCCATCTTGCCGCCGGTGACGACCTCGTCGCGGCGCACCGAAAACGGCAGGCTGCCTTCACCCTGCACGCCGATGAGACGGATTGGCGAGTTGGCCCCGAGATCCTTGAGGCTCAGCACTTGCGTGCGGGTCGAGCCGGTCGGTGTCGCCGGCGCGCCGGGCGTGGCCCCGGCAGCCTCCCTTTCGGTGGGAGCGCCGGCCGGCCCAGGCAGGCTCGGCTGATTCGGCGGGGTCATGCTTTGCGGCGCCATCGCCCCGGGAACGATCTGGCTCGACTGCGCCTGCGACAACGGCACCTGCGCGCCCTGCGGCGGCGGCGCGGCAGCGCCGGTCAGCGGCCCCGGTCCGCTCGGGATGACGCCTGCGGTCGGCGGCGCGGCCGGAGTGCTGGGCAGCGGCGCCGGTGGCGCATTGGTCTGCGCGAGTGCGCTCCCGCCCATCGCCAGCGCGCCAAGCCCGATCCCCGCCGCCAGCAGCAGCCCCGGCAACACCCGCTCGCGCCGCGCGGCCTCGGTTTCGCGCCGCCCCGCCCCGGTCGCCTCGCGGAAATGGTGCGGCACGAACAGCCCACCGATGCTCGCCAGGATCTCGCGCACCGAGCGCAGCGGCCGATCAACCGGGTGCTCTTCCCAATCGAGCCAGGCATCGGCTCGACACAGCACCACCCGAACCAAGTCGCGCTGCTGACGAAGGGTCAACTGTTCGAAGGCCACGCGCAACACCTCCCCGTCCCAGGCAATAACCCGTCCCGGCAGCACCACGTTGCGGTCGCCCACCGGCAATTCGATCTGGATGATATCGTCCGGCCCGATCCCGGCGGGGCATGGCGCCGAAAACATGCCGCCCGTCGTCGAGAGATTGCGGGACCGGCTGGCCAGCGACTGCCCGTCGGGCAGATAAATGACGCTCGGCATTTCGAGGCCGAGCCGCACCGAACCGCGCAGCTGCCGCGTCTCGCGGCCGACCGCGATCGCCGCGCCGATCGTCAAGAGGTTGAAGATGGCCCAGGCGACGTTCAGCACCAGCACCTCGCTGTCCTGCAGGTCGCTCAACAACCAGCGCACGAAGCCGATGATCAGCGCCACCACGAGCAGGCCGAAAATGATCAGGTGCGGCCGGACGATCTTGTAATCGAAATAGTCGCGCGGCAGCAGGCCGCCCTTCTCGGTGACGTTGAACTTGCCGCGTTTGGGGTTGATCAGCGTCGCCAGGGTCGGCCGTAAAATGTACAGGGCGAGGACGGACTCGTAGATTTCGCCCCAGAACGAATGCCGATAGCGCGATTGCAGGCGCGAGTTGGTCACTGTCGAATGGATCAGGTGAGGCGCCGCGTAGACGATCACCATCAAGCCGCTGGCGGCGATGATGTTGAGGCGGAACATCAGATAGGCGAGCGGCGCCGTCAAAAAGACGAAACGCGGCAGACCAAAGAAGAAATGCAGCATCGCGTTGAGATAGCAGACGCGCTGCCCGAAGCTCAGGCCCCGGCCCAACAGCGGGTTGTCGACCCGGAAGATCTGGGTCATGCCGCGGGCCCAGCGCATGCGCTGACCGACATGGATCGCCAGCCGTTCGGTCGCCAGCCCCGCCGCCAGCGGCAGCCGCAGATAGGCCGAGTTCCATCCCGCCCGGTGCAGGCGCAGCGCGGTATGCGCGTCCTCCGTCACCGTGGCGGTGGCGAACCCGCCGATCGACTCCACCGCGGTGCGCCGCATCACCGCGCAAGAGCCGCAAAAGAACGAGGCATTCCACAAATCGTTGCCGTCCTGGATCAGGCCGTAGAACAACTGGCCCTCGTTCGGCACGGTAGTGCCGGCGCGCAGGTTCCGCTCGAACGGGTCGGGCGAGTAGAAATGGTGCGGCGTCTGCACCAGCGCCAACCTGGGGTCGCGCAGGAACCAGCCGATGGTAAGCTGCAGGAACGCGCGGGTCGGCACGTGGTCACTGTCGAACAGCGCCAGCAGCTCGCCGTCCGTTACCGACAACGCGTGATTGAGGTTGCCGGCCTTGGCGTGAAAATTGTTGTCGCGGGTGATGTAGCCGACGCCGAGTGCCTCGGCGAACTCGCGAAATTCCTCACGCCTGCCGTCGTCGAGGATGTAGATCTTCAGCTTGTCGAGCGGATAATCGATCGACAACGCCCCCAGCACCGTGTTCTGCACCACGGCCAGCGGCTCGTTGTAGGTCGGGATGAACAGGTCGACGGTCGGCCAGTCGACGATGTCCTCGGGCAGGCCCACCGGCGGCCGGTGCAGCGGCCACGCGGTTTGGATGTAGCCGAGAACCAGGACCAGCCAGGCGTAAAGCTCGGCGAGGATCAGGCCGATGCCGAGAAACGCCTCGATCAATGAGGGGAATTGCAGCGTCTCGGTCAGCCGCCACCAGATGTAGCGGGTCGAGACCACGACCGACAGCGTGACGAGCACCAGGGTCACCCCGCGCGACGTCTGGCCACGGATCAGCAGCATCGCCAGGATCGTCAGCACCGCGAACAGCGCCTGCGATACGAGGTCGAGCGGGGTGATGACGACGATCCCGAGAAAGAACACTCCGCCGATGACAAGGGCAGCCAGAACCAGGTTCTGCCCGGCGAATTCGGAAGTCGCAATCCGCCTGAGTCGCCCGATCATCTGCTGAACCCCCTCCGCCATCTTGTCGATCGGCGGCGCCGAACATCCTGCGTTATCGCTTCGGCATCGCCGCGAGGGGCGAAACCGAGCGCGTTAGACCGGCGCAAGGCAACCCTCGCCGAGAACGTCGCCTTGCCCGCGCCGCCGCCCGCCGGCGCAAACCCTATGGCCGCCATCTCAGCGCGAACGGTTGGTGGATGCGCCCAACCCCGGAATGTGCCGCAGGCGTTCACGCGGATCGGGCGGCCGGACATTCCCGCCACCGAGCCGGCCAAACACCGCATCGAGCGGGCGCGCTTCCTGCTTGCGGGGCTCCTCGGAATTCTGGAGACCACTGGCCTGAGGCGCCGCCCGCCCCTCGCTTCCGCTTTCGCGGTAGGCGCCGCCAAGCAGACCGCCGGCAGCAGTCTGCGCTGCCGCACTGGGCTGCGACGGGGTCGGCGGTGACGGTGGATTCGACGACGGGGTCGGCAGCGGCGGCGCGGGCTGGCGCGGTGCGCCACGTCCGGCGGCGCCGAGGGAAAAGGGTCCGGTTTCGGCGCGCGGCGGCATCGGCATCGGCGCGACCATCGTCGGCTCCCGCGGTGCCGCCTGACCTCTGACGGCTTCGCGCGCTGGCGGTTCGCGCACTGGCGGTTCATGCGCCGGCGGTTCGTGCGAGTGATCGTCCGCTGCCGTTTCCAGCTTCGGCGTGGGAGTTTCTTCGGGGACCTCGACTTGCGGTTTATTCGGGCGCCCCTGCGAAACTACCACGGCGTCCGCCACTTCGCGTGCACCGGCAAACTCACGATAGCGAAGGTCCGGTGTTTGCAGCCACGAGAACAGACGATCGACGTCGTTGTCCTGTTTTGCCGGCTCAGTTACCACTATCCACCAACCATAAGCGCAAGACTAAACCTCATCGCACCGGTTAAGGGAGCCAGTTTGATCGGAGGCATACCGTTATTGCCTCGTTTTGAAGACATTTCCCCACCGCCAGCGATACCGATCCGGCCTGTAAGCGCCAGCAACGTTTGGTTGATACGGCCTACAGCACCTGCTGCACGGAAGACGCGAGAAACGCTGCACGTGCACCTATCCTACTATCTTAAATTTGGAACGGGTTAAAGGATTCTTAGCGAGTTGCGCTCCCGCAGGCATGCCCTTGCCGCAGCATCGATTATCGCCTCCTGGTCGATACCGTAATAGCGGTAGAGGTCCGGAATATCACCCGACTGGCCGAACTGGTCGACCCCCAACGGCACCACTGCGTGCTGAGCAACGCTGCCGAGCCAGGAGAGGGTGGCCGGATGGCTGTCGACCACGGTGACGATTGCGGCATCGGGCCGCAGCCGACCGAGCAATCGCCCTGCCAGCCCCGGCTCTCCCCGGGCCGCCGACGCGCGCCAGTCTCGATGCAGTCGGGCGGGCGACGTCACTGCCAGCACTCCGGCATGGGGCAGGTCTTCGGCAATGGTTTCCCAGGCAGCAAGCGCCTCCGGAGCCACCGCGCCGCAATAGGCGATCGCCAACTCGCAGTCCGGCCCCGGCTCGCGCAGCCAATAGGCGCCGCCGACAATCGCCTCGGTCAGCGCCGCGTCCATCGTCCGCTCGGGCTGCTCGACCGGGCGGGTCGACAGCCGGAAATAGACCGACTCGCCATGGTCGCGCTGAATTTCGCCGAGCGCCCATCGCAGCAGTACCGCCAACTCGTCGGCGAAGGCCGGCTCGAACGCGGTGAGGCCGGGTTGCGCCAGTCCGATCAGCGGCTCGACGATCGATTGGTGCGCGCCCCCTTCGGGCGCCAGAGTGATCCCCGACGGCGTCGCCACCAGGATGAACCGGGCGTTTTGATAGAGCGCGTAATTGAGCGCATCGAGCCCGCGCTTGATGAACGGGTCATAGAGCGTGCCGATCGGCAGGAGCCGCCCGCCGAACAGCGGACCGGCGAGCCCAAGCGCCGCCAATTGCAGAAACAGGTTGTGCTCGGCGATACCCAATTCGATGTGCTGGCCCTGCGGCGACATCGCCCAGCGCTGAGCCGAGACGACGTTCTCCTCGCGGAACGTATCGAGCCGCTCGGTGTGGTCGAAGATGCCGCGGCGATTGACCCAGGCGCCGAGATTGGTCGACACGGTCACGTCGGGCGAGGTGGTGACGATGCGGTGCGACAGCTCGCTGTCGCTCGCCCCCAGCGCGCCAAGAAGCCGGCCAAAGGCTTCCTGCGTCGACAAACGCCTGCCGCGCGGCGGCGGCATTTCCGGCACCGCGATCGGCGCGGTCTCGATCCGCTGAGTCGCACGCTGGGCCAGCGGCACCGAGCGCAGAAGCTCGGCGACCTCGCCGGCCGGCATGTCGAGCCCGGCAAACGGCTCCCATTCGGCACCCGCCGGCACCGCCATCGCCTTCTGGAAGATGGCCATCTGCCCCGGGTTCATCAGCCCGGCATGGTTGTCCTTGTGCCCGGCGAGCGGCAGGCCGTAACCCTTGATCGTATAGGCGATAAAGCAGGTCGGCCGATCGTCGGTGATGCTGTGGAATGCGTCGAGCACCGCCTCCATGTCGTGGCCGGCGAGATTGGTCATCAGCGCCTGCAGCGCATCGTCGTCATGCTCGTCCAGGATGGTGCGGATGCCCGGATAGCGGTTGAGGTCGCGCAGCAAGTGCTCGCGCCACCCCTCCCCGCCCTTGTAGACCAGCGCCGAGTAGAGCGAGTTCGGGCAGGCATCGATCCATTCGCGCAGATGGTGGCCGTCCGGCCGGGCAAAGGCGGCCTCGAGCTTGCGGCCATATTTCAAGGTGACGACGCGCCAGCCGACCAGTTCGAACAGCGCGTCGATGCGGCCGAACAGCCGGTCCGAAACCACCGCGTCGAGGCTCTGGCGGTTGTAGTCGATGATCCACCACAGATTGCGGACATCGTGCTTCCAGCCTTCGAGCAAGGCTTCGAAGATATTCCCCTCGTCGAGCTCGGCGTCGCCGGCGAGCGCGATCATGCGGCCGGGCTGCTCGCCATTGGGCACCAGCTCGTGCAGCCGCACGTAGTCCTGCACCAGGGAGGCGAACAACGTCACCCCGACCCCGAGACCCACCGAGCCCGTCGAAAAATCGACAAGCTCGCCGTCCTTGGTCCGCGACGGATAGGCCTGGGCCCCGCCAAAGGCACGGAAACCCTCGAGCTTCTCCCGGCTCTGGTGGCCGAGCAGGTACTGCAAGGCATGAAACACCGGGGCCGCGTGCGGCTTGACCGCGACCCGATCCTGCGGCCGCATGACGTCGAGGTAGAGCGCCGTCATTATCGTCGCGACCGATGCGCTCGATGCCTGGTGACCGCCGACCTTGAGCCCGTCGCGGCTGGGACGCAGGTGGTTGGCGTTGTGAATCATCCAGCTCGACAGCCACAACGCCTTGCGTTCGAGCGCGCGCAGCAGCGCCAGCCGGTGCGCCGGCACCTTCTCTGCCTTTCGCTCTTGCAGGGTGGTATGATCGTCCATCACTGACTAAATACACCCGCGTACCCGCGCGGGCGAGATGGAGCCTAAGCATATGAGCGACGCGTCGAGCGAAACCGGCGAACGCAGCATCATCGTCACCGAAAATGCGGCCAGGCGCATCGCCTTTTTGCGCGAGCAGGAGGAGGTCGGCGACGCCAATCTACGCATCGCCGTGTCGGGGGGCGGATGCTCGGGCTTTCAGTACGGGCTGAGTTTTGACGACCAGACCAATCCCGGCGATCTGGTGTTTGAGCGCGACGGTATCGGCGTCGTCGTCGACGACGTGTCGCTCGACCTGTTGAACGGCGCCGAGGTCGATTTCGTCGAGGATCTGATGGGCGCCTCGTTCCAGATTCGCAACCCGAACGCGGCTTCGTCCTGCGGCTGCGGCAACTCCTTCTCGATCGCCTGACGCGCGGCCGATTCCGTGAAGATCGCGACCTGGAACGTCAACTCGGTCAAGGTCCGGCTGCCGCATCTCCTCGATTTCCTGAAGAGCTCCCAGCCCGACGTGCTGTGCCTGCAGGAGATCAAATGCCTCGACAGCGATTTTCCCCGGCTGGAGGTCGCGGCGCTCGGCTATCGGGTCGAAGCGATCGGCCAGCGCGCCTATAACGGCGTCGCCTTGGTGTCGAAGGAGCCGGCGCGCGACGTCGTCCGCGGGCTTCCGGGCGACGATGGCGACGACCATGCGCGCTATATCGAAGCGGCCTTCGGCCCGCCCGGCGCCGAGGCGCGCATCGCCTCGATCTACCTGCCCAACGGCAACCCGGCCGGCACCGACAAGTTCACCTACAAGCTGGCCTGGATGGACCGGCTGATCGACCACGCGTCCGGCCTTCTGCGCCGCGAAATCCCCTTTGTCCTGGCCGGCGACTACAATATCTGCCCGACCGACGACGATGTTTACGATCCCGTCGCCTTTCGCGACGACGCGCTGTGCCGGATCGAGGCGCGCTCGCGCTTTCGCGCGCTCTTGTACCGGGGCCTTACCGACGGCTATCGCGTGTTTCACCGCGAGCCGCACAAGTACACCTATTGGGATTACCAGGCCGGACGCTGGCACCGCGACGAAGGGCTGCGGATCGACCATTTGCTGCTGTCGCCTCAGGCCGCCGACCGCATCGCCGGCTGCGATATCGACAAATCGCCGCGCGGCAAGGAGCGTGCATCCGACCACACGCCGATCTGGTGCGAGCTCACCGGATAGGAACACACGGCATCCGCCACGGCATGGCCGGGCGTGACCCCCCGACCATTTCCAACAAAAATCCCGGCTCAACCAGTATCTTACGATCGCTGGCCGAATGGCGTCAGTGCAGACGCCAGGCAATCGACCGATTGAGAAAGGCGATCGTCTCGTCCTCGATATCGTCGAAATGCACTACGGTGTTGCCGGTGCCCTCGTCCACTCGCAGAACCCGGCCGCTGAAGGCAAACGCCTCGCGGGAGCCCGGCAGGGCGATCCAGCCTTCGACCGGGGTGCCCGCCTCGACCCCCTCGCAGACCCCGTCGAGGAGCACGCCGCCGGTCGACCAGTCGAGCGAACGGAACAGCTCGCATTCGACGATGACTTCAAAGATCGGCGTCATGTAGCGGCGGTGGCGGCGCAGTTCGGCGCGGTCGAGTTTGGCGGCTCGTGAGGTCATGCCGCGAACATCGCCGGACATCCGGCGTAAATCCATAAAATTGATGCTTAATTCGGAATGACGGCTGATGCGGCCTGCATGTGCGGTTCGTCTGCGGGGACGGTCTCGTTCTGCTCGAACTCGACGAGAGGGACCAGCGCCAGCACGCGAGCGCCGGACGCAAGACTGGCGAAATCGTAGATCAGTGCAAGCTCGTCGCCGCGCGCCACCGCGATCGGGATCGCGCGGCGCTGCGCCGTCGACGCGGCATCCTCGCGCAGCACCAGTTCCGCGATGGCAAATTCTTGACCGTCGAGGGTGATGCGGCCGCGCGCTCCCGACATCCGCGTCAGACCGGCAAAGGCCGGCGCCGCCAGCGCCGCCGCCGAATACGTCGTGCGGAAGTCGAAATGGCGCGCGATCGAAGCGGCGAAGCTCGCCTCGGCAACGCGCAAGACGATCGGCATGCTCGGATTGCGGGCGCGGGCGCCAAGCGCGATCTCGAGGTTCAGGGTATCGACATTGGTCAGCGAGATGAGGCTGTGCGCAGCCTCGAGGTTGCACAGATCGAGGGTCTCGTCGCGACTTGCGTCGCCGGTCAAGAGGTCGAAGCCGAGATCGCGAGCCCGCTCGACCATCGCCGAATCCGGTGCGACCTCGACCACGACCAGCGGCTTGTCGAAACCGAGCAGAAGCTCGATCACCCCCGACCCGATGCTGCCCGCGCCGCAGACGACGATATGGCCGCGGCGGCGGATGGGACGCAGGCCCTGCACCCGCACCCATTGGGCGCGGGTCAGCAGCGATGCCGAGATCGCGATGAACACGCCGGTAAACCCGACACCCGTCAGCATCAGCGCCATCGACATGATGATGTCGATCACGTTGTTGCGGTCGGGCGTCAGGTCGCCGTAGCCGGTGGTCGACATCGTCGCCAGCACGAAATAGGCGGCGGTCAGCCAATCGATGTTGAACGCAAAGCGAAAATGCCAGGTGCCGAGTGCAAAAACCACCAGCGCCGCGCCGGCAAACGCGCAAAGATAGGGGTTGCCGCGGAAGAAGCGCCAGCGCGCCCGCCTCGGCCGCCTGAGAATGATGTCGGCGACCGGCGCCGCCCCCTCCGTGCTGCTCGGCGGCGGCGCCGATTGCAGCAGCCGTGCGATGGTGCCGTAGAGGCATAGCCGCGCCCGCCACGGGACGCGGGAATCGCGGTCGATCGCGGTGTCGCCATTGACGGCGACGACGCGCACGCCCAGCGCCTCCTCGACCTCGACGATGCTGCGGTCGACGACATTCTCGTCGACGGCGATGCGCTCGACAAAGCCGGTCAGCGGGCCGTGCGGCTCGGGAAATTGCAGCCCGCGGAAGCACGAAGGATCGAGCGCCGTCGCGGCATAGCTCGCCGCCGAGTGCCAGGCCAGCGACAGGACCGAACAATCCGGCAGGTTCTGCTCGATCTTGTGGGCCAGCGTGCGGTTGAACTGGCGCAGGACAATGCGGATGCGGGGGTTGGCGTCGCGCGCCAACAGCGCGGTCTGGAGGTTGATCTGATCGTCGCGCGAGACCGCGATGATCGTCGCCGCCGTGGCAACGCCGGCGCGCTCCAGGACGTCGCCGCGTTGCGGCAGCCCGCTGACCAGCTCCGCCCCGACCGCCGTCACCGACTTGGCGAATTCATCGTTGGCCGGACCGAGGACCGTGACCCGCTGCCCCGACAGCCGGGTGATATCGGCTGCGATGCTGAGCGCCAGTGCGTCGTCGCCAAAGATCAGCGTCTGCCGCTCGGCGGCGGCACGGGGCGGACGCTGCCTCATCCGAGATCGTCCGTCCGCGGCGGGTAGCAATGGCACCGGCCGCCACTGTCCTCGACGATCCAACCGTCTCCGCCGTCGCCGGGCCGCAGCCAAGAGGGGCCGATCGGGACCTTGCCGTGGCCGCCGGGAATATCGAGCACATAGGTCGGCTGGCATAGTCCGGAAGCGCGCCGGCGCAACTCGCGCATCAGTCCCTGCCCTGCGGCGATGCCGCCGCGGAACCGCGCCGTGCCGCGGGCAAGGTCGGGATGGTGCAGGTAATAGGGCTTGACCCGCATGGCGACGAGCCGGCGGAACAATTGCTCCAGGATGGCGGCCTCGTCGTTGACCCCGCGCAACAGCACGCTTTGCGACAGCACCGGAATGCCGGCGCGGGTCAGCCGGGTCACCGCCGCCCTTGCCGCATCGGTCAGCTCGCGGGGGTGGTTGGCGTGGATGACGACATAGATCGCCTTCTCCGCCGCGAGAGCCTTGACCAGCTCGGCGCCGATCCGCTGCGGATCGACGACGGGGACTCGCGTGTGAAAGCGGATCACCTGAACATGCTCGATCGCCACCAGGTTCTGGACGATCGAGCCGACCCGTCGCGGCGCGAGCAGAAACGGGTCGCCGCCGGTGATGACGACCTCCCAGACCTCCGAGTGCTCGCGGATATAGGCGAAGGCGCGGTCGAGCGCCGCCTGGCCAAGCACCGCCCCCTTGGCGCCGATCTGCTCGCGGCGAAAGCAGAAACGGCAGTAAACCGGGCACAACAGGCTCGGCTTCAGCAACACCCGATCGGGGTAGCGATGGACGATGCCGGCAATCGGCGACCAGCGTTCGTCGCCGATCGGGTCTGCCTGCTCCTCGGGCGCAGCATCGAGTTCGGCTGCATTCGGCACGAATTGGGCGGCGATCGGATCGACCGGATCGGCCGGATCGATCAGCGTCGCCATTTCGTCGGTCAGCGCCACGGTAAACTGCTCGGCAACCCGGCGCAGCTCGTCGAGCCGCTCTGGCGCAACCAGCCCGGCCTCGACAAGATCGTCGGCGCGCAGGGTCAAACCGCCCCCAGGCGCTCGTAAGCGGCTTTGAGGCGGTCGCGGTCGCGGCGGGTGTCCGCCTCGCGCTCGCGCTGCTCCTCGATGATCTCCGGCTTGGCCTTGGCAAGGAAGCCCGGGTTGCCGAGCTTGGCGGCGAATCTGGCGAGATCGGCGTCGAGCCGGCCGATCTCCTTGCCAAGACGCGTCTTTTCCTGTCCAAGGTCGACGACCTCGCCGAGGTCGAGGAGAAAGGTGGCGCCCTCGACGACAACCTGAATGCCGCCGGCGACCGTGGCCGTCGCCTCCGCCGGGGTAATTCGGGCAAGACGCAGAAGGTGGTCGCGGTTGCGTTCCAGCAGGCGGTTTGCGGAGGCGTCAGCGTCTTTGACGAGGTACGGCACATAAGCGCCTGGCGGCACATTCATTTCGGAGCGGACGCCGCGGATGGCCGAAATCGCCGCGACGATCCATTCCATCTCCGCGGTCGCCGAAACGTCGCCGCTCGCCATTTCCGGCCATGCCGCGGTCATCAGCATGCCGCCTTCACCGCCGCTGAGGTGGCTCCACAGCTCCTCGGTGACGAACGGAGCTATCGGGTGGAGCAGGTGAACGATCTGCCCCAGGACCCACGCGGTCATCGCCCGCGTCTCCTCCTGGCGCTGGCCGCCTTCGCCCTGAAGGATCGGCTTTGTCAGTTCGACGTACCAGTCGCAAAACGTGCCCCAGACGAACTGGTAGAGCCGGTTTGCCGCCTCGTCGAAGCGATAGGCATCGAGCGCCGCGGTCACCGCCATCGCACAATCGCGAAGCGCACCGGCAATCCAGCGATTTTCCGTCAGCTCGCAGGCGGTGGGGTCGAAACCCGGTTCGTACACGCAGTCATACGTGTCCGCATAGCGTGCCGCGTTCCACAGCTTGGTGACGAAGTTGCGATAGCCCTCGACCCGGCTCTCGGCGAGCTTGATGTCGCGCCCCGGTGCAGCCAGGGCCGACAGGGTGAAGCGCAGCGCGTCGCAACCGTAGCGGTCGATCAGGTCGCGC
>DASQGR010000013.1:0-6821 GCA_035632515.1 Allostellaceae bacterium | reverse complement strand
TGCTCCACCTCGAACATCTCGACCCCAAGGTGCTGCACCAACGCCTGCCCGGCATCTCGGAGACCGCCAAGATCTTCGCCAATGTCGATGTGACCCGCGAGCCGATCCCGATTTTGCCGACCGTGCACTACAACATGGGCGGGGTGCCGACCAATTACCGCGGCGAGGTGTTGCGGCCGACCGAAGACGACCCCGACGCGGTGGCGCCAGGGCTGATGGCGGTCGGCGAGAGCGCCTGCGTGTCGGTTCACGGCGCCAACCGGCTGGGCTGCAACTCGCTTTTGGACATCGTCGTGTTAGGCCGCGCCGCGGCGCATCGCGCGGTCGAGCTGGTCCGCCCGGGCATGTCGCACCCGCCGATGAGCAGCGGCGCCGGCGAGGAGTCGATCGCCCGACTGGACGCGGTGCGCCATTCGAAGGGCGACCGCAAGCCGGGCTCGCTGCGCACCGAAATGCAGCGCATCATGCAGAACAATTGCGCCGTCTTCCGCACCGCCGAGGTGCTGCAGCAAGGGGTCGAGAAGATCGACACCGCGGCGCGCAGCTTCGACCAGGTCGGCATCGCCGACCGCTCGATGATCTGGAACAGCGATCTCGTCGAAACGCTCGAGTTGCAGAACCTCCTGGAGCAGGCGGTGGTCGCGCTGCATTCGGCCGAGAACCGCACCGAGAGCCGCGGCGCCCATGCCCGCGAGGATTTTCCCGAACGCGACGACGTCAACTGGATGAAACACACGATCGCCTGGCTCGACGGCGATGCCGATGTGACGCTGGGTTACCGCCCCGTGCACATGAATACGCTGTCGAACGAAGTGCAGACCTTCCCGCCCAAGGCGCGGGTTTACTGATCCCGATCGATGCCGGCATCACCCCTTAATCGCCATTCGCGGGAACGCGGGAATCCAGGGCAAACGACAGAAGGTTCGCCCCTGGCCCTCCGCTGTCGCCGGGGTGGCGGCCTTTAACGAGAATTCTTTGATATGGCCGAGTTCACCCTGCCCGCCAATTCGAAGATCGGTACCGGCAAGACCCACCCGCCGCCGGCGAGTGCGAGGCAGCCGCGCCGCTTCCACATCTATCGCTGGAGCCCGGACGACGGCAAAAACCCGGTAATCGACACCTATACGGTCGACCTTGCCGATTGCGCCCCGATGGTGTTGGACGCGCTGATCAAGATCAAGAACGAGGTCGATACCACCCTGACCTTCCGCCGCTCGTGCCGCGAGGGGATTTGCGGCTCCTGCGCGATGAACATCGACGGCACCAACACGCTCGCCTGCCTCAAGGCGATCGAGGACATCAAGGGCGACGTCAAGATCTACCCGCTGCCGCATATGCCGGTGGTCAAGGATCTGGTGCCCGACCTCACCCAGGTCTATGCCCAATACGAGTCGATCAAGCCCTGGCTGCAGGCCGACAGCCCGGCTCCCCCCGACAGGGAGCGCCCGCAATCCGAGGACGAGCGCGCCAAGCTCGATGGCCTTTGGGAATGCATATTGTGCTTTTGCTGTACCACCGCGTGCCCGAGCTATTGGTGGAACGGCGAGCGCTACCTGGGCCCGGCGATCCTGCTCCAGGCGTATCGCTGGCTCGCCGACAGCCGCGACGAAAAGACCGGCGAGCGCCTCGACGCGCTCGAAGACCCGTTCCGGCTCTACCGTTGCCACACGATCATGAACTGCACCCGCACCTGCCCGAAAAATCTCAACCCGGCGAAGGCCATCGCCGAGATCAAAAAGATGATGGTGCTGCGCCGCTGAGCCAGGCTCGGCACGCCCAGCCACAGCATGGTTTCCCCGCCCGCGACAAATACCGCCCTCGCCGACTGCGGAACCTGGGTCGGGCCGTATGGCATCCTCAAATCACTCGTGGGGGTGTGGTCTCTGAACCGGTCGGTGGACAATGGCGCCTCGATGACCGGAACCGCGACGATCGCCCACCAGCGCGACGGGCAATTTCAATACTGTGAGCGGGGTTTGTTGCGGCTGGCGGATGGGCAGACCGTCGAGAGCCATCGCCGCTACATATTCGAAGAACTCCCCGATGGTTTCAGGGTCTTGTTCGCCGACAGCCCACCGCGTTTGTTTCATCGCATTATCCTGGACAAGACAGGACCGAACCTGGCGGGAAGCGGCAGTCACGTGTGCATCGAGGACCGGTACGACAGCCGTTACCAATTTCGCTGCGACGGCACTTTCGTTGTCGAGCATGTGGTCCGTGGCCCGCGCAAGCACTACACGATCAGCACCCGCTACCTGCGCCGGTTCCGGAAGATCCGAGCCGCCTAGGCCCTTAGCACCAGCAGGCATGACGTCGCCACCAGCAGGCAGGCAAAGGCCAGCCGCAACCGCCGCTCCGGCAGGCGGTAGGCGAGAGCGACGCCGAGCGATACCGACAGCACGCCGCCGGCGGCCATCGGCGCGCCGATCAGCCATTCGACCTTGGCGGCCTCGGCATAGGCGATAAAGGCGACGATCGAGCCCGGGGCGACGAGGGCCAGGGCAAGGCCCTGCGCCTCCGCCTGGCGCACGCCGAAATACGCGGTCAGCACGGGCGGCGCGATCAACGCCCCGCCGACCCCGAAAAACCCCGAGACGATGCCGCCGGCAATGCCAAGGACCGCCGACCAGCCCCAATGCACCGGCGGCCGCGTCTGCGCATGGGTTGGGCGGGCGAGAGCGCGGCGGGCGATGATCGCAGCAAAAACCGCCAGAAACCCGGCAAAACCGAGCCGCAACGCGGCCGGACTGAGCCCGGTGGCAAACCGCGCGACCGGATAGGTCGAAATCAGCGCGAAACCTGCCAGCATTGCGGCGATGCGCAGATCGACCCGCCCGCGCTGGCGGTAGCGCCAGAACGACAGCAGCACATTGGGCACGATCATCACCAGGGCCGTGCCTTGCGCGGTCTGCTGGTCGAGCCCACAGAGCAGCCCCAGCGCCGGGATCGCGACGGCGCCGCCGCCAATCCCGAAGACGCCGCCGACGCCGCCGATCAGCGACCCGAGCGCGACAAACCCCACGAGCGCCGCGGCCATTCTTTCCGGTTCTCCGCACTGACATCGGACGACGGGGCAGCAAATTCGCCGCCCGCCGATGCGCGTCGACCGCGAACTCGGTGACAATAGCAGGGTCGCCCGCGTACCATGCGCTCCGACACTTCGTCGCAGAAGGAAATGATAATGGCGGCTGACGGCAAGCTTTCCGGCAAGGTCGCGGTGGTGACCGGTGCGTCAAGCGGGATCGGCGCGGCCAGCGCCAAATTATTCGCCGAGGCCGGAGCGCAGGTGGTTGTCGGCTACAACCGCGGGGTCGAGCGCGCCAATGCCGTCGTCGCCGGGCTCGCCGGCAGCGGCCAGCCCAATTTCCACCGGGCAATGCACCTGCCGCTCGAAGACACCGCGCAAATCAGGAAAGTCGCCGCGGAGGTCGAGAAGGAATTCGGCCGCTGCGACGTGCTGGTCAATTCCGCCGGCTTTACCCGGATGGTCGCGCATCACGACCTCGAAGCGCTCGACGACGATTTGATCGACCAGGTGCTGACCGCCAATGTGCGCGGCCCGTTTGCGACGATCCGCGCGTTCGTGCCGCTGCTGAAGGCGTCGGGCGACGGGGTCATCGTCAATATTTCGTCGGGTGCGGCGACTGCCGGCACCGGCAGCAGCATCATCTACGGCGCCTCGAAGGCGGCGCTCAACACGATGAGCATGGCGCTGGCGCGGGTGCTGGGACCGGAGGTCCGCGTCGTCGTCGTCGCGCCGGGGATGGTCCATACCGGCTTCGTCCCCGGCCGCACCGAGGAGATGATGCACAAGGCGGCGATGTCAACGCCGCTAAAACGCCCGATCGAGGCCGAGGACGTGGCCCTGGCGGTGATCGGTTGCGTCACCCATCTAACCCACACCACCGGCTCCATCATCTCGGTCGACGCCGGCCGGCATCTCTGAGCGGAAACCGGCGCACCATGCCTTTGCCCGCGATCGCCAGACAGCGCGAGATCATCGACCGGCGCGTCCTCGCCGAGGCGCTGGCCGCGCTGGCGATCGATTCGGGCGCCGATCGCGCGCCGATCGTGGCGCTGCTGCGCGCCGCGCTCGACCGGGGCCGCGGCGAAATCCGGCACCGCTTCGAAGCCCGCGGCAGCGCCGCGCATTGCGCCGCCGAGCAATGCTTTCTGATCGACCAGCTGATCCGCATCCTGTTCGATTTCGTCAGCGAGCGGATCTACCCGATCGCCAACCCGACCGAAGGCGAAAAGATCGCGATCGTCGCGGTCGGCGGCTATGGGCGCGGCGAGATGGCGCCGTTCTCGGATGTCGACCTGTTGTTCCTGCTGCCCTACAAGCAGACGCCGCATACCGAGCAGGTGGTCGAATACTTGCTGTACGTGTTGTGGGATCTGCGGCTCAAGGTCGGCCATTCGACGCGCTCGATCGACGATTGCCTGCGTTACGCCAGAACCGATTTGACGATCCGCACCGCGCTGCTGGAGGTGCGCTATGTCTGGGGTGAGCAGCCGCTGTTCACCCAGCTGAAGGCGCGCTTCGACACCGAGATCGTCAAGGGCAACGCGGCGCAATTCACCGAAGCCAAGCTCGCCGAACGCGACGAGCGGCACCGGCGCGTCGGCGACAGCCGCTATCAGCTCGAGCCCAACATCAAGGAAGGCAAAGGGGGGCTCAGGGATCTGCACACGCTCTATTGGCTGGCGAAATTCATCTACCGCATCGACGACGTCGAAAAGCTGGTCGAGCTCAAGGTGCTGTCGGCCGAGGAATCGCAGCGCTTTGAGCGCGCCCAGGCTTTCTTGTGGACCGTGCGCTGCCACCTGCACTACCTCGCCGGGCGTGCCGAGGAGCGGCTGACGTTTGACATGCAGACGCGGATCGGCGAGCGCATGGGCTACACCGACCATGCCGGCAGCCGCGGCGTCGAACGCTTCATGAAGCACTATTTCCTGGTCGCCAAGGATGTCGGCGACCTGACCCGCATCTTCTGCGCGATCCTCCAGGTCGATCAGAACAAGAAACGGCGGTCGTGGCTGCGCTGGGGCACCGGGCGGCGCTCGTTCTCGGGCTTTGTCATCGATGGCGGGCGCCTCACGATCCCGCGCGAGGATTTCTTCAAGCAGGATCCGGTTGCGCTCATTCGCCTGTTTCATGTCGCGCAGGAACACGAGCTCGACATCCACCCACGCGCCTTGCGCGCGGTGACCCAGTCGCTGCGCCTGGTCAATGCGGAGCTGCGCGACAATCCCGAGGCGAACCGGCTGTTCCTCGACATCCTGACGTCGCGGAAAGAGCCGGAGATCGCCCTGCGGCGGATGAACGAGGCCGGGGTCTTCGGCCGGTTCATCCCGGATTTCGGCCGCGTCGTCGCGCAGATGCAGTACGACATGTACCATGTCTACACGGTCGACGAGCACACGCTGTTCGCCATCGGCATCCTGCACAAGATCGAGTCGGGCGCGCTCAAGGACGAGCTGCCGCTCGCCAGCGCGATCGTGCCGACGATCTCGTCGCGGCGCGCGCTCTATCTCGCCACCCTGTTGCACGACATCGCCAAGGGCCGCGGCGGCGACCACTCTCAGTTGGGCGAGAAGGTCGCGCTCAAGCTCGGGCCGCGGCTGGGGCTGACCCCGGAAGAAACCGAGACCGTCGCCTGGCTGGTGCGCTCGCACCTGCTGATGAGCGGCGTCGCCTTCAAGCTCGATATCGGCGACCCGCAGACGATCCAGAATTTCGTCGCCCGCGTGCAGTCGCCCGAACGGCTGAAGCTGCTGCTGGTGCTGACCGTCGCCGATATCCGCGCGGTCGGCCCCAAGGTATGGAACGGCTGGAAGGCGGCGCTGCTGCGCGAGCTTTACCATAGCGCCTTCGACACGATTTCGGGCGGCGCTACGGTCGAGGCCCGCGATTCGCGCATCGCCGCGGCGCAGGCGGCAGCGCGCCAGCTGCTGCCCGATTTTAGCGACGACGAGTTCGCCGCCTTTGTCGGCCGCGGCTATCCGTTCTACTGGTTGTCGCTCGATGTCGAGAGCCATGCCCGCCACGCCCGGCTGATGCGCGAAGCCGACCGCAACGGCGCGCCGCTGACCGTCGAGAAGCGTGTCGACAAGCTGCGCGCGGTGACCGAGCTCACAATCTACACCGCCGACCATGCCGGGCTGTTCTCGCGCATTGCCGGGGCGCTGGCGATGTGCGGCGCCAATATCGTCGACGCCAAGATCATGACGATGTCGAACGGCATGGCGCTCGACACGTTCTGGGTCCAGGACAATGAGGGCGGCGCGATCGAACGGGCGGACAAGCTCGCCAAATTGTCGGTCGTGTTCGAAAAGGTGCTGACCGGCGACGTCAGCGCGCAGCGCGAGCTCGATCGCCCGCCCGCGATCGCCAGCCGCACCCATGTCTTCACCGTGCCGCCGCGGGTGCTGATCGACAACCAGGCCAGCCGCTCGCACACGGTGATCGAGGTCAACGGGCGCGACCGGCCCGGCCTGCTGCACGAGCTGACCCGCGAGTTGACCCGGCTCAACCTGCAAGTATCGAGCGCCAAGATCTCGACCTATGGCGAGAAGGTGGTCGACGTGTTCTACGTCAAGAACCTGTTCGGCCATAAGGTCGAGCATCCCGACAAGCTCGCCGAGATCCGCGCGGTGCTGTCCGAAGTGCTGGCGAAGGGCAACCAGCCGCAAGCTCCCGCCGCGCCCTCCCGTCGCCCCCGCGCCGTCGCCGCGGCGGAGTGAAGGGGAGCATCGCGAAAAAACACCTCGGCCGGACTCGACCGGGTGGATGGCTTGTCGCTTGTTTCAAGGCGACG
>DASQGR010000012.1:0-2063 GCA_035632515.1 Allostellaceae bacterium | reverse complement strand
ATCGCCGGGTTCGAGTTTGTTTATCTGGTCGCGGACGGCGAGCGTGTCTTTGTCACTTACGAAGGCCGAAACACGGCTGGCAGACGCTTTCGCAATACCGAAATCGTCACGGTGCGAAATGGCATGATTGTCGAAGTCGAGGTCTATTTCGGCTGGTCGATCCCGCACGAGGCGCCGCCGGGCAACTTCGTCAATCCGTAAGACAAGTCCTGCCGGCAGACAGCGCAATGACAGACATCCCACCGGGCGACGCCTACCTATCCGACACTCCGGCACTGGCCGGGCATGCCGGGACGCAGCCCGACCTGTTCCTGCGCTGGAACCGCATCCCGCACGCCGCGACATCGGTCGATCTCGTCGTGTTCCTGCACGGCTTTTCGCAATCGGGCGGGACGATGCCGCTCGCCGAGAAGGTCGAGCGCAGCGGAATGATCCTCGGCGGCCGTGCTCGCCCGACCTTGGCGATGCTGCCACGGGGCAATTGGCTCCGGCACTACTATTACAACTTTCCGGCCCTGCTCGACGGCGGAATCGACCTGCTGATCGCCTATGGCCTGCATTGGTTGTCGGAGATGCGCGGGTCAGCGGCAGCGCTCGACCGGTTCATCCTCGCCGCGCATTCCGGCGGCGGCATGCCGGCAATCGACGTCATCGCCGGCGCCCAGGCCCAGCCTGACGAGCTTTACGTGTTTGACGGACTCTATGGCCGCGACCCGTCGCGGGGCGACCCGTTACAGGGGATCGAGACAGTCGATCGCTGGCTCGGCGACCGCTTGGCCCAGGAACCGGCGCGGCCCGGCGCGTTGCGCGTACCGTTTATCGAAAGTCAGACCGGCCCGTTTTCCCGCGAAGTATCGCGGCTGATCGCGGCCCGGCTCGACACCGCCGATCCGACAACGCGGCCTGCGCTCGCCCGCCGCTACCGGGTCGAAGCGTCCGGGGTGCAGCACTCGCAGGTGGCGCGCCGGGCGTTCCCGGATTTGCTCGCCGATCCCGCCGCCGAAATCGACTGGTACGCACCCCCGCCGACGCTTTAGACGTCGTGCCATTGCCAGCCACGATGTATTCCGGCAATATAAATACCTGAAATCGAGGAGGTACCGATGGCTCGCAGATTGATTGCGACAGGTATCTGCCTGCTGTTTTCGCTCGGGGCGTTTGTTTTCGGCGGTCCGGTCAAGCCGGGACCGCTCAATCCCTTTGGGGTCTTGTTTCTGGTTCTCGCCGGTCTGGTGTGGTGGCAGTGGAGATTTATTGCCGGACACTTCAGCCCGGCGCTGTGGGATGGCTTCTCGCAGCCCCTGGTCGGCCGGGAAGACGGCAGAGACCCACATCGCTGAACCGCAACCGGGCGGCGGCCGGAACCGCAAGAGCTGCTCGACGCGGCCCTTGCGGCATTGCCGGTCAGATTTTCAGCGCCTCGGCCCCCGGGGCGGCTTCGAGCTCGCAGGCGTTCACCGTCATCCCGAGCAAAGTGTAGTAGCCGATCGCCGTGGTGAGCTGGATCAGCTGGTCGTTGCCGAGCCGGGCCTGCAGCTTCTTGAACAGCGCGTCGTCGACGCGATGCCGGCGCAGCAATTGCCGGGTGAACTCGATGATGTCCGCATCTTCGGCGGGGACGCCGCGCGAGTGGTTTTCGCGGATCGCGGTGATCGTCGTTTCGGGCACGCCCTGCCGCCGCGCGCCGCCGGTTTGTGCTCCCCAGACGTACATCGCCTCGAACTCGCGGGCGACGGTCATCGCCGCCAGCACCCGGATCTTCATGTCGAGCTCGCCCTCGAAGCGGACATAGGCGCCCAGATGCGCGACCCGGCCGGCAACTTCCGGCGAATGCAGGAACATGGTGAACGGACCCTGGACCGCGCCGCGGCTGGCGACGATCGAATCGAAGACCGCGTGGTCCTTTGCCGCCACCTGATCCTTGCCGGTAATGTGAGCGAGCCTGGCCATCGTGTTTCCTCCTGCAGCGTTGTCGTTGGAGCCTAGCGTGCCAAAAGCTCGCGCACCGCGGCGTCGATAAAGGCGGCGTCTTCCGGGTTGGCCACCGGGTTGCCGGCGCGATG
>DASQGR010000011.1:0-3787 GCA_035632515.1 Allostellaceae bacterium | reverse complement strand
GCAGCGCTTGGCCAAGAAGAAGGGCGGAGGATGAGCGAGCCAGCAGCCGCCGTAGAGGAAGGGATCGAGATCGATCGCCAGCGGATCATGGAGATGATCCCGCATCGCGATCCGTTTTTAATGATCGACCGGGTCGTCGATATCGTCAAAAACCAGCGTGCCACCGGCATCAAGGAGGTGTCCGCCAGCGATTATTACTTCCGCGGGCATTTCCCGACCCGGCCGGTGATGCCCGGCGTGTTGATCATCGAAGCGATGGCGCAAACCGCCGCGGTGCTGGTCGTGCACACACTCGGGCCTGCGGCCGAGGGCAAACTGGTGTACTTCATGAGCGTCGACAGCGCCCGCTTTCGTCGACCGGTATTTCCGGGCAGCTCCCTGCACATCCATGTAACCAAGGAGCGCAATCGCGGCAATGTCTGGAAATTTTCCGGCGAGGCCAGGGTCGACGGACAGCTCGCGGCGGAAGCCGTTTTCGCCGCGATGATCCTGGACGACTGATCGCGCAATGACCCAGATTCATCCCACGGCGATTGTCGCGCCGGGCGCACGGCTGGCAGACGATGTCGTTATCGGCCCCTATTGCGTGATCGGCGAACATGTCGTGCTGGCGGCCGGGGCCGCTCTCAAATCGCATGTCGTGGTCGACGGGCGGACAACGATCGGCGAGGCAACACGGATTTTTCCGTTTGCCTCGATCGGATCCGAGCCGCAGGACCTCAAATACGATGGTGAGCCCTCCTCGCTCGAAATCGGCCGCAACAATACGATCCGCGAGCATGTGACGATCAATCCCGGCACTGCGGGGGGCGGGATGGTGACGCGCATCGGCGACAATTGCCTGCTGATGGTCGGCGCTCATGTCGCGCATGATTGCCAGATCGGCAACCACGTCATCATGGCCAACAATGCGACTTTGGCCGGGCATGTGGTGGTCGAGGACTACGCGCTTCTCGGCGGTCTCTCGGCGGTGCATCAATTCGTGCGGATCGGCCGGCACGCGATGATCGGCGGCATGTCGGGGGTGGAGCGCGACGTCATTCCCTACGGCCAGGTGATGGGCGACCGGGCGCGGCTCTACGGCCTCAATATTATCGGCATGCAGCGCCGCGGCTTCAGCCGCGACGATATCCAGGGCCTGCGTAACGCCTATAACTGCCTGTTCGGCAATGACGGCACGCTGAGCGAGCGGGTGGACCAAGTGGCGAAGCGCTTTGGCGGGGTGGGACCGGTCGACGATCTGATCAATTTCATCCGCGCCGATTCGAGCCGTGCCATCTGCCAACCGAAAGGGGCGAATGGCGGGTAACGCCTCCGACACCCAAGCCGGCCGGCAAACCGGCCGGCTGGGCATTATCGCCGGCGGCGGCGGCCTGCCGCGACGCTTGATCGAAAGCTGCCGGGCCAAGGGGCGAGATGTGTTCGTGCTGGCCCTGCGCGGCGCGGCCGAGCCGGCAACCGTCGAAAATGTCGCCCATGCCTGGTGCCGGCTCGGCGCGGCCTCGACCGGGCTCGAATTGCTGCGCAGCAACGGCGTCACCGATCTGGTGCTGGCCGGTGGCATCCGCCGCCCGAGCATGGCGTCGATCCGGCCCGACTGGCGTGCCGCCAAGTTCTTCGCCAAGGTCGGCTACCGCATGCTCGGCGATGACGGGTTGCTGTCGGCGATCGTCAAGGAGCTGGAAATCGAAGGGTTTCGCCTGATCGGCGCGCACGAGTTGCTTGACGAGGAGACGGCGGTCGCCGAAGGCACACTCGGGCGGCTGACCCCCAATGCCGAGGCGGTCGCCGATATTGAACGCGGCATCCGCGTTGCCAGGGCGATCGGGGCGGTCGATGTCGGGCAGGCGGTCGTCGTGCAACAAGGGCTGGTGCTGGGGGTCGAAGCGATCGAGGGCACCGACGCCCTGCTGCGCCGCTGTGCCGGGTTGCGCCGCGACGGGCCGGGCGGAGTGTTGGTCAAACTGCAGAAGCCGGGCCAGGAAGCGCGCATCGACCGGCCGACGATCGGGGCGCAAACCGTGAGGCTGGCCGCCGAGGCCGGGCTTCAAGGGATCGCGGTCGAGGCCGGCGCGACCCTGCTGCTCGACCGCGGCGAAGTGATTGCCACCGCCGATAAGGCCGGGCTTTTCGTGGTCGGCGTGCGCCCGGGATGAAAGCGGGAGGCGCGCGCCCGCCCTTCATCTTCATCGTCACCGGCGAGCCATCGGGCGATGCGCTCGGCGCCGGCCTCATCGCGGCGCTTCGCGAGCGGGTCGGTGACGGGCTGCGCATCGCCGGGGTCGGCGGCGAGCGCATGCGCGAACAAGGGATGGCGAGCCTGGCGCCGCTGTCCGATCTTGCCGTCGCCGGGGTTGCCGAGGTGTTGCCGCGCGCGCCGGTGATTCTCCGCCATGTCCGCCGCACGATCGCGGCCATTCGCGAGCAGCGTCCCGACGCGGTGGTGACGATCGACAGCTCCGGGTTCAGCTGGCGCATCGCCCACGGGTTGCGCCGGCACGGCGAGCGCCTGCCGCTGATCCATTACGTCGCGCCGATGGTATGGGCCTGGCGTGCCGGAAGGGCGCGGCGGATGGCGCGATGGTACGACCACCTGCTCACGCTGCTGCCGTTCGAGCCGCCCTATTTCGAGCGGGTTGGTCTCGCCTGCACCTATGTCGGCCATCCGGTGGCCGATGGCGGGGCGGGGCGGGGCGATGCGGCCCGCTTCCGCACCGCACACGGAATTGCGGCGGACGAGTTGCTGCTGACCGTGCTGCCGGGCAGCCGCGGCGGCGAGGTGAGGCGGCTGATCCCGATTTTCGGCGAGACGCTGCACCGATTGCAGGCCATCGTCGGTGATTTCCGCGTCGCGGTGCCGACGGTCGAGACCGTCGCCGACACGGTCGCCGCCGGGGTCGGCAACTGGCCGGGGCGGCCGATCATCTTGCGCGGCGACCCGGCGAAATACGACGCTTTTGCCGCCAGCCGCGCGGCGCTGGCCGCCTCGGGCACGGTGGCGCTGGAACTGGCGATGGCGCGCCTGCCGATGACCATCGCCTATCGCCTCAACCGATCGACCGAGCTGCTGCTCGACAAGATCGCCAAGGTGCGGCAGGTCAATCTGGTGAATCTGATCCTCGGGCGGGTTCTGGTTCGCGAGCATCTTGGCGCGCGCGATTGCACGCCCGAGCGCCTCGCGGCGACGCTGGTCGAGCTGATCCGGGACGAACGGGTTCGCGCGGCGCATCGGGACGGCTATGATGAGGCGATGCGGCGCTTGGGGTCCGGCGGCGCTTCGCCCAGCCTCAACGCCGCCGACCGGATTTTGGCCCTCATCAGCGCAAGCCGACAGCAACAGGAGTGATCCCGCCATGGCCGACACCGACAAATACCGCTTTCTCCACACGATGCTTCGGGTCAAGGATCTGGAAAAATCGCTCGCCTTCTATACCGGCGAACTCGGCATGAACCTGATCCGCAAGCGCGACTACCCCACGGGGAAATTCACCCTCGCTTTCGTCGGCTACGGCGATGAGGAGAAAAATACGGTGGTCGAGCTGACCCACAACTGGGACCAGGCCGAGCCGTATGCGCTCGGCTCGGGCTTCGGCCATTTGGCAATCGGCGTACCCGATGTCTATGCCACGTGCGAGCGCCTCGCCAAGGCCGGGGTCAAGATCCCCCGCCCGGCCGGGCCGATGGCCCATGGCGGCTCGGTCATCGCTTTTATCGAAGACCCCGACGGTTACAAGATCGAGCTGGTCGAGCGGAAATAGCGCTTCGCCGACGACGTATTGTCACCCCT
>DASQGR010000010.1:0-1811 GCA_035632515.1 Allostellaceae bacterium | reverse complement strand
TGGCTGCGGTCAATCGCGGCGAAAGCCTGTCGCGCGCCTGCCGCGAGCATCCCGGGCTGCCGGCGCATTACGCCATGGTGATCGCTGCCGGCGAGGCCAGTGGCGACATTGCCGGCGCCCTCGACCGACTTGCTGACGTGCTCGAACGCGGGCGCGAGACTTTCCGTGCCCTGGTCGGCGCGCTGATCTACCCGGCCAGCGTGCTGGTGGTCGCCTGCCTGTCGGTGTCGTTCCTGCTGAGTTTTGTCGTGCCCCAGTTCGCGACATTGCTGGAAAGCTTCCGGCGCGAGCCGCCGCTGGCGATGCAGTTCCTGCTGGCGTTGTCCGGCGGGTTTCAAGTGGCGGCGCTGCCTCTGGCGGCGCTGATCGCCGCCGTCACCGGCTTTGTCGTCTTTCGCCGGCGCGACCCGGGATTCCGCGCCGCATTCGACCGCCGATTGCTGCAGTTTCCCGGGCTCGGCAAGCTGCTGACCAAGGGCGAGGCGGAGCGGCTCGCGTTTCTGCTCGGAAACCTGGTGGCCGCCGGGGTCGCCCTGCCGGACGCGATCGCTGCGACCGGCGCGGCAACCGCAAACGCCGCCTACCACAGCGGCCTCGCCACCGCGCGGCAGGCGATCGAGCGCGGCGACAAGCTGAGCGACGCCCTGGGCGCCGCCGCGTTGCTGCCGGAGCTGGCATTAGAGCTGGTACGGGTCGGCGAGGAGACCGGCGATCTCGCGACGATGCTGCTCAAGGCAAGCGACATTCTCCAGCGCGAGATCGAGGCGACGACGACGGAGATCATCGGGCTGGTGACCCCGGTCAGCATCGTCCTGCTCGGCCTGCTGATCGGGGTCATCGCCTATGCCCTGCTGGGCACGGTGATGGAAGTCTATGACTTCGCGATCTGAAACCGTGCCGCAGACAAGTCCCGACCGACCGGGTCGGGCGCGGCCAACGCCCAAAAAGGACGGCCGCGAGTCAGCAGGCTTCACCCTGATCGAGTTGATGGTGGTGCTGGCGATCATCGGGCTGGCGCTCGCCATTGCGGTGCCGCTGATCGGCAACCGGCTGCCCGGGGCGGCGCTCACCACCGCCACCGCCGAAATCCGAGCCGCCTTGCGCGGCGCCCGCAGCACCGCCATCGCCGAGGCCCGCGCGGTGGTGTTTCAGGGGGATCCCACCGGCGGTTATTGGCTCGACCGGCGGCACTACGCGGTTCCCGAGACGCGCATCGCCACCGAGGGCGGAACGCGCATCGCGTTTTTCCCCTCGGGCGGATCGACGGGCGGCCGCGTTCTCGTCAGCGGCGCCGCCGGCCGGCACGAGATCGCAATCGATCCCGTCACCGGACGCGCCGATGTCCGCCGCTAGCCGGGCCTGACCGGATGAAGCCGCCCTCGAGATCATCGTGCCCGTCCCTGCCGCGCACATCTTCCGGGGATCGCACCGCAGGTTTCACCCTGATCGAGGTGCTGGTCGCGCTGGCGATCGTCGGACTGGCGCTGGCCGCGGTTGCGGGCGCCTTCAGCAACGGGCTGATGGGCCACGAAGTGGCCAGCGAGGCGGACCGCGCGCTTGCCCTTGCCGAAGAACGGCTGGCCCTCGCCGGCGCGGCCGCGCCGCTGCGGGCCGGCACCGCCCGCGGAACCTTCGCCGGGCGCTTCGACTGGCAGACAACGACCGCCCCCTACGAGGACGACGACAAGACCGCGGACCCGGCGATCCGCCCCGCGGCGGCGCTGCGCCTTTACCGCATCGCCGTCAGCGTCGCCTGGCGCGACGGGCATCGCAGCCGGCAGCTGTCGTTGAGCACGCTGCGCCTCGGAAGC
>DASQGR010000009.1:0-5269 GCA_035632515.1 Allostellaceae bacterium | reverse complement strand
GGGCTGCGGCACTGGGAAGCCGCGCCCGGGCCGTCCGGCTCGATACCGCGAGGGTGACGGCGGCGGCTCTGCGCACAACCGGAGTCTTCGCGGTGGTCGACGCGGCGGGGCCGTTCCAGGGCGCCGACTATCGGCTGGCGCGGGCGGCGATCGCGGCGGGACTGCACTATGTCGACCTCGCCGACGCGCGCGATTTCGTCGCCGGCTTCGGCGCGCTCGATGCCGAGGCGCGCGCCGCCGGGGTGGTGGCGCTGACGGGCGCCAGCTCAACCCCCGCTCTGTCGCATGCGGTTCTGGACCGGCTGACGCAGGGGTGGCGGCATATCGATGCGGTCGAGATTGCGATCTCGCCGGGCAATCGCAATTCGCCGCGCGGATTATCGGTGATCCAGGCGATCCTGTCCTATGCCGGCAGGCCGGTGCGGGTGTTTGCCGGCGGCGGCTGGACCGAGCGGCCGGGCTGGGGCCGGCCGATCCGGCGGGCGATGCCGGGCCTCGGCAAACGCTGGCTGTCGCTCTGCGAGACCCCGGACCTCGACCTCGTGCCGGCGCGCTTCGCCCCGCGCGAGGCGGCGATCTTTCGCGCTGGGCTCGAATTGTCGCTGATGCATCTCGGGCTTTACGCTGCCGGCCTGCTGGTGCGAGGGCGGCTGCTGCGCTCGCTGGTTCCGTTCGCGCGGCCGTTCCGCTGGGTCGCCGAGCGCTTGCAGGGCCGCGGCAGCGACCGCGGCGGCATGATGGTCGAGGCAGCCGGCTGCGATGGCGCGGGCAATTCGGTCCGTGCGATCTGGTCGCTGGTCGCCGAGGCGGGGGACGGGCCGGCGATCCCGGCATTGCCGGCCCTGGCGGCGATCCGGGCGCTTGCCGATGGGCGGATCGCGCAACCCGGTGCCAGACCCTGCGTCGGCGTGCTAAACCTAAAGGCGATAGAGTGCGAGTTCGCGCGCTACCGCATTACCACGCAGGTCACGACGAGCGCCGCCGATGCCGCTGTCGCCGTTCCAGCAACTGCTGGGTCTTGATTTCGCGAGCCTGCCCGAGCCGGTGCGTCGGCTGCACAGTCTCGCCGCCGAGGTCGTCACCGAAGGCTGCGCCGATATCGTCTCGCCGCGCGGCTTCCTGCCTTGGCTTATCTGCAAGGTCTCGGGCCTGCCGGCGCCAGGCCGCGACGTGCCGGTGACCGTCGTCTTCGAAATCGACGGCGAGCGCGGCGAATTCTGGCGGCGCCGCTTTGCCGGGCGGCGCTATCAAAGCGGTTTCTCGGTTGGCACGGGCCGCTATGCCGGGCTGTTGTGCGAGCGCTTCTTTCCCTACGTCTTCTTTCACCGGCTGACCGCGAGCGCCGACGGGCTGCGCTGGGACCTGATGCGCTGGAAGCTGCTGTTCCTGCCGCTGCCGCGCTGGCTGATGCCGGTTGCGGTCTGTTTCGAAAGCGGCGACGGCGACAAGTTCGTCTTTGATATCGATGCGGCCTTTCGGATCATCGGTCCCGTCGTCCATTATCGCGGCTGGCTGATGCAGAAATAGGGGCGAGCGATGGCGCCGCGTGTCGACCCGGTCGCATCCGACGAAACCCTGCCGGCCCGCGCCGACGTCGTCGTCGTCGGCGGCGGCATCATCGGCACCAGCGCCGCGCTGTTCCTCGCGCAAAAGGGCGTCAGCGTCGTGCTGTGCGAGAAGGGCCACATTGCCGGCGAGCAATCGAGCCGCAATTGGGGCTGGTGCCGCAAGATGGCGCGGGACCCGCGCGAGATCCCGCTCGCCATCGAAAGCCTGCGGATCTGGGAGCGGATGAACGAGACGGTCGAAGCCGAGACCGGGTTCCGCACTTGCGGAATTATGTATCTCGGCGAGACCGAGGCCGATCTCGCCCAGCTGGAAGGCTGGCTCGAACATGCCCGCGAGTACCAGCTCGACACGCGGGTGATCGGTGCCGCCGAGGTCAGGGAGCGGCTGCCCGGCCTCTACAAGAGATGGGCCGGGGCGCTCTACACGCCGAGCGACGGCAAAGGCGAGCCGCAACTGGCGGCGCCTGCCATCGCCGAGGCGGCACGGCGGCTCGGCGCCGGCATCCACACCCAATGCGCGGTGCGCGGCATCGAGACCGCGGCGGGACGGGTTGCCGGGGTGGTCACCGAAAAGGGTCGCATCGCCTGCCAGTCGGTGGTGCTGGCGGGCGGGGCGTGGTCGAGGCTGTTTGCCGGCAATCTCGGGGTCGAATTGCCGCAATTGAAGGTGCTGGGCTCGGTCATGCGCACCGAGCGGCTCGACGGCGGTCCCGAAGTCTCCGCCTCCGGCGGTCTCTTCGGCTACCGCAAGCGGATGGATGGCGGCTATACGGTGGCGACGCTCGGGGTGCGGACCATCGACCTCGTGCCCGACGATTTCCGGCTGCTGTTCGATTACCTGCCGGCGGTGCGGCTGCACTGGAAGAAATTGCGCTTTCGCTTTGGCAGCGGTTTTGCCGAGGAATGGCGCACCAAGCGGCGGTGGGACCTCGATGAGGCGACGCCGTTCGAGGCGGTGCGCACGCTCGATCCCGCAGGCGACCCGGTCGTGCTGCATCGCGCGCTCGCCAGCATCGTCGAGTCGTTCCCGGTCTTCCGCGACGTCAAGATCGCGCAAAGCTGGGGCGGCATGATCGACGTGATGCCGGATGCGATCCCGGTGATCTCGGCGGTCGATGCGGTGCCCGGCTTTTTCATCGCCACCGGATTTTCCGGCCACGGCTTTGGCATCGGGCCCGGGGCAGGGAGGCTCGTCGCCGACATGGTCGCCGGCGGCCCGACGATCGTCGACCCGACCCCGTTTAGCCTGTCGCGCTTTACCGACGGCTCGAACCCGCGCCCACACCCGCTGGCAAGCTGAAATGGCGGCGGCCGCACTGTCCGTCGTCCGTCAGCCGCACTGCACCCGCCACCACCGGGGCAGTGGGTCGCCGGGTCGGGGCTTTAGCGATCCCGCATCTTCGGGTCGAGCACGTCGCGCAGCGCGTCGCCGAACAGATTGATGCCGAAAACCGTCAGCATGATCGCGAGGCCGGGGAACACCGCGATCCACGGAGCGGTCGACGCGTACTCCTCGGCACCGCCTTGCAGCATCAGCCCCCAGGCGGCGACCGGCTCCTGCACGCCGAGGCCGAGATAGGACAACGACGCTTCGGCAAGGATCGCCTGGCCCACGAACGAGGTCAGCATGATCAGGAACGGCGCCACCACGTTCGGCACCATGTGATTGAGGATGATGCGCGAATGGCCGTAGCCGAGCGCGCGGGCGGCGTCGACGTAGGGGACCTCGCGTATCGCCAGGGCGCTGGACCGCACCACCCGGGCGCAGCGCGGGATCAACGGGATGGTGATCGCAGCGATGACGTTGTGGACGCCGGTGCCGAAGATCGACACCACGGCCAGCGCCATGATGATCAGCGGGAACGACATCACGATGTCGAGGATGCGTTGCAGGATGAGGTCGATCCGACCGCCGAAATAGGCGCTGCCGACGCCGAGCACGAGGCCGCTCACCCCACCGACGACGGCCGAGGTGATGCCGACGACAAAGGCGGTGCGCGCGCCGAACAGAATGCGCGAGAGGATGTCGCGGCCGAGTTGATCGGTGCCGAGCCAATGTGCGAGGCTCGGCGGTTCGGTCATCGCCGCGAAATCGTTGGAGGTCGGGTTGTAGGGCGCCAACCAGTCCGCGAAGAGCCCGGCGAGCCCGAACACCACGACGATGACGATACCGATCATGCCGACCGGCTGGCGGTGCAGAAAGCGCAGCGTCGCGCTGACGACGCCGCGCGGGGCAACATAGGTGTCGTCGGCGAGGAGGGCGGCGCCGGTCGGCGCCGGGGCGAGATCGGTCATCGGTTGGCCCTTATGACTCCATTAATTTCAGGTCAGGCGGATGCGCGGGTCGAGCCACGCGTAGAAAAGATCGACGACGAGGTTGCTCAGCACGGCGATGACAACGACCAGCATCACCAGCGCCTGGGTCATGGTGTAGTCCTGGTTTTGCACCGACAGCACCATCAGCCGGCCGATGCCGTTGAGGTTGAAGACCTGCTCGGTGACAACGAGGCCGCCGATCAGAAAAGCGAATTCGATGCCGATCACCGTGACCACGGGCAACATCGCGTTCTTTAGCGCGTGTCGGTTGATGATGATCTTTTCGAGCAGACCCTTGGCGCGCGCGGTGCGGATATAGTCCTCGCGCAGCACTTCGAGCATGGCGGATCGGGTCATTCGCATCGACACCGCGGCATAGCGGTAGCCGACGGTGATCGCCGGCAGCATCACGATCGACAGGTTGCGCAGGGGGTCCTGCCACAGCGGCACATAGTCGATCGACGGCATCCACGGATGCCCGGTCAGCGCCTGGGTGATGTCGAGAACGAACAGGATCGACATGATGCCGAGCCAGAATGACGGCGAGGCGATCCCGGCGATCGAGACCGTGCGCACGACCAAATCGATCCAGGTGTTCTGTTTCAGGGCCGAGATCGTGCCGAGCGGGATCGCGATCGCGATCGCGATGATTGTCGCCAGCACCGCCACCTCGAGCGACACCGGAAAGCGGGTGGCGATCTCCGTGATGACCGGCTTTCCCGACCACATCGAAATGCCGAAATCGAACCGAAGCAGACCCCAGAAGAAATTCAGGAACTGGAGGATCCACGGCTGGTCGATCCCAATTTCGGCGTGGCAGCTGGCGAGCGCCTGGGCGGTAAAGCTGGTGCCCCCGGAGCCGAGCCGCACCAGGCAGATGTCGCCCGGAATCAGCCGCATCAGGGTAAACACCAGCGCCGCCGCCCCCAGGAGGGTCGGGATCACCAGCAATAGCCTACTCACGATATATCGGTGCATCGCCCTCTTCAGTCTCCCTGGCCGGCCTTCCGGCCGCCGCCGGTCGTCGCGACGTCCCTGTTACTTGTCGAGCCAGATCGTCGCCAAGTCCTGGTTGATGTAATGGCTCGGGCTGATCTTCCAGCCTTTCACATAGGAACGGTATGGCACGATCCGGTACCACCACGCCATCATAAGCTTGTGAGCCTGAGTATCCATCACGTGCTTGGTGAATTGAAACATTGCCGCATGCTGCTTCTGCGGGTCGGTTTCGTGGAGCGCCTTGTTGTAAAGGTCCATCTCCACGGGATCCTCGTAATTGCCGTAATTCTGCGCGCTGACCGAGGTCGGCAGATAGGGTTGCACGTCGATCAGCGGGTTGACGACGCTATGGCAATTGGCCTGCAGGTCGACGGCGAAGTTTCCGG
>DASQGR010000008.1:0-5843 GCA_035632515.1 Allostellaceae bacterium | reverse complement strand
GCTTGCCGCCCAGGCCGAAGCAAAGCCGGCGCGAGCCGCGCACCGGGATATTCGCCAGCGGTCCGATTTTCTTCCAGATCAGCGCCTCAGGCATCGGCCAGCTCCGGCAGCCGGGCGAATTCATGGGCATCAACCCCCATGGCGCGGTCGGTCCAGGGATCGATCTGGGCGAAGGTCTGCGAATACAGGAATTTCCGGTGCAGCGCGGCCCGGCCTTCGCCGTCCGCCACAAGCCGCTTCTTCACATAATCGATGCCGACACGGGCGACCCACGGCGCCGTCCGCTCGAGATAGCGCGCCTCCTCTCGGTAGAGCTGCAGGAAGGCGCCGACATGCTCGAGCACCTCGGCTTCGGTGGCGACGCGCACCAGCGGGTCGCTGACCCGGACCTCGACCCCGCCATTGCCGCCGACGACGATATCGTAGCCGGCCTCGACGCAGACGACGCCGATATCCTTGATCGTCGCCTCGGCGCAGTTGCGCGGGCAGCCCGAGACGGCGAGCTTAACCTTGTGCGGGGTCCACGAGCCCCAGCACATCTTCTCGATCTTGACCCCGAGCCCGGTCGAATCCTGGGTGCCGAAGCGGCACCATTCGCTGCCGACGCAGGTCTTCACCGTGCGCAGCCCCTTGGCATAGGCGTGGCCGGAAACCAGCCCTGCCTTGTTGAGATCGGCCCAGACCGACGGCAGCTGATCCTTCGTGACCCCCAACAGGTCGATACGCTGGCCGCCGGTGATCTTCACCGTCGGGATCGCGTGTTTCTCGGCCGCGTCGGCGATCGCGCGCAGCTCGTCCGGCGTCGTCAGCCCGCCCCACATCCGCGGCACCACCGAATAGGTGCCGTCCTTCTGGATGTTGGCGTGGACCCGCTCGTTGACGAAGCGCGATTGCGGGTCGTCGCGATACGTCTGCGGCCAGGCGCAGAGCAGATAGTAATTCAGCGCCGGTCGGCATTTCTGGCAGCCGTCCGGCGTCTTCCAGCCGAGCGCGCGGCGCACCGCGGCGATGGTCTTCAGCTTCTGCTCGCGGATCGCGCGGCGCACCGCATCGTGACCATGCTCCGTGCATTTGCACATCGCCGGGTCGGCGTGGTGCACGACGGAGCCGCCGAGATGGGCGATGATCGCCTCGACCTTCGCGGTGCATTGCCCGCACGAGGCCGACGCCTTGGTATGGGCACGCACGGCGTCGAGCGTGGTCAGCTCTTTCTCGCGGATCGCGCTGCAGATGCGCCCTTTCGAGACGCCGTTGCAGTCGCAGACTTGTTCGGCATCGGGCATCGCCGCGATGTCCATCGACGGCGATAGGGCGCCGGCCTGCTCGACAAAGGCGCGGCCGAAAACGAGCTGGTCGCGAAAGGCCGACACATCGACTTTCTCGCGCATCAACTGGACGTACCACGGCCCGTCGGCGACATGGCCGTAGAGAACGCTGCCGACGATCCGGTTGTCGCGCAGGACGACCTTCTTGTAGACGCCGCGCTTGGCGTCATGCAGCGTGATCTCGTCGTCGGCCTCGTCGGCCGCGCCGAGCGCGCCGGCCGAGAACACGTCGATGCCGGTGATCTTGAGGCTGGTGAAGACCGGCGGCGGCACATAGACGGCCGCGTCGTCGCCGGCGAGGCGGGCCCCGCACACCTTCGCCTGCGCCCAGATCGGCGCCACCAGACCGAATACCTGGCCGTTATGCTCGATGCATTCGCCGACGGCGTAGATGCTCGGGTCGCTGGTGCGCATGTCGTCGCCGACCAGCAGCCCGCGATTGACGTCGAGCCCGGCCCCCCGCCCGAGGTCGATATTGGGGCGGATGCCGATCGCCAGCACGACGAGGTCGGCCGGAATCTGGCGGCCGTCGGCGAGCAGCACGCCCTCGGCCCTTTCGCTGCCGAGAATCTCCTCGGTCTGGCCGTCGGTGAAGAAGGCGATTCCACGCGCGTCGAGGTCGCGGCGCAGCAATTCGCCGGCGGCGGCGTCGAGTTGGCGCTCCATCAGGGTCGGCATCAGGTGGACGACGGCGACGGACATGCCGCGCCGCTTCAGCCCCCACGCCGCCTCGAGGCCGAGCAGCCCGCCGCCGATCACCACGGCGCGGCGATGGCGGCGCGAGGCCGCGATCATCGCGTCGACGTCGGCGATGTCGCGAAAAGCGCGGGTCCCGGGCAGGCCGAGGCCCGGGATCGGCGGCGCCAGCGGCTTCGACCCGGTGGCGAGCAGCAGCTTGTCGTAGCCGAGCGCGCGGCCGTCGGCGACTGCCACGGTTTTCGCCACGGGATCGATCGCGGTTACCGGATTGCCGGTGACCAGGGCGATCCCCTGCTCGTCGTACCAGGCGCGCGGGTTGATGACGATCTCGTCGACGGTCTTTTCGCCGGCCAGCACCGAGGACAGCATGATCCGGTTGTAATTCGGGTGCGGCTCGGCGCCGACGACGGTGATGTCATAGCGTGCCGGCGCGAGCGCCAGCAGCTCCTCGACCGTCCGCATCGCCGCCATGCCGTTGCCGACGACAACGAGCCGTTCGCGCCCAGGCCGCTCCGTCCCGGCCATGTTCCCGCTCATCGTCACACCCGCGCTTCGGCAAGGCTCGGTGCGCGCTGCGCGAGGAAGCTCCTGCGCATGTAGTACCACCAGGTCAGCGCGATGCAGGTGATGTAGAACGTCAGGAAGACGCCAAGGGCCATGTAGGGCCCGCCGGTCGCGGCGATCGAGGCACCGAAACCGCGCGGGATCAGATAGCCGCCGCAAGCGCCGATCGCCGAGGTAAAGCCCAGCACCGCCGCACTTTCCGTCCCGGCCACCTTAAGCGCCGCCTCTCGGGCCGCTTCGCCCCGGCCCTTCGCCTCGCGCAGCTTCTCCTCGCGGAAGATCGAGGGGATCATCCGAAACGTGGAGCCGTTGCCGATGCCCGTGGTGACGAACAGCGCGAGAAACATCGCGAGAAAGCCGGGGAAGCTCTTGATGTCGACGTAGTACATGACGCCGGCCGTCGCCAGGCCCATGGGGACGAAGTTCCAGAACGTCACCCGGGCGCCGCCCAATTTGTCGGCCAGCAGACCGCCGAAGGGGCGCGCCACCGACCCGACCAGCGGCCCGAGAAAGGCAATGCCGACCGCCACCGCCGGGAACTGGGTCTTGATCAGCAGCGGGAAGGCGGCCGAGTAGCCGATGAATGAGCCGAACGTCCCGATATAGAGCCAGGACATCACCCAGGTGTGCTTGCGCTTGACGATGACGAGCTGGTCCTTGAACGTCGACCGCGCCGAGGTGAGGTTGTTCATGTAGCGGTAGGCGCCGTAGACGGCGATCGCGATCAGCGGCAGCCACATCAGCCCGGCATTCTGCAGATAAAGGCCCGCCTTGCCTTGCGGCGCGGCCAGGTAAAGGCTGAGCCAGCCGAACCCGATCAGGATCGGGGTCAGCAACTGCACGCCGCTGACCCCGATATTCCCGCCGGCCGCGTTGAGGCCGAGCGCCCAGCCCTTCATCCGGTCGGGATAGAAGAACGAGATGTTGGCCATGCTGGAGGCGAAATTGCCGCCCCCGAGCCCCGCGGTCGCGGCGACCAGCAGCATCAGCCAGAATGGCGTGTCGGGACGGGTGACGAAAACGGTCAACGCAATCGTCGGGACGAACAGCAGCGCCGCGCTGACGATCGTCCAGTTGCGCCCGCCGAACCGGGGCACCGCAAACGTATAGGGAAACCGCATCAGCGAACCGATCAGCCCGGGCAGGGCCACCAGCTGGAACAGCTGGTCGGTCGAGTAGCCGAAGCCGACCTGCGGCAGCTTGGTCGCCACGATGCTCCAGATCAGCCAGATCGAAAAGCCGAGGTGTTCGGCAACAATCGACCAGATCAGATTACGCCGCGCGATCAACTTGCCCTGGGTTTCCCAGAACTTCTTGTCTTCCGGAGTCCAGTCGGAAATCCAGGTCGTATCGCTGTTGCTCATCAGCGGTTCCTTTTCCGGTCGGGGAACGTGGTTACGGTTGGTGGGACTTGGCGCAGGTCCCTCGAGCGCTGCGGCCGTCGCATCGAAACTGAACATCGCCTGTCATGACCGCCCGCCCGACTGTCCGCAGTGGACCTTCCCTGGCCCACAACCCACGCGATGAGGCGGGGATGCCGCCGCGATGGACCGGCCCCACGTCGGGGCCGTCCAGCTCCCTTTCGCGCCGCACCATCGGCAACGCGGGAGCGACACCTCCACCGCAAGCGCCGTGCCAGTCGTGGCCGGCACGAAACTGCGGGATTTGTGGTGCGAGTTGCCGCCCCGGTGCCCAGTTTACGGGCGGCGCGATCAAATTTTGTGCGCTGCAAAAGGGAATTGCCTCCCCACCTGCCAATGCTGCGGCGGGGGCCGGGCAGGCGGGTAAATACGGGAAAGTTGCCGGCTGGCGGTATCGGGCACCGGCGCGGAAGGCTCTTGCCTCCTAGTGCCTTAGAGGGCTAAGGGAGGGGAGGGGTACCCTGGTGTAGACGCGCGGGCGACGCTGCCGGGGTTGGGGTCGAGTTCGAGTCCCTTTGCCCGATCCAGCCACCAAAGCGCAGGAGAGCTGCGGACCGTCGCGGCTTCGATCAGGTCCTCACACCACACCGGTCCGCGGTGCGGCCGATTGTGCCCCGCTCAACCCAAGGAGGTCGGCATGGCGAAATACGCGAATATCCTCGAGACGGTTGGGCGGACGCCGGTGGTGAAGATCGGCAAGTTGGCGCCGCCGGGGGTCAACCTCTACGTCAAGGTCGAGGCGTTCAATCCGCTCGGCTCGGTCAAGGACCGCCTCGCGCTCGGCGTGATCGAGGACGCCGAGCGGAGCGGCAAGCTCAAGCCCGGGCAGCCCGTGATCGAGGCGACGAGCGGCAACACCGGTATCGGCTTGGCGATGGTGTGCGCGCAGAAGGGCTATCCGCTGGTCGTCACCATGGCCGAATCGTTCAGCGTCGAGCGGCGGCGGCTGATGCGGTTTCTCGGCGCCAAGGTGATCCTCACCCCCGCCGCCGACCGGGCCGTGGGCATGCTCAATAAAACCATCGAGCTCGCCGAGAAGCACGGCTGGTTCATGACCCGGCAGTTCGAGAACGAAGCCAACGCCGACATGCATTCGCGTACGACGGCGCGCGAGATCGTCGACGATTTCGCCGGCGAAAAGCTCGATTACTGGGTCACCGGGTTCGGCACCGGCGGCACGCTCAAGGGCGTCGCGCGGGTGCTCGCCAAGGAACGGCCGGATACCAAGATCGTCGTCTGCGAGCCTGACGACGCGCCGATGCTGGCGAGCGGCGCCCCGCAAGAGCGCCGGGCCGACGGAACTCCGGCGACGGGGCATCCGGCATGGAAGCCGCACCCGATGCAGGGCTGGAGCCCGGATTTCATCCCCAAGCTGACCGGCGACGTGGTTGACATGAAGGTGATCCACAAGATCGTCCGCATTCCCGGTCCCGACGCGCTGCGCTGCAGTCGCGAGCTGGCGCAAAAGGAAGGCATCTTTGTCGGCATCACCTCGGGCGCGACCTTCGCCGGGGCGCTGAAGGTGTGCGCCGAGGCGCCGCAAGGCTCCACCGTCTTATGCATGCTGCCGGATACCGGCGAGCGCTATCTCAGCACCCCGCTCTTCGCCGATATCCAGGCCGACATGAGCGAGGAAGAGATCACGATCGCGCACTCGACCCCGGGCTGCTGGCTGCCGGACAAGTCGTAGCGCGCCCTCTGCACACCGGCGCTTCCGCCAGTCCCGCAGCGGCCATAGCCCTGCGTTTGCCGCGTGGCGCGCAGCGCCGCGGTCGACGGGCGGCATGTGCCCGCATAGGATGTCGTGCCTTTCGGCCATAACGGGGCGCGCGAT
>DASQGR010000007.1:0-3481 GCA_035632515.1 Allostellaceae bacterium | reverse complement strand
TCGTAGCCACGCCAGGCGGCCCACGCATGGACCGGCGGATTGACGTCGCCGAACGCCCACTCATAGGCGGGGAGCTGCCCGTTGGGGTGCATGTACCATTCGCGGGTCAGCAGCCCGAGCTGGTCCTTGGCGAATTCCGGGTCGATCAGCGCCACGGTCACGCAGTGAAACGCGAGGTCCCAGGCCGCGTACCAAGGGTATTCCCACTTGTCCGGCATCAGGATCACGTCGGAATTGTAGAGGTGCCCCCAATCGGCGTTGCGCCCGTGCTGCCGCTCCGCCGGCGGCGGCGGTTGCAGCGGATCACCGCGCAGCCACTCGCGGATGTCGAGGAAATAGAACTGCTTCGACCACAGCAGCCCGGCGAAGGCCTGACGCTGGACCTTGCGGGCATCGGGGTCGGCGATGTCGTGCTGCACCGCCTCGTAGAACTCATCGGCTTCGGCGCGGCGGTGACTCATCACCGAGGCAAAACTGCCGCCCTGCTCGATCCCCATGAGGCGGACGCGGAACCGGGCCTCTCCGCCCGGCTTCAGCTCGGCAACGTAATGCGCCGCGACTTTGGTGCCGGTATGATCAGGGTTGACCGCAGCGCGATTGCCGTGGACGACGCATTCGTCGATCCCGTCCTTGAAAAACCCCGTACCGGCAACGCCGAACTCGCGGCGTGGGTTGGTGTCGTTCTCGCAGAACAACAGTTCCGGATCGCCCTCGCAGGTAAAGCGCATCAGCGGCAGGTTCGAATGCACCGCCGTCACCGATCCATCGGTGTGAAGGGAAAGCAAGGGCCGCTGGGGAATCGGCGACCACGACCAGATGTTACGCGCCCATAACTGCGGCAGCACATGGATCGTTGCGGCATCGGGGCCGCGATTGGTGACGGTGATCTGGCACAGGATGTCGTCGGGCGCGCCCTTGGCGTACTCGATCTCGACATCGAAATAGCGGTTGCCGTCGAAGACGCCGGTATCGATCAGTTCGAATTCCGGGTCGTTTTGGCCGCGCCCGCGGTTTTCCTCGACCAGCTGGGTATACGGAAAGGCGGCATGCGGATACTTGTACAGCATCCGGTTGTACGAATGGGTCGGGGTGCCGTCGAGGTGGTAGTAGAGCTCCTTGACGTCCTCACCGTGATTGCCTTCGCTGTTGGTGAGACCGAACAGGCGCTCCTTGAGGATCGGGTCTTGCCCGTTCCACAGCGCCAGACCGAGGCACCAGAACAGATGCTCGTCGCCAAAGCCGGCGAGCCCGTCTTCGCCCCAGCGATAAGCGCGGCTGCGGGCATGGTCATGCGGGAAATAGTCCCAGGCAGTGCCGCCGGAGCTGTAATCCTCGCGGACCGATCCCCATTGGCGGTCGCCGACATACGGTCCCCACAGCCGCCATGGCACGCCGACCCGCGCCTCTTCGAGCCGGCGGCCCTCGGCGGTTTCCGCCGGATTGCGCCGTATGCCCGCGTTTGCCCTTCGGCTTCCCCGTTGTCCCGCCGCCATCGCTTCCCCTTATGTCCCTACCGTCATCGGCTGCCCAGCGCGGCGACCTGCGCCACCGCCTCCGGTTCTTCCTCGATCCGGAGAGCATCGTTGAACTTGTTAAAGAATCCGCACAGCGTAATGCGCAACGTCAGCTCGACGATCTGTGCCTCGCTGAAATGCCGCCGCAGCCGCGCGAACATCGTCTGGGGCAGCCGGGCCGGCCGTTCGGTTGCGGCCACGGCATATTCGACGACGAGTCGATCGACCTCGTCGAATTCCGGATGATCGCGATAATCGAGCAGACGATCCACGCCGGGCGCCGATACGCCCTCGACCGCGAGGAACGGCTTGTGGTGGGCGACGCAATAGTCGCACTCGTTGATCTGCGACACCGCGACGATCGCCAGTTCCAGATAGCGCTTTGGCAGGGTTTGCGCCGCCCGCAACTCCATCAGCAGCGGCATCAGGTGGCGCAAGGCCGCCGGTACATGCGCAAAGACCGCGACCTGGTTGGCGAACGGTCCATACGAGCCGGCGAATTCCTCATAGATTTGCGCAAGGTCGGGGGGAAGCTCGCTCGCGGCGATGTCGCGCACCCGTGCCATTTCCTCTCCTAGCGCCCGCGCCTTGCGGCGCCGTTGCGGCAACCCTAGGCGGGACGCCGGCACGGTCAAGCCCCCAATCCAATGATCGGAGTCTTTTGCTCGGCAAGGCGCGTCCCTACATAGGCCTTGTCGGCGATCATCGCCGACAATTACGGGGTATCCGGGTGGGGTGCCGAATTTGCGCTTAGGGTGGCGGATTGCCGCCTTTTCCTTGCTGTTGGCCGCAGCCGCCGGCAGTGCCGACGCTGCTGACGGCCGGACCATAGCCGCCTTGAGTCGCGCGCTCGCGGTGGCGGAAAGCCGCAGCGGTGCGGCAAGCCCCCACCTGCTGCCGCTGCTCGAACGGCTGGCCGGGGCGCAGGTCGACGGCGGAGCGCTCAGCGATGCAACGGCATCGCGCCGGCGGGCCCTGAAGATCGCGGTCTCCGCCTACGGCAGCACGTCGACGAACGCCGCCAACGCGATGATCGCACTCGCGGAGCTCGACATCCTGCAGCACCGTTATGTCGACGCCGAGCCGCTGTTGATCGCAGCGACCGACGTGCTGTCGATGCGTCTCGGCGACAACAATCCGGCGATGTCGGCGCCGCTCGCCGCGCTGGCGCGCATTGCGCTCGCCCGCGGCGAGGTATCGCTGGCCAGGAGCCGCGCCGACCGTGCCAACGCCGTCGCCGCCCGCGGCGCGGCATTGCGGTCGAGCGAGCCGTTGCGCGTGCTCGGCGCGACCTATGCCGCCGAGGAGCGCTTCGACGAGGGCGAACGGGCCTTGCGGCTGGCGCTCGCCCGCGACCGCCGCAAGACCGGGGATGCCAGCTCCGAAACCGCGCGCAGCTTGGCCCAGCTCGCCAATCTGCTGTTGCGGGCCCAGCGCTTTGGCGAGGCGCTGCCGCTGATCGAGCAGGCGATCGCCATCGATCAGGCGCATCTCGGCGAGACGCATCCGCTGATTGCCGACGATTTCGCCGATCTCGGGCTGACTTATGTCGGGCTCGGGCGCGACACCGATGCGGCCGCGGCGCTGACCTATGCCATCACCCTGCTCAACCGCGGCGCCGGCAGGGGCACTTCGCGCGTTGCCTATGCCGAGTTGGAGCTTGCCGGCGTGCTGCGCCGACTCGGCCAGACCGAGGATGCCGACGCCGCCTTCAAGGACGCCAAAAGCATCCTCAACGACGCCGCCGAAGACGAACGGCTGCGCGAGCGCCAGATTTGAGGCACCCCGCAGCTTCCGGAGAAAGCCGCGGAGCGGCGGTCTCGGGAGACGCGCCGCTGATAACCGATTCGCCGAGGGAGATCAGCGCAATCGCGCCGGGCTGAGCGTTTCCGGCCTTAGTCCCGCGGCGGCGATAGCGGGCGGCAGCTCTCCCCGGTCGATCAGCGCGACCGCCGAGCGCGCCATGC
>DASQGR010000006.1:0-15306 GCA_035632515.1 Allostellaceae bacterium | reverse complement strand
CCGATTGCCCTCATCTACCCGAGCGAAGGCACTCCGGCGGTGCCGCTCAACGGTGTCCTGATGAAGGCGGCGGCACATCCCAACGCGGCGCGCCTCTTCTACAGCTTCCTTTTCTCCAAGGAGGCTCAGGAAATCTTCGTCAAATACGGCTTCCGCTCGGTCAACCCGGACGTCGCCGACCCGCCCGGCCGCAAGCCGTTCGGCGAGATCAAGCTGCTGTTCACCGACCCCCAGGAGCAGGAGAGCGCCGCCGAGGAAATCAAGAAGCGCTACGCCCAGTACTTCGGCATCTGAGCAAGACAGCCGGCCGGCTGCGCAGGAGGGTCCGCAGGAGCGTCGATCAGCGCCGCGGCTCACCACTCAGCGGCGTTGCCGATCCGACGCAAAGGCGGCCTACCCGCCGCCGCGCGGGCACACGTCAGCTCACGCCGCCGCGCCAAGGCGCGGCCGATCTCGTCGATCCGCCCTTGCTACAGTGTAACGCGGGCTTGCTGCGACATGCGTGCGAGCACGCACGCCTCCCTGTTCCCCGGCGATTCGTGCGGCCGGCATGCCGCCGCTCCCGGCGCGGGCTCGGGACCCACCGGAGGCGGCGGATTTTCACCCGCCATTATCGCCAATGGCGGCGTGCTGTCTTGAATCTAGCTGAATGATCTAGGCTCAGGCGGCCGAGGATCGAGCCGCTTACGTCGGGTCGGTTTTTCGCGCCGCGGTGAGCCACGCCGCAGCGCCCGGCCAGTTGTCGGCCGCGAGCTCGGCAATGCGGAACCGGCTGATATAGGCGCGCTCGAAATCCGCCAGCGCGGTCAGCGCCTCGAGATTGTGGATCGTCACCTGTTGCCGTTCGATGCTGACAAGATCCTCCTCGCGCAGCTGGCGCAAGGTCTGGTTGACGTATTGGACGCTGAGGCCCAACGCGTCGGCGAGCAGCTCCTGGGTCAGCGGCAGCCGGTAGGAGCACTCCTCGGCCAGTCCGATCGCCTGCAGCCGGGTCAGCATCTCCAGCAGGAAATGGGCGACGCGTTCGAGCGCGGAGCGGCGGCCGACGCCGATCAGGTGCTCGGCATACATCGCCGTCTCGCACGACAGCGACCAAAAGATCGCCGCCCCGATCCGCGGGTAGGCCTCGAACAAGCCGAGCAGCCGGGCGAACGACACGGCGGAAACCGTGCAGTCGCTGAGCGCCGCGATGGTGTACAGCGCGTTTTCGAAAAAGCAGCCGGGAAAGCCGATGAAATCGCTCGGCAGGACGACGTTCAACACCTGGCGCCGGCCGTCATGCAGCACCCGGTAACGCAGCGCAGCGCCGTCGAGCAGGATCAGCAACCCGTCATAGCGGCGACCCTCGGCGACAATCTCGCGCCCGCGCTCGACCTGCTTCCCGCCCGATTGCAGCTCACGCAAGACCTCGATTTCCGCCGGCGACAGCGACACCAGCCGCCCCAGCCGCAGCGTCAGCGGGGTTTGCAGTTCGCCGGGCGGCGGTGACGGATCGTCGTTCATCACAAGAGGCTTGCGTGTTCCGGCATCTGTTTCATTCCGGCATCTGTTTCAATACGGTGTCCCGCCGGCGCGTTCCCGCTTCATGGCGCGCGCATACCAGAAGAACTCGGCGAGGAACCGGTCGAGCCGGCCCTGGCTCCAGGCGGCCCCTGCAAGCGGACGCCCCTCCCCGTCGAGCACCTGGGCGATGCGAGGGATCGGAAAAATGCTGGGAATGCTCGTCATGCCGAGTTCGGCCAAGGTCATGCGCAGTTGCATGGCCGCACGAACCCCGCCGTACTGGCCCGCGGAGTAGCAGACGATCGCCGAGGGCCGCCAGAAATACTCTTCGAGGAAATGGTCGAGGAGGTTTTTCAGCGCCGGGGGAATGCCGTTGTTGTACTCGCCGCTGACGATGACAAAGCCATCCGCCCTGCGGTACAGCTCCGCCAGCCGCTCGAGCCCCGCCGGGGCCTGCCCTTTCGGGTGTTCCTTGTACATCCGATCGAGCAGCGGAAGCTGCTCTTCCATCGGATCGACCAGGACCGGTTGATGCCCCTGCGTCACGAGGGCATCGACGATCAGCCGCGCTGCCCGGATGCCCACCCGGTCGCGACGCACCGAGCCGAGCAGCACCGGTATGTTCAGGGCGCTCGCCGGATCGGCCATCCATCTCCTCCAACGGGTGCTACGCCATCGCCTCTTCCGCCGCGGGCACCGTCTTGACCTCGTGCGCCTGCAGGGCCGGCAGCACCTCGCGGGCAAAGCGTTCGATCTGCGCCATGAACAGATCGTGCGGCAGCGCGCCGCGGTTGAGCGCGAGCTGCACTTGGTTGGCGCCGGCGCTGTCGGCGGCGGCGATGATCCGGGCGATGACCTCGTCGGCGGTGCCCATCGGCATGGTCTCGGCCTGCTCTTCGAGCTGCTCCATCGTCAAGTTGCGAAATTCGGAGCGCAGATTGGCCGCGGCGCGCAAATTCTCCGGCCGCACATAATCGGTCGACGATTGCGACGAATACCCCGTTTGCCGCTGCATCTCGGTCTCGGTGAAGTTGCCGTGGCTGAACAAGGTGCGGTTGAAGTAGAGGATGTGCGGCCCGTACTCCTTCAGCGCCTGCGCCTTCGAATCGGCAACGTAAGCGGTGATGCCGAGCGAGAGGTGATCGGGGGTGATGCGGTGCCCGGCCCGGCTGAGGCATTTCGCATAGAAGCGGATGATGTCGTCGCGCAGGCCACGGGCGCGGCCGAGGCCGGGGGTGATCGGCAGATCGTGCCTGCCGGCGAACTCGATCGATTCCTTGCTGCCGACCACCGGCACCCAGATCGGCGGATGCGGCCGCTGTACGGGACGCGGCCATAGCGCCACGTCCTTGTACGACCAGAACCGGCCCGCGTAGCTGAACACCTCCTCGGTCCAGGCGCGGGTGATGATGTCGTAGGCTTCCTCGAAACGCGCCCGCGACTCGGCGAGCGATACGTTGTGGACCTGGTATTCGCGCGGAATGCCGCGGGCAAAGCCGGAAATCAGCCGCCCGTTCGACAGGCAGTCGATCATCGCCAGCTCTTCGGCGAGGCGCAGCGGCTCGTGGAGCGGCAGGAGGTTGCCGTAGATGAGCAATTTCAGGTTCTTGGTGCGCTGCGCCGCCGAAGCCGCCATCAGATTGGGGCTGTTCATCAGCCCATAGGGCGAGCAATGGTGCTCGTTGAAGCCGACCCCGTCATAGCCGCATTTGTCGAGCAGCTCCCAGGCGTCGAGGTGCTCCTCATAGGTGCGCATCGCCGTGGCGGCGTCGAAATGCTCCTTCGCCAGCGGGTAGGGCAGCTCGGGTCCGCCGTTTTTCAAATGGTCGAGGTTGGCGTCGTAGGCCAACAGGTCGAAGACGAAGACTTTCATGGCGCAACCTCCTCTACCGTCAACCGCTCGCGGCGCGGCACGCACAACACCAGCATCGCGGTCGCCGCCGCCGCGATCAGGGCAAAGATGCAAGCGGAGAGAAAAATCTGCGTCGGCGGCAACCCGCGTGCCAGCAACCAGCCGCCCAGCGCCGGCGCGGCGATGCCGCCGAGCCGCCCGATCCCCAGCGCCCAGCCGATGCCGCTGGTGCGCATCCGCGCCGGGTAGAGCGCGCCGCAGGCAGCGTTGGCGCCGGTCTGGCTGCCGACGATCGTCAGCCCGCACAGAAACAGCACCACCAGCAGGATCGCGTAGGGCAGCGCCACCAGCGCCACTGCGGCGATGAACACCGCGCCGGCGGCATAATGCAGCGCAAGCATCCGTTGCGGCCCGAACCGGTCGATCAATACGCCGAGATAAAGCACCGCGAACATCGCGCCGAAATCGCGCAGGCTCGAGGCGAATACCGCATCGGCGGGGCTCAGCCCGATCAGGTGCAGCACCTGCGGCGTCCAGTAGGCGAACAGGAACAAATTCATCAGGCTGCAGAAAAAGATCACCCACAGCAGCACGGTCTGCAGCGCGTAGCCTTCGCCGAACAGCATCCGGATCGGATTGCCGGCGGCGACATCGGCGTGAGGCGCCGTCCCGACCCCCCGGGTAACGCCCAGATCGCGCAGCATCACCATCTGGCGCGCCGACAGGTTCGGCCGGGAGGCGAGGAAACGCGGCGATTCCGGCAGCCAGATCGCCAGCACCGGCACCATCAACAGCGGCACCACCCCGCCGAGGATGAAGATGACCGGCCAGCCGAAATGCGGCAGCAGCGCCGCCACCGCCTGGCCGCCGATAAACCCGCCGGCCGGCGCGCCGGTAAAGGTGATCATGATGATCGTCGCGCGCCATCGCTGCGGCGTGTAGTCGCCGGTGATCGCGACCGTCCCCGGCATCGCCCCGCCGATCCCGATTCCGGTGAAGAAGCGCAGGATGCTTAACATCCCGAGCGAGGTGGCAAAGGCGCTGAACAGCGACGCCAAACCGAGGATCGCGATGCTGGCGAGCAGCAGCGGCTTGCGGCCGAAGCGGTCGCCGATCGGGCCGGAGGACAGGGCGCCGACCAGAATGCCGACGCTCGATGCGATGAACGCCTGCGAAAACGCGGGGCCGGCGAGGTTCCAGGCATGGGTTAGCGAGGGAACCGCCATGCCGATCGAATTGATGTCGTGGCCGTCGCAGACCTGCACCACGGTGCACAGCGCGGCGACCCGGATTTGCAGCCCGCCGATGCGCTGGTTTTCCAGCGCATTTTCCGTGGCGGATAGGGCCGCCTGTGCCATGGCAAGCCTCCTTTGTGATCCTCCCTGTCCGGCTCGTGTTGCATTTCTCGGCCGGCTGCGCAAGCCTCGCGGATACCCTGCCGCGGAGGCTTGCCGATGACCACCCGCCCGCCCGCCGAGATCGGCATGAAGCTCGACGAGGTCGACACCCCGGCCTTGGTGATCGATCTCGACGCCTTCGAGCGCAATTTGCGCCGCCTGCCCGAACGGACGGGCGGCAAGGTCCGCCTGCGCCCGCACGCCAAGACCCACAAATGCGCCGTCGTCGCGCTGAAGCAGATCGAATTGGGCGCGGTCGGCGTGTGCTGCCAGAAGGTCAGCGAGGCCGAGGCGATGGTCTATGGCGGGGTCAAGGACGTGCTCGTCACCAACGAGATCGTCGGCCGCCAGAAATTGCGCCGGCTGATGGGCCTCGCCGGCAGCGCGCGCATCGCCACCTGCGCCGACGACCCGGCCCAGATCGTCGCGCTCGACGAGACCGCCGGGGAGGCCGGGATCACCCTCCCGGTGCATGTCGAGGTCAACATGGGCGGCAACCGCTGCGGGGTCGAGCCGGGCGCCCCCGCGCTCGATCTGGCGCGCAGGATCATGGACGCGCGGCACCTCTCCTTTGCCGGGCTCCAGGCCTATCACGGCTCGGCCCAGCACATCCGCAGCTGGGAGGACCGGCAGAAGGCGATCGCCGGCGCGGTCGAAAAGGCCGGCGCCACCCGCGACCTGCTCGCCCGGAACGGCATTCCCTGCGCCAACATCACCGGCGCCGGCACCGGCACTTTCGAGTTCGAGAGCGCGAGCGGCGTCTACACCGAGCTGCAATGCGGCTCGTACATCTTCATGGATGCCGATTACGGGCGGAATTTGGACCGCGACGGCCAAGCGACCCGCGCCTTCGAACCCAGCCTGTTCGTGTGGGCCACGGTGATGAGCCGCCCGACCGAAGACCGCGCCATCGTCGATGCCGGCCTCAAGGCGCTAAGTGTGGATTCCGGGATGCCGACCGTGTGGGAGGAGCCCGCCGCGACCTACGAGCGCGCCTCCGACGAGCATGGCAAGCTGACCATCAACGCCGCCACCAACCGGTTGAAGCTCGGCGACAAGATCAAGCTGGTGCCGGGCCATTGCGACCCGACGGTCAACCTCTACGACTGGTATGTCGGGGTGCGCGGCGACCGGGTCGAGGCGATCTGGCCGATTGTGGCGCGGGGCGCGGTGTATTAGCGTCCGGTCCCTTTCGGTCGGCGTTGGAAATCGCCATCTGGCGGCAGATCTTCCCTTTCGCCAGATCTTCCCTTTCGTCAGATCTTCCCTTTTCGCAAGGAGATGCCGATGGCCGCCGATCTCGCTCCGTATCTCGATCTGCTCACCGAAAAGAAGGCGTTCGCCCATCTCGCGACAATCATGCCGGACGGTTCGCCGCAGGTGACGCCGGTGTGGTTCGACTATGGCGGCGGCGCGATCCGGGTCAACACCGCGCGCGGCCGGGTGAAGGCGCGCAACATGCAGGAGGGAACGCGGGTCGCCCTGTCGATCCTCGACCCCGACAACCCCTATCGCTATCTCCAGGTGCGCGGCCGAATCAGCAAGGTCACCGAAACCGGCGCCGCTGCGCACATCGATGCGCTCGCCAAGAAATATCTCGGCCAAGACAAATATCCCTATGCGCGGCCGGGCGAAGTGCGGGTCACGTACGAGATCGAGCCGCTGCACTGCCAGGGCATGGGCTAGGCGCGGCTATCGTCCGGCGTCTTTTCGGCGGCGAGGCGGGCCATCACGAGGATCAGGAACAGGCTGAGGAATTCGGTGCCGATCCACCATTCCTGCCAGATGCCGTAGCTGCCGAGCGCTACGGTCAGCGCGGCGACCAGACTGCCGCCCGCCGCCGTCGCGAACAGCCGTGGCCACGCCGCCGCGCCGAAAGCCAGCCACAGCCGGGCGATGAACAGCGCCAGCAGCACCGCGCCCGGCACCCCCAGCTCCAGCCAGGCCTGGAGCGCGACATTGTGCGGGTGGAGCGGCAGCAGCATCTTGCCCTCCGGCGTCAGCCCCTTGCCGCCGGGGATCGCCCGCGACGAGTCGAGGCCCCAGCCGGACAGCGGCCGCTCGGCGATGCGGGTGCCGACAAAGGACCAGATCTGCAGCCGGTGCTGCATCGATTGCTTGTAGTCCGCGGCCCGCCGCTGAACCGCCGGCACGTCGATCAGCGATGGAAAGATCAGCGGCGCGCTGAGAACCAGCAGCACCGAGGCAACGGCCGCCGCCCGGGCAAACCATCGCCGCTTGAAATAGATCGGCAGCGCCGCGCCGATCCCGACGACAAAGGCGGCCTGCGCCGCGGTGCCGACCAGCAGGTAGATCACCGTCGCGGTCGCCGCCGCCGCCAGCCCGGCCGCTACAAACCGGCGGCGCAGGACCAAGGTCGCAGCCAGCGGCAGCAGCAGCAGCACAAAGCCGTTCTCGACCTGGTTCAATAGCGGGTCCTTGAACGGGCGGATGCGGAACGGGCCGGTCAGTTCGCCGCCGGTGGCGAATTGCAGCACGGTCAGTACCACCGCCACCGCCAGCCCCGCGATCAGGCACGCCAGCAGGCGGCGCGGTGCGGCGATCCGCTCGGCCGCCGCCATCAGCGACAGCCCCGCCGCGAACAAGCCGGCGAGCCGGGCTGCGGTCAGCAGGCTGCGCCCCGGGTCGACCGCCCACAGCGCCGAAATCAGCCCCCACAGCAGCAACGCCGCGAACAGCAGCGCCAGCCCGCGCAGCCGGCGCCACGCCGCAATCCCGTCAGGCGCGACGAGGCCCAGCGCCAAGGCGCCGGCCACCGCCACCAGCGGCGCCGCGCCGCGCGAGGCCAACGCCAGCACCGGCAGGAACAGAAAGGCGCAGGCGTCGAGGCCGAGCTCAAATGCGGATCGGGCGCGGAAGGCGGCTTGCATGGATGTGGGGGACCTTGGCAGAAATCTCGGCCGCTCGCCACCGCCGGGCCGCTTCCGCCGGGAACGTGTATGCTCCGGCCGCGGTCAGGCAAGGAGGAACCTTATGGATTTCGGCATCGGCATCGCCACATCGAGCGACGCGTGGAAGACAGCGCTGCGGGCCGAGGAACTCGGCTTCACCCATGCCTGGTTCTACGACACCCAGATGATCACCGCCGACTGCTTTGTCGCGATGGCGGCGGCGGCGATGAAGACCTCGAAGATCCGTCTCGGCACCGGCGTGCTGGTGCCGTCGAACCGGCTCGCCGCGGTGACCGCCAACGCCCTTGCGACACTCAACGGCCTTGCGCCGGGGCGCATCGATTTCGGCGTCGGCACCGGATTTTCGGCGCGACGGGCGATGGGGCTGGGGGCGATGAAGCTCGCCGACATGGAGGAATACATCCGCGTCGTCTACGGCCTGCTCGCCGGCGATATCGTCGAAACCGAAATCGAAGGCAAGCCGCGCAAAATCCGGTTTCTCAACCCCGATGCCGGCCTGTTCAACACCAGCGACCCCATACCGCTGCACATCTCGGCCTATGGGCCGCGCTCGCAGAGGTTGACCGCAAAGCTCGACGCCAGATGGAAATGCTTCATCCAGGATGTGCCCGGCGCCCTTGGGGCGCTCGAGGGCATGAAAGACAGCTGGGCCAAGGCCGGCCGATCCGCCGGCGACCTCTATGCCACCGCATGGGTGTGCGGGTGTGTCCTGCAGCCGGGCGAGGCCGTCGACAGCCCGCGCGCGATGGCCCAATCAGGACCGCGTGCCGCCACCCTCCTCCACCGCGCCGCCGATGTCGACCAGCAGGGCTGGGCCAACACGATGAACATCACCCCCGAGGGCATCGCCGACGAGGTCAACGGCTATGTCGAGATGGCGCGGCATTTCGAGCCGCCGGACGCGCGCTACTTGTTCAACCACCGCGGCCACTTCGTCTTCGTGAAGCCGGAGGAAAAGCAGTTCATCTCGGCCGAGCTGATCCGCCGCACCACTTTCACCGCCCCCGAGCAGGAGCTGACCCAGCGGGTCGAGGCGCTGCGCAGCGCCGGCTGGAGCCAGATCGTGATCCCGATCGTCCCCGGCGAAGAGCGTGCGCTCGACGACTGGGCCCGGGTGAAGGCCGCATTTGAATAATCTTTTCGGCCCCGGACGGCGCCGCCCGCGCTGAACAGTATCTACAGGCGAAAGGATCGCGCATAATTCGCCCGAGCGCTCCGGTTGCGGAGGGTCAAATGGCGGAAACCTGGGTACGAGCGGTCCGCAGCGATGGCGGCGGCAGCGGCGAGGATCTCTTCCTCGACGGCAATTTTGTCGACCCTGCCGGCGTCGTCGGCGTGTCTTTTATGACCGAAACCGGCCAACACACGTTCGAGACGGTCGAGAACCTGGTGCCGACCTGGCGGGCAATCGCCACCGTCGGACAGCCGGCGGGCAATAGCGAGGATCGTCCGGTCATCGTCACCCTCCACCGGGTGTGAGCCGCGATGAAACCGCTTTTTCGCCTGTTGGCCTGCGCAGCGCTGCTGTCGTTCGCGGGCTGCGCATCGCCGGTGCGCACCACCGAGCTCGACCGCATCGACCAGTTTTCCGGCTATCGCTATACGACGCTCGACAAAAAGGCGCCCAAAACCGTCGCCAAGTCGGCGGTGATGATGAGCTTTTCCGGCGGCGGCACGCGCGCCGCCGCGCTTGCCGACGGGGCATTGCGCGCGCTCGCCCGCACCCCGGTTCCCGGGCCGGGCGGCCCGGTGCCGCTCGCCAGCCAGGTCGATGTCGTCTCCTCGGTCTCCGGCGGCAGCGTGACGGCGGCCTCGTTTGCGCTGGGCGGCGTCGACGGGCTCGACGCTTTCGATCAAAACTTCCTTTACAGCGACGTGATGGACGCGCTGATCACCCGCACCTTGCTCAACCCGGCCCAGCTCCTCTACCCGCGGATCGACATCCTCGAGGACTATCTCGACGACAACGTCTTCCACCACATGACCTATGCCGACCTGATTGCCGCCGACGCACCCGGGCGGCAGCGGCGTCCCCTGGTGATCCTCAACGCCACCGACATGGCGAGCGGCAACGTCTTTTCGTTCACGCAGGACCAGTTCGACCTGATCTGCGCCGATCTCGCGCGGCTCAAGATCGCCGACGCGGTGTCGGCCTCCGCCGCGTTCCCGGTGGCGCTGTCGGCACTGACGATCCGCAACCGCGCGCCCTGCCCCGCCCAGCAGGCAGCGCCGGAAACGCCGGGCACGGGCTGGCAGCTCGATGCCGGCACTCCGGCGCCGACGCGCATTGTCAACGACCGCGCCGGCGACACCGTGCAGGGGGTCAAATACCCCGCAGCGCAAAACCTCGCGCGGTTCCGCCGTGGCACCACGGCGCTCACCTATCTCAATCAGGACAGCAAAAAGGACTATATCCAGCTGCTCGACGGCGGGCTGGCCGACAATATCGGCCTGACCGTGCCGTTCATCCTCCTGACGTCGCCCGGCGAGTCGCCATCGATCCGCAACTGGGTCAATACCGGCCGGGTCGACAAGCTGCTGTTTGTGGTCGTCAACGCCCGCTCGCAAGCCGACAACGATTTCGGATCCCGGGCCCGCCCGCCCGGAACGACCGACACGCTGTTGACGACGATCGGCACGCCGATCGACGCCACCAGCTTTCAGCTTCTCGGCCAGCTCGACCAGGTGCTCGACCCGCGCCTGAAGCCGAAATCGCTGGTCCTCGTCGATTTTTCTTTCATCACCGACCCGTCGTGCCGGGCGCATTTCTACAATATGCAGACGAGCTGGGCGCTGCCGAAGCAGGAGGTCGCCGACCTGATCGCGCTGGGCGAGGCGATGGTGCTGCAATCGCCGTATTACCGCGAGTTCGTCGCCGCACTCGGCGTGACACCGCCGGCGCCACAGCGCACCGTCGACGAAATCTGCGCGCCTTACCGTATGCCGGCAACGACCGCCGCCCGCTGAACCCACGGCACGGTACGCAGAACGGCCGATTTCCTGTATAGCCGCGGCGAGCGATCGCAGACGGAAGGATGGTCCATGCCAGATGACGCCCCCACCATCGTCCAGCGCGTCAGCTACGCGGCGCTGATTGAATTCATCGCGTCGGCCTATCGCGCCGCCGGGATTGCATCGGCCGACGCGCAAAAGGCGGCCGAGCTAATGGCGCAGTCGGACATCTCCGGTGCCGACGGGCACGGCGTCTTTCGCCTGCCGCAATATATCCGCCGCATCCAGATTGGCGGGATCAGCACCCGGCCGAATATCCAGGTTCACCGCACCGCCCCCGGCACCGCGCTGGTCGACGGCGATAACGGGCTCGGCGCGCTGGTCGTCGCCCGCGCGGTCGAGACTGCGATCGAGATCGCCGGCACGCAGGGGGTCGGCTGGGTCGGCACCCGCCACGGCAACCATGCCGGCGCCGCCGCGGTCTATGCCGCGATGCCGGTGCCGCACGACATGATCGGGCTCTATTTCGCGGTCGGCAACGCCAACCACCTGCCGCCTTGGGGCGGGATCGACATGCTGCTCTCGACCAACCCGCTGGCAATCGCGGTGCCGGCCCTGGAGGAGCCGCCGCTGGTGCTCGACATGGCGACGACGGTCGCCGCCTACGGCAAGGTCAAGGTCGCCGCGCAGCAGGGCAAGACCATGCCCGAGGGCTGGATGATCGACCGCCAGGGGCAACCGCTCACCGACCCCAACCGTGCCGATGACGGGTTCCTCCTGCCGATCGGCGGCTACAAGGGCGCGGCGATGTCGCTGATGTTCGGCCTGCTCGCCGGCACCTTGAACGGCGCCGCCAACGGCGAGGACGTCGTCGATTTCAACAAGGACGACACCACGCCGACCAATACCGGCCAGGCAATCTGCGTCATCGACATCAAGCGCTTTGGCGAGCCGACGGCATTCAAGCGCCAGGTCGATGCGGTGATCCGCCAGCTGCACGGCTCGGCGCTCTTGCCCGGCTTCGACCGCATTCGCCTGCCGGGGGAGGACCGCCATAAGCGCATCGCCGAACGCACCGCAGGCGGCATTCCGATCCCCGGCTCGCTTAAGAGCGCGCTCGACAAGATGGCCGGCGAACTCGGCATCGCGAAGCTGCTCGGATAATTGCGACGCCTGGTCAAAATTCCGCTTCCCGGCGAAAGCCGGGATCCACTTTTCACCCGGATCGAGCAGTTCCGTCTCATCGCGAGATACCGGGGTAGAGATCGATCCAGTGGGGATTATCTTTTTCGATCAGTGCAATCTCTTCCAGACCCGCTTCCATTCTTTCATCTGTCTTTCACGCCGCGCCGCGGCGGCCAGCGATCCGTGAATTTCAAACCAGACCCGGCGACCGACGCCGTATTTTGCGGTAAAGCCGGGGATGGCCTTGATCTTGTGCTCCCAGACTCTGCGGACCCGATCGGAAGTGCTGCCGACGTATAATGTTCCGTGTGGTTTGCTGGCCAGCAGATATACGGCGGACATCGCGAGTTGCCTGGTGGGTCCCGGCTTTCGCCGGGAAGCGTGAGAAGAGCGGCATCGGAGACTCTACGCCATGACCATCCTCGTCGAGCAGCACGCCGGCTATCGCCAGATCACCCTCAACCGGCCGGACCGGCTCAATGCGCTCAATACCGAGATGCACGGCGCGCTGATGGCGGCGTTGGCCGAGGCCGAAGCCGATCCCGGGTGCCGCGCGATCCTGCTGACCGGCGCCGGGCGAGGGTTTTGCGCCGGGCAAGACCTCGGTGATGTCGCCGTCAAGGATGACGGCCCACCCGACCTCAAGGTGCTGCTGGAGCACTACAACGCGCTGGTGCGCAAGCTGCGCGCGGTCGCGATGCCGGTGGTCTGCGCGGCCAATGGCGTCGCCGCCGGCGCCGGGGCCAACCTGGCGCTTGCCTGCGATATCGTGCTGGCGGCCAGGTCGGCCAATTTCATCCAGGCGTTCTCGCGCATCGGGCTGATCCCCGATTGCGGCGGCACCTGGTTCCTGCCGCGACTGGTCGGCGCGGCGCGGGCGCGCGCCTTGGCGATCCTTGCCGAGCCGCTGCCGGCCGAGCGCGCCGTCGAATGGGGCCTGATCTGGCAAGCCGTCGACGACGACAAGCTGATGGAAACGGCGCACGCGCTCACCGCGCGGCTGGCGAAACAGGCGACGATCGGCATTGCTTTTACCAAGCGCGCGCTCGACGCCGCCGAGACCAATACGCTCGATGCCCAGCTCGATCTCGAACGCGACCTGCAGGACGAGGCCGGCCGCACCCCCGACTACGCCGAGGGGGTGCGCGCCTTTATCGAGAAGCGCGCGCCGAACTTTACGGGGCGGCGGTAGCTTATTCTTTGTCAGCCCCGCGAAAGCGTCAGCGACGATCGAAATCGAAACGCGTTAGATCGCATCGAAATCCAGCACCAGTCGCGGGGTGAGGGGCCTGGCCTGGCAGGTGAGGATGAAGCCGGCGGCGATCTCCCACGGCTGCAGCGAGTAGTTGACCGCCATCTCGGCCCTGCCGGCGACCAGTTTCGCGCGGCAACTGCAGCACATCCCGCCTTTGCACGAGAACGGCAGGTCGATCCCCTGCGCGCGCGCCGCATCGATAACCGAGACGCCGGCCGGCAGCGGCACCTCGTGACGGCGGCCGTCGATGATGATTTCGGCGATGGCGGCAGGTTCGGCGCTCGGCTCGACCGGCAAAGGCTCGGGCGCGGGCGCAATCCGCCCGCCGTCACCGGGGGTGAAGTATTCGCGGTGAATGCGCTCCGCAGGCAGGCCGAGCGCGGCGAATGTCGCGGCGGCCTCGTCCATCATTGCCGCCGGGCCGCAGAGAAAGGCGTGATCGATCGCCGCGAGCGGAGTCGCCGCACGCAGCAACGTCGCGATCCGTGCCCCATCGAGGCGCCCTTGCAGGATCGGCACGTCCTGCATCTCCCGGCTCAGCACATGGAAAATCGACAGCCGGTCGAGATAGCGGTCCTTCAAGCCGGCCAGCTCTTCGGCAAAAATGATGTCGCGGCCGGTGCGGTTGCCGTAAAGCAGCACGAAGCGGGCGTGCGGCTCGCGCGCTAGCACGGTCTTGAGCAGCGACATGACGGGGGTGATGCCCGAGCCGCAAGCCACCGCCACCAGGGTGCGCACTGCCTCGGGCGCAAGCGGAATGGTGAACTGCCCGGCCGGGGTCATAACCGCGATCCGGTCGCCGGGCTTTATCCGGTCGTGAATGAAATTCGAGAACGCGCCGCCGGCAACGCGCTTTACCGCGACCCTCAGTTCGCCCGTGCGGAGATAATCGTCGAGGCCGGAGCAGATCGAATAGGAGCGGCGGAGATCCTCACCGTCGATCTCTGCGCGCAACGTCAGGTACTGCCCTGCCGCAAACCGATAGGCTCCCGCCAGCCGCGGCGGCACGGCAAAGGCGAGCGACACCGCATCCGGGGTCTCCTGACGGATGTCGGCGATGGTCAGGTGATGAAAGCGCGGCGCGGCCATTCGCCCTAGCGCCTACCACTGAGAGCCGGGATAGGCGCGCTGCAGAAACTGCATCTCGGCCAGCAGGTGGCCGAGATGCTCGGTATGACGACCACGCCGGCCGCCCGATTGCATCCAGCCGTCGACCGGACGCTGCAATGTCGCCTGGGCGAGCACCGCAGTGACGGTTTCGTCCCAGACCGTCCGCACCGTGGCGGGATCGGCCGCGATCCCCTCGCCGACCAGGGCGGCGACGACCTCATCCGCCTCGAACATCTCGCCGGTGTAAGGCCACAGCGCGTCGAGCGCCGCCTGAGCACGCCGCCGGCTTTCCGCGGTCCCGTCGCCGAGCCGCACCAGCCACTCGCCGGCGTGGCGCAGGTGGTAGGCGGCCTCGGGCGCGGCTTCGACGCCGACCGAGGCCAGCGTCGCATGGCGCGAGCCGGCGAGCCGACGCCAGAACGGCGCCGCATAGGCGGCATAGAGGAATAGCCGCGCGATCGTCATCGCGAAATCGCCGTTGGGCTGCTCGACCAGCAGCAGGTTGCGGAACGCCGGCGCGTCACGCCGATAGGCGAGCGCATCCTGGTCGCGCCCCGCGCCCTCGAGCGCCGCAGCATAATCGTAGAGCCGGCGCGCCTGGCCGATCAGATCGAGCCCGATATTGGCGAGCGACAGCTCCTCTTCGAGCAGCGGCGCATGCCCGCACCACTCCGACAGGCGATGGCCGAGAATCAGCGCATCGTCGGCCAGCCGCAACGCATAGTCGAAGAGCGGCAGGGCAGCCGTCATGCAACCGGACCGCGGCCGCCCCGGCAGCTTGCAGAGGTGACGCCTACAGTCCTTTTCGAATTCGGCCTCATCACATGTCGCCGACCTCTTTCGGCACCGTGTAGAAGGTGGGGTGGCGGTACGGCTTTGTCGTAGCCGGCTCGAACAACACAGCCTCGTCGCTCGGGTCGGAAGCGGTGATCGCCGCCGACGGTACGACCCACAGCGACACCCCCTCGCCGCGGCGGGTGTAAACATCGCGCGCCGCCTGCAACGCCATTTCGGCATCGGCGGCATGGACGCTGCCGACATGGCGATGCGCCAAGCCCGCCTTGGCGCGGATAAAGACCTCCCAGAGCGGAGTCATCGCTTCGGTCATGACCTTGACGC
>DASQGR010000005.1:0-7961 GCA_035632515.1 Allostellaceae bacterium | reverse complement strand
GCGCCATTCCGCCCTCGACTTCACAAGCCCGGCTCGGTTCGAAAAAACGGCCGCCGAATGACCCAGTGCCTCTCCACTAAAGCGGGGCAAATCCAATGAGATGCCGAGCCGTAGCCATCTCATTTGCCTCATTGTCTCTGGTGATTTTTTGGCGCTGCGCGCCCGATAGTTTTTTCCTACAGGATCCCCAGGCTGCTGCGCCCCTTCGGCGGCGGGAAGGCGCGGTCGAGCGTCGCGAGATCGGCGTCGGTCAATTTGAGGTCGAGCGCGCCTAGATTCTCGCGCACGTGTTCCGGCCGGCTCGCCTTGGGGATCACCATCATCCCGTCCTGGCGCAGCAGCCAGGCGAGCGCCACCTGGGCCGGGGTCGCGTCGTGCCGGCCCGCGACTTCCGCCAGCGCCTTGTGGCCGAGCATGCGGCCCTGTTCGATCGGCGAATAGGCCATGATCGAGATGTTGCGCGCGCGGCACCACGGGATCAGCTCCCATTCGGGACCGCGCCGGGTCAGGTTGTAGAGGATCTGGTTGGAGGCCACCGTGTTGCCGCCGGCAAGCCCACACCATTCTTCCATCTCCGAGCGGTCGAAATTGCTGACCCCGTGATGGCGGATCTTGCCGTCGCGCTGCAGCCGCTCGAAGCCGGCCAGGGTCTCGGCAAACGGGTGCGAGCCGCGCCAGTGCAGCAGATACAGGTCGACGCGGTCGGTCTTGAGCCGCTTGAGGCTGCGCTCGCACGCCTCGATCGTGCCTTTTTGCGAGGCGTTGTAGGGCAGAACCTTGCTGACGATGAACAGCCGGTCGCGGTCGCCTTGCGCAGCCTCGGCGACAATCTCCTCGGCGACGCCGCTGCCATACATCTCGGCGGTGTCGATGAGGGTGACGCCGAGCTCGATGCCGAGCCGCAGCGCCTTGACCTCGTCGGCAAAGCGGCTCCGGCTCTCGCCCATGTGCCAGGTGCCCTGGCCATAGGCCGGCACCGTCTCGCCATCGGGCAGGGTGATCTGCGGCATGTTCATCGGGAACCTCCCTCGCGTCGGAGAAAGACGAGCTTGGCCGCGCCGTAGACGCGCTCGTCGATCATCGCAAACCCCTCCGGCGCGGCAAAGGCTTCGCCCGCGGCGATCTCCACCACGGCAATTGCCCTGGGGGCGAGCCAACCTGCCCCGGCCAACGCCGTCAGCGCCGGCGCGGCGATGCCGCTGCGATACGGCGGGTCGAGAAACGCGACGGCGCAGGCATAGGGCGCGCGCGGCGGGTGCGTCGCGTCGCCGGCGACGACGTAAGCGGCGTCTTCTTCGTCGAGTGCGGCGAGGTTTTTGCGCAGCGCCGCCAGAGCGACGCGGTCGGTCTCGATAAAGGCGACGGCGGCTGCACCGCGCGACAACGCCTCCAGCCCCAGCGCGCCGGTGCCGGCAAAGGCGTCGAGCACGTTTTCGTCGGCAAACGGCAGGCCGGCGGCGGCGAAGTCGCCATGCGACAGAATATTGAACAGCGCCTCACGGGCACGGTCGCTGGTCGGCCGCACGGCGTCGCCGGGTGGCGCGATCAGCCTACGGCCGCGATGCCTGCCGCCGACGATGCGCATGGCGGCCGGTTAAGTTCGCCGCCGTGGGCGCGCGCCGCCACTCGGCCGCGCCCCGGCCCTCTTTGGCAGAATGTACTGCTTGACCGGTCGGCCGGGGGAACCGGACGGAGCCAGGTTTCGCCCGGCGGATTTTGCCGTTTCCCCGCTGCCGAGCTGATCGGCCAGCACCGATTTCTGCACCTCCTCGATAGCGCCGCGGGCGAGGTGGCCGAGCTGGAACGGGCCATAGGAGAGGCGGATCAGGCGCGTCACCGGATAGCCGAGGTGCTCCAGCACCTTGCGCACCTCGCGGTTCCTGCCCTCGCGCAGCGCCAGCGCGACCCAGGCGTTGGAGCCCTGCTGGCGCTCGAGCTGGGCGCGGATCGCGCCGTAGGCGATGCCGTCGATGGTGATGCCCTTTTCCAGCGCGGCAAGTCGGGCCTCGTCGACAAGCCCGTGCACCCGCACCTTGTAGCGGCGGATCCAGCCGGTTGCCGGCAGTTCGAGACGGCGGGCGAGCGCGCCGTCATTGGTCAACAGCAACAGCCCCTCGGAGTTGAGGTCGAGCCGGCCGATCGAGATCAGTCGCGGCAGCTCCTTTGGCAGCGCCGCGAACACGGTGGCGCGGCCCTTTTCGTCGCGATGCGTAGTGACGAGACCGGCCGGCTTATGATAGCGCCACAGCCGCGCGCGCTCCGGTTCGGGCAGCGGCATTCCGTCGACGCGGATTTCGCTCGCCTCGGTGACGTTGAATGCGGGGCTGGTCAAGACCTCGCCGTTGACCGAGACCCGCCCTTCCGTGATCCAGCGCTCGGCGTCACGGCGCGAGCACAGCCCGGCGCGGGCGAGAACCTTGGCGATGCGCTGCGGCGCGGCGGATTCTTGAGGCGAGTGTGGCATGCTGCACAGGACATAGCGAGGGGCGGCGGCCGCGGCAATGAATAAGCCGGGAGATTCACCGATGGCCCGCGCGCTGGCCGAGGCCGAAGCCGCCGGCGCGCGCGGCGAGGTGCCGGTCGGGGCGGTGCTGGTCGGGGCCGACGGCGCCGTGCTCGCCGCCGCCGGCAACCAGGTCGAGGCCGAGCGCGACCCGACCGCACATGCGGAGATGCTGGTGCTGCGCGCCGGAGCCGCGCGGCTCGGGGCGAAGCAGCTCGACGGCTGCGATCTCTACGTCTCGCTGGAGCCGTGTCCGATGTGCGCCGCGGCGATCTCGTTGGCGCGGGTGCGCCGGCTTTATTTCGCCGCCTACGATCCCAAGGGCGGCGGGGTCGAGCACGGCCCGCGCATCTTTGCGCAGCCGACGTGCCACCACCGGCCGGAGGTGTATGGCGGCATCGACGAACGCCGCGCCGCGGCGCTGCTGCGGACGTTCTTTCGGGCGCGGCGCTAGATTATTCCCGCACCGTCTCTTGCGCCTCGGCGGCGATTGCGCGGTAGTCGGCGAGCGTGGCCTTGGGTGTCGGCGACGGCAGCAGATCGCTGACGATCGCCTGCGCCCGGGCCAGCACGGCGGCAAAGCGGTCGATCAGCGCCTGCGATTGCGGGTCGGCATGCGCCGCCTTCAGCTCCTTCAGTTCCTGGGCGACGTATTCGAGATAACCGCGGCTGTCGTGATACTCGATGACCGAAGCGATCTTGTCCTGTTCGAGCGCCTCGCCGTACTCGCCGGACGCGGCGTCGATGGTGCTGGCGCAAACCTTGATCATCTCCGGCAGCGAGGCGCGCAGTGACGCCGGCGCCAGCGCACGCGCCCGGTGGATCGTTGCAATCACCGCCTGGTACTTGGCCTCGGTGGCCGGGGCCTCAGGCGAGGTGGTGACCGCGGCTTCGAGCGAGATCAGGTCCTTGTCGAAGGCCGGGAAATTCCCGGCTTTGAGATACGGGCCGATGTCGTCGTAAAGCTCTTTGACCGGGTGGCCGTAATGCGGCAGCGCCAGCGGCAACTGCTTTGCCTGCAGCAACTCGTGCCCGACCATCAGGTGCCCTTCCATCAAGCCGAGACGGAAGAGGAAGTCGATATCCTCGGATGGCGCCGCCGGCTCCTCGGCTGCGGCAGCCGCCTGAAAGGGCGGCGGCGCGAGGCCTCCTCCAAGCATCGTGAACAATAACGTGGCGGCAAGGATCGGGACGCGGAACATCGGCTAGCCTTGGCTGATGGGCATGGCTGATAATGAAAATCGTTCTTAATTGCATCGTCAATGCGAAAATGAGAATTATTCGCATTTGACGGCGGCGGCATCCGCCAGGCACATGGAAAACACGCAATGCCCGATGTCTACGGCAGCGGTGGGATACACCTTCCGGCAGGATTGCTGACCTGGCTGGCGACCACCGATTTGCGGCTCTGGGTCTACGGGCTGCGCTCGATATACGGGCTGACGCGGTTTCTGCATCTGCTCGGCATGTCGGGCTTTCTCGGCCTGCTGCTGCTGCTCGAGGTGATGCGGCTGGGGGCGTTTCCCGGCGCGTCGCTGCAGCCGGTGCGGCGGCCGGTTCTGGTGCTGATGAACGGCGCCTTTGCACTGACCATCGCGACCGGCGTGCTGCTGTTCCTGTACGATCCGATCGGCGCCGGGCTGCACACGATGTTTCTGCCCAAGCTGATCCTGGTGACGCTCGGCTTTGTCCACGCCTTCTATATCGAGCGCATCGCGTTGATGCGCCGTCCCAACTGGCGGCGCGGCTCAGCCGCGACGGCGCTGGCGATCTGGATTCTGGTCATCGGCTGCTCGACCTGGAACGCGGTCGAGCGACCGCTCAATCCCGCCGACGTGCATCGCATCGACCCGCGCGATGTAAAGGGCCGCCGCTAACCCGGCGGCAGCTCGAACAGGCGCTGCATCTTGGCGAAGCCGCGCAGCTCGAAATGGCCGATCTCCCAGGTCGGCCGGTCGAGAGTCTCGGCAAAGGCCTCCGACAGGATCAGCGAGCGGTCGAGTTCGCGGCACAGCCGTTCGATGCGGCTGGTCAGGTTGACGTCGGGCCCGATCACGGTGAAGTCGAGCCGCTCGCCGGAGCCGATATTGCCGTAGCTGACGGTGCCGTAATGCAGCGCAAAGCCGGCGTAGAGCGGGGTCGCGGGGTGCCGCCGGTTGCGCGCGGCCAGCGCTGCGAGGCCGGCATCGGCGGCGGTCAGCGCCGCGCCGCAGGCCTCGGCGGCGTTGCGCTCGCTGTTCCGGTGGAAAATCGCCAGCACGCCGTCGCCCATGATCTCGACGACCTCGCCGCCTTGCTCGCGGATCGGCGGCATGACGCAATCGAAATACTGGTTGAGGATGCGGATCACCGCCTGCGGGCTCAGCCGGTCCGACAACATCGAGAAGTCGCGCAAATCGACCAGCATCAGCGCCGCGGTGATCGTCTTGGTGTCGCCGCGCCGCACCTGCCCGTTGAGGATGAGCTGCCCGGCCTCGCGGCCGACATAGGTGTCGAGCATGCTGCCGATGAACCGCCGCAGTGCTTTCGCTTCGGATACCGCGGCATAGGAAGGCAGGATATCGCGGAAAAACTGCATCTCGGTGGTGCTGAACCCCGCGGGCGAGCGCGTCGCCCAGGACAGGGCGCTGACCAGATCGCCGCCGTAGATCAGCGGGGCGATCGCATAATGGGTGTAGCCGTCGTCACGCAACTCGTCGAGCAGCGGAAACGTCAGCGTCCCATTTCCGTCGAGCCGCCATTCGTAATCATGGCGGTCTTCGATCACCCCGCGCACCGGGCTTTCGAGATAGGTCGCGCTCTTTTCGATGCCGTGGTCGAGATAGAATTCCTGGAGCGCGGCATCGGGCCGCCAGATCCGCGATACGCCGCGATATTGCGGGTGAAAGGCGCGCTGGTGCAGCGACACCCGGTCGATCGGCACGCCGGCTGCGGCGACGCGCTCGCAGAATTCTTCGAGCACTTCCCGGTTGTTTCCGAGCAGGCGGGCTTCGCGGATCAGCCAGTCGCCGATTTGCCGCGCCAGCCCGCTCGTCGCGGCATCAGGCTCTGTTGTCTCGCGAGGATCTCGCGGCATTGGGGTTCCGGGGGGTAGTGAAGCGGCGGTTCTGATGTCGGGTGCCGACGGCCGCTCGACAACCGCAACAGCGGAACTTTATCGCCGCTCAGGCAGCCTTGAATTTGGCGAGCGCGGCGCGGTCGATCTCGACGCCGATCCCGGGGCCCTCGGGGATCGCGACCCAGCCGTCCCGCTGCACGATGGGTTCGGTGATGACCGCCATGCGGATCGGGTGTTCGGACTGGTCGAATTCGAGCAGCGGTTCGATCGGATGCAGCCCCGGCGGGTTGTGCGGCAGGCAGGCGATCAATTGCAGCGACGCGGCGAGCGCGACCCCGGTGCCCCAGACATGCGGATTGACCCTGACGCCGAAGGCATTCGCCATATCGGCGATCTTCTTGGTCTCGGAAATGCCGCCGGCGGCGGCGGTGTCGGGCTGGAGGATGTCGACCAGCCGCTCCACGATCAGCGGGCGAAAGCCCCAGCGGGTAAACTCGGCCTCGCCGCCGGCAATCGGAATCGCCAGCGCCGCCTTGACCTCGCGGTAGCCGGCAAGGTCCTCGGGCGGCACCGGCTCCTCGAACCAGGCGATGTTCAGCGCCTCGATGCGGCGGCCCAGCGCGATCGCACCGGTCGCGTCGTAGGCGTGGTTGGCGTCGATCATGATCGCCGGCTTGTCGCCGATCGCGCGGCGCACCGCATGGCACAGGCGAATATCGTCGTCCATGCCGAAGCCCAGCTTCAGCTTGATCCCGGTAAAGCCCGAGGCGACGCGTTCCCGCGCCTCCTCGACCAGGTAGGCGAACGGGTCGCCGCCGCGCTTGCGGTAAAACCCCGTCGCATAGGCCTCCACGCGGGTGCGCAGCGGACCGCCGATCAATCGCGACACGGGGAGGCCGAGATGACGGCCCTTCAAATCCCACAGCGCGATGTCGACCGCGGACAGCGCCTCGATCGCCAGCCCCTTCTGCCCGTGATCGCGCAGCCGGTTGTAAAGGGTCTGCCAGTGCCGTTCGGTGGCGAGGGCATCCTCGCCGACCAGCAGCGGCTTGTAATACTCGACGATCGGCGCAGTCAGACGAGCCGGGCCGAAGGCCTCACCCCAGCCGCTGTTGCCGTCCTCGCCAACAATTTCGACCAGGCAGGCGCCGCGCCGCTCGTACCACGCCTGCGAATAGGCGAACGGCTCGGCCAGCGGCGCGTCGAGGACATAGGTTTTGACGTCGCGGATTTTCACGGTCCGGGGATCAGCGCGGAATGTCGTCGCAAGACAGGCTCGGCCCCGCAACCGCTTTCATCGTCACGGCTTTTCGTCGTCATAGATCAGGCCGATGATCAGCTTGTCGACCCGCTCGCCGTTGTCCGAGAGCGGCATGATGACCGTTTCGTAGCGGGCAAAACGATCGTCGATCACCCGGTTGCGGATCCCGTGCAGCGGCTCCCCGCTCGTCGCCACTGCGGTAAAGCTCTGCCGCGCCAGGGTGCGGAACTCGGTGACGGGCAATTCGTCGAGCATCTTGCCGGTCAGCTCGTAGCCGGCGCGTTGCGCCAGCTTGGTGCCGTGCAGGCGGATGCGGAAGCGCGGCGGGTTTTCGTCGATGACGTCGACAAGGATGACGTTGCCGAAGATGAAGGCCATGTCGAGCGGATCGAGGTCGGCCCGCGACGGCATCCTCCTCCCGCCGCGCTTTCCCGCCCAGTATTCGTACAGGCGTTGCAGCTTTGGGTGGATGATGTCGTCCATGCCGTCTTCGGCTATTCGGCCGCTTCCAGGCGGCGGCGATGGCCGCGCAATTCCGCGACGCGCTCCTGGGTGTAAAGGTCGTTCCAGTTGGTGAGCGCAAAATCGGTGACCTGACGCGGATCGTAGGGGCGGTCGGGGATGCGGATCTCGCGGCCGGCGATGTAGACGCCGCGCAATTGGCGCCTGTTCTGCAGGAGGCCGATATCGGCGAGCGGCGAGCCGTCCCAGGCGATGAAATCGGCGGGACGGCCCGGCGCCAGGACACCGATGCTGGCGGTGTCGGCCATGAAGCCGCCGTTGATTTCGGTTGCCGCCCGCAGCGCCGCGGCCTTGGAGAAGCCGAGATCGTCGACAAACAGCTCCAATTCGCGTGCGTGCCACTCGCCGTAAGGGGTGACGGCGAACCCGCTGTCGGTGCCGGTGAGGAACGGCACCCCAGCCGCCTTCGCCTTTTTCAGATTGGCGCAGCCGAGCCGATAGCGCTTTTCCGTTGCCTCCGGCCGGCCCTTCTGCCCGGCGGGCTCGTGCGGCTGGGTGAATTCGATGACGTTTTTCGGCTGGGTCAGGGTCGGACACAGCGCGCTGCCGGTCTTCAGCATCGCGGCGATGCACTCGTCGTCGAGATGGAAGCCGTGAAAGATCAGATCAACCCCGGC
>DASQGR010000004.1:0-17313 GCA_035632515.1 Allostellaceae bacterium | reverse complement strand
TACCGCATCTTCGGGGCCAAGCCGGGAGCCTATGGCGCGGGCCTGCAAACGCCCATCGACGAAGGCTTTTGGGAGACCGAGGCCGATCTCGCCGATGCCTGGCTCGGCTGGGGGCAATATGCCTATGCCGCGGGCGGCGACGGCAAGGCCGAGCGGCAACTGCTCGAAGCGCGGCTCGCGACTGCCGACGCCGTCGTCCACAATCAGGACAACCGCGAGCACGATCTCCTCGACAGCGACGACTACTACCAGTTCGAGGGCGGGCTGGCGCTGGTGGTGCGGCATCTGTCGGGCCGCGCCCCGGCGGTCTATCACAACGACCATTCGGTGCCCGACCGCCCGCGCATCCGCACCTTGCGGGAGGAGCTCGGCCGGGTGGTGCGCGGACGTGCCGCCAACCCCCGCTGGATCGCCGGGGTGATGCGTCATGGCTACAAGGGCGCGGCCGAGATCGCCGCGACGGTCGATTACCTGTTCGCCTTCGCCGCCACCACGCGCGCCGTCGACGATGCGCATTTCGAGGCGCTCTACGACGCCTATCTCGGCGACGAAGCGGTGCGCGATTTCATCGCCGCGGCCAATCCGGCGGCGCTCCATGAGATCCAGCGCCGCTTCGCCGAGGCGGTCGAGCGCGGGCTGTGGCGGCCCAGGCGCAACACGGTTCTCCGAGACGCCGCCAAATGAGCCCGACGGAAACCGACGCCGAGATCAACGCCGCTCACCGGGAGAAGATGGCGCGCCGCAAGGCCGCGCGTACCCGGATGCTGGCGACCAAGACCGAGGAGCGCTGCCTCTTGATCGTCCATACCGGTCTCGGCAAGGGCAAGTCGACCGCCGCGTTCGGCATGGTGTTGCGCTGCATCGGCCACGGCATGCGGGTCGGGGTGGTGCAGTTCGTCAAGGGCGCCTGGGGTACCGGCGAACGCGACGTGCTGGCCCACTTCCCCACGCTGGTCACCTGCCGGGCGATGGGCGAAGGCTTCACCTGGGACACTCAGGACCGCGAGCGCGACATTGCCGCCGCCCGCGCCGCGTGGGAGACGGCGAAGGCGATGATCGCCGACCCCTCATACAGCCTGGTGCTGCTTGACGAGCTCAACATCGTGCTGCGCTACGACTATCTGCCGCTCGCCGAGGTGCTGGACGCGCTGAAGGCCAAGCGGCGCGATCTCCACGTCATCGTCACCGGCCGCAACGCCAAGCCCGAGCTGATCGAACTGGCCGACCTCGTCACCGAGATGACAATGGTCAAGCACCCGTTCCGCAGCGGGGTCAAGGCGCAGAAGGGGATCGAGTTTTGATCTCTCGCCCCACCGCCATGGTCGGAATCGATCCGGCCGTCTCCGCAGCGAAAGGCGGCGGCACTCGGATGCTTTTTCCGTTCTGCACCCGCCGGCTGGTGGAAGAGCGGCCCGTGCGGGAACGCCCGTGACCCGCGCGCTGATGATCCAGGGCACCGGGTCGGATGTCGGCAAGTCGCTGATCGTCGCCGGGCTGGGGCGCGGTTTCGCCCGGCGCGGGCTCAAGGTGCGGCCGTTCAAGCCGCAGAACATGTCGAACAACGCCGCCGTCACCGCCGACGGCGGCGAGATCGGCCGCGCCCAGGCGTTGCAGGCGCTGGCCTGCGGCGTTCCCCCGAGCGTCGACATGAACCCGGTGCTGTTGAAGCCCCAGGCCGGCCACTCGGCGCAAATCATCCTGTGCGGGCGGGTGCACCGATCGGTTTCGGCGCGCGGCTACCGCAGCTTGGCGCCGTCGCTGCTGCCGGCGGTGCTGGCGGCGTTCGCGCGCAATGCGGCGGGCGCCGACCTCGTCCTCGTCGAAGGCGCCGGCAGCCCGGCCGAGATCAACCTGCGCCCCGGCGACATCGCCAACATGGGCTTTGCCGAGGCCGCCGACGTGCCGGTGGCGCTGGTCGGCGACATCGATCGCGGCGGGGTCATCGCCCAGCTCGTCGGCACCCATGCGCTGCTGTCCGGCGCGGAGCGGGCACGGCTCGTCGGCTATCTCATCAACAAATTCCGCGGCGACGCGCGCCTGTTCGACAGCGGCATCGCCGCCATCGGCGAGCGCACCGGGCTCGCCTGCTTTGGGGTCGTGCCGTGGTTTGCAGAGGCGCACCGGCTGCCGGCGGAAGATTCGATGGCGCTGTCCGCCCTCTCTTCCTTGCAGGCGGGCGAGGGTCATGACCGGGGCTTGCGGGTGAAGATCGCCGTTCCGCTGCTGCCGCACATCGCCAATTTCGACGATCTCGACCCGCTGCGCGCCGAACCCGGGGTCGAGCTGGTGTTTGTCCGCGCCGGCACGCCGTTGCCGGGCGACGCGACGCTGATCGTCTTGCCGGGCTCGAAGGCGACGCTCGCGGACCTCGCCGCGCTGCGCCGGGAAGGCTGGGACATCGACATCCTCGCCCATCGCCGGCGCGGGGGGCGGGTGCTGGGTCTGTGCGGCGGCTATCAGATGCTCGGCCGCAGCATTGCCGATCCCGCGGGCCTCGAGGGAAGCGGCGGCCGCGCCGCGGGGCTCGCGCTGCTCGACATCGACACCGTGCTCGGCGAGGGCAAGCGGCTCGGTTTTGCCAGCGGCATCGATATTGCCAGCGGGACTGCGGTGCGCGGCTATGAGATGCATCTCGGCGTCACCGACGGCCCGGGGCTCGCGCGGCCGATGCTGCGGCTGGGCGACCGCACGGAAGGCGCGGTCAGCGCCGACGGCCGGGTCGCGGGCTGCTACCTGCACGGGCTGTTCGCCGACGATCCGTTCCGCCGCGCCTTTCTCTCCCGCCTCGGCGCGGCGCCGAGCGCGTTCGCCTACCAGCCGGCGATCGACGACACGCTCGACCGGCTCGCCGACCATCTCGAAGCAAGCCTCGACCTCGACCGCCTGCTCGCTGCGGCGCGCCCGCCGCGCCTTACCAGAGCTGCATGAGATGGCGCGCCAGCCATGCCCCCATCGCCAGGCCGCCGAGGATCAGGCAGGCGCGAAAATACAGGAGCAGCGCACGGTTGATGTCGCGCGGGGTGGCGACCGGCGTGCCGTCGCCGAGAAACGGATCCTCGACCGTCCCCTCGCGGTAGTGCCGCGGCCCCGCCAATGCGAGGCCGAGCGCCCCGGCCATCGCCGCCTCGGGCCAGCCGGCATTGGGCGAGCGATGCTTGCGCCCATCCCGCAGCATGATCCTGAGCGCGCTCGCCGCCGCGTGATCGCGGTCGAACAGCGCGGCACAGGCAAGCAGCAACCCGGCGATCGGCGCCGGCGCCACGTTGAGCACATCGTCGAGCCGCGCCGCCGCCCAGCCGAAGGCGCGGTAGCGCTCGCTGCGATGGCCGATCATGCTGTCGAGGGTGTTCGCCATCTTGTAGGCGAACAGGCCCGGCAGCCCGGCCAGGAGGTACCAGAAGGCGGGCGCCACCACCGCGTCGCTGAAGTTCTCCGCGAGGCTTTCGATGGCGGCGCGCGCGATCCCCGGCCCGTCGAGGCTTTCGGGGTCGCGGCCGACAATCTGGCTGACCGCCAGCCGACCCGAGACGACCCCGCCATACACCAGCGCGGTGCCGACCGCGGCGACGTGGTTGTAGAGGCTGCGCTGCGCCAGCAGGATGCCGATCGCCAGCACCTCCACCGCCGCGCCTGCAAGGCTGGCGCGGCACAAGGCCTGCAGTCCCCAGCCGACCCCCGCCGCGGCCCCGACCAGCACGATTACCGTCAAGACACCGCGCCCGCGCCGCACCGCGAAGCTGCGGAGCGGGCGGTTGAGCCGGCGCTCGAACCCGGCGATGGCGCGACCGGCGAGCACGACCGGATGCGGCACCACACGGAACAACGCGCCCATCTCGCCAAACAGCGCATCGACGGCAAGGCCGAGATACAGCAGCAGCAGCGGATCATGCAGGCCGGGCAGGGTCATCGCGACGACTGTCGGCTGTGGCTCGGCGGCAATCAATCGGGAGATTACGGAATGAGCGCACCATGAGCGAAACCGCGGTGCTGATCTGCGGTCACGGCAGCCGCGACATCGAGGCGGTTCGCGAGTTCGAACTGCTGGCGACAGCGTTGCGGCCGCGCTTCCCGGACTACGATTTCGCCACCGGCTATCTCGAATTCGCCCGCCCGACGATCCGCGACGGCCTGACCGCCCTCGCTGCGCGCGGGGCGAAGCGGATTTATGCAGTGCCGGGGATGCTGTTCGCCGCCAGCCACGTCAAGAACGACCTGCCGTGGGAAATGAACAGCTTTCTCGCCGACAATCCGGGGATCGACGTCCGCCTCGGCCGCGACCTCGGGATCGAGGCGAGATTGATCAACGCCGCCGCCGACCGCATTGCCGGCGCGGCGCCGGGCGACTCCCGGCCGGATTTCAGCGACACGCTGCTGGTCACCGTCGGACGCGGCACCAACGATCCCGACGCCAATTCGAACATCGCCAAGATCTCGCGCATGCTGTGGGAAGGGCTCGGGTTCGGCTGGGCCGAGGTCGCGTTCAGCGGGGTGGCGCAGCCGCGGGTCGACATGGTGCTCGACCGGGCGGCGCGGCTGGGCTTTCGCCGGATCGTCGTGTTTCCCTATTTCCTGTTCACCGGGGTGCTGGTGAAGCGCATCTACGACCAGACCGACGCCGCGGCCTTGCGCTTTCCCGAGATCGAGTTCGTCAAGGCGCCGTATTTGCGCGACCACCCGCTGCTGCTCGACGCCTTTGTCGAGCGGGTCGGCGAGATCGCCGAGGGCAGCCCTGCAATGAACTGCCAACTGTGCAAATACCGCGCGCAGATCGTCGGCTACGAGGCGGAGGTCGGGGCGCCACAGCAGGGCCATCACCACCATGTCCGCGGCATCGGTACCGATGCGGATCACCATCACCACGCCCATGATGGGCACCATCACGACCACAACCATCCGCACCGCTAGCGGGCGACAAATTGATCGAGATCACCCTCCTTTCCGTCATCGCCGAGCTTGTCCCGGCCCTCCGCGCCTGTCGGTTGGACGAAGCGGCGCCTTCGCGGATGCCTGGAACAAGTCCGGGCATGACGAGCCTTTTTGAATGTTCGACACGTTTCTGATCGTCGACTGGAGCGCCGCGCGCACTCCCAAGACCGGGCGCGACAGCATCTGGATCTGCCGTCACGCGCCGGACGGCGAGACCGTCGCCAACCCGCCGACCCGGCACGCCGCGCGCCTCATGCTGGCCGAGATGCTGGCCGCTGCGATGGCGAGGGGCGAGCGGGTGTTGGCGGGGTTCGACTTTCCGTTCGGCTATCCGGCCGGGTTCGCCGCGCGCCTCGGGCTCCATGGGGTACCGTGGCGGGCCACGTGGGACGAGATCGCTCGCCTTGTCGAAGACCGCGAGGACAACCACAACAACCGCTTCGCTGTTGCCGCTGCGCTCAACCAGCGGGTGTCCGGCGGCATGTTCCCGTTCTGGGGCCGGCCGGTGCGCTTGGAGCACCCGTTTCTCGGTCCCAAGCACCACCGCGGCCACGACAGCGACGGGCTGCGCGAAAAGCGCCTGATCGATGAGTGGATGGTCGGGGCGCAGCCGTGCTGGAAGCTGATCGGCGCCGGCTCGGTCGGCGGACAGGTGCTGACCGGGATTCCGGTGGTGCGCGCGCTGCGCGATGACGAGCGCTGGACCGACCGCGCCCGCGTCTGGCCGCTGGAAACCGGCCTCGGAGTGCCCGATGGCGCGCGGATCGTCTTTGCCGAGGTGTGGCCGTCCTGGTGGAAGGTCTGCTCCAAGCTGGGCCCTCCCAACGACAAGGCCCAGGTGCGCACCGTCGCGCGCCTGTTCGCCGCTCATGCCCGCACCGGAAAGCTCGCGTCATGGTTCGCCCCGGCGATCGCCGACACCGAGACCCGCCAAGTGGTGGCGGAGGAGGCCTGGACCCTGGGCGTCACCGCACCAAGGGTCCGCGCTGGCGCCCGCAGGACAGCGCCTTCCCCCGCGATCCCCGGGACAGGCCCGGCGAGGGCGAGGCAGGCGGAGCGCGGCGAGGCGGGAGAGCGGCGATGACGCGCCGCTATGCCTATCTTCGCGATCCGGCGGCGATCTATCGCCGCTCGTTCGCGCTGATCGGCAAGGAAATCGATCTCGACGGCTTCCCGCCCGAATTGCGGCCGCTGGCAACGCGGCTGGCTCATGCCGCGGGAGACGCGGCGATCCTCGACGACCTCGTCTGGTCCCGGGATGCGGTCGCGGCGGGGAAACGGGCGCTCGCCGCCGGCGCCGCGATCCTGGTCGACAGCACCATGGTCGCGGCCGGGATCGCCGGCCATCGCCTGTCGGCGCAGAACGCGGTCGTCTGCACCCTCAAGGACCCGGCGACCCCGGCGCTGGCCCGCCACCTCGCCACGACCCGCTCGGCCGCCGCGGTCGAGCTGTGGCGCCCGCACCTCTCCGGTGCGGTGGTGGCGATCGGCAATGCCCCGACCGCGCTGTTCCACCTGCTCGAATTGCTGGCCGACGGCGCACCGCGGCCGGCGCTGATCCTGGGCTTTGCGGTCGGTTTCGTCGGCGCAGCGGAGGCCAAGGCGGCGCTCGCCGAATTCGGCGACGGCCTCGACTTCATCGCGCTTGGCGGGCGCCGCGGCGGCAGTGCGCTCGCCGCGGCCGCAGTCAACGCCCTGGCCAGCGAGGCCTTCGCACGCGGGTCCCTGGTCGGCGGGTCTATGGCCGGCGAGGCCCAAAAATGACCCCGTGGCTTGCCGTTGTCGGCATCGGCGACGACGGGCTCGACGGTCTTGCCCCGGCCGCGCGGACGCTGGTCGAGACCGCGGAGGTGCTGGTCGGCGGCGCGCGGCACCTGGCGATGGTCGCGCCCGGCGCGGCCGAGCGCCTGCCTTGGCAACGGCCTTTCGCCGCCTCGATTGCGGCGATCGCCGTGCGTCGCGGGCGGCGGGTCGTTGTCCTCGCGAGCGGCGACCCGATGTGGCACGGCGCCGGCGCCGTTCTCGCCCGCCACTTTCCGCGCGAGGACATGACGATCGTGCCGCACCCCGGCGCGTTCAGCCTGGCCGCCGCGCGGCTCGGCTGGGCCATCGCCGAGTGCGCGACGGTCAGCCTGCATGGCCGCCCGCTCGACACGCTGCGGCTTCACCTTGCCGCGAACCGCCGGCTGCTGATCCTGTCGGAAGACGGCGCGACACCGCGCGCGGCGGCTCGGCTGCTGAGCGAAACCGGCTGGGGGCCGAGCCAGCTTGTCGTGTTCGCCCATCTCGGCGGAACCAATGAGGCCCGGCACAGTGCGACGGCGGCACAATGGGGCGAGCGCACGGTCGCCGACCTCAATACCATCGCGCTCGAATGCCGCGCCGCGCCGGGGACCCGCAACCTTTCGCGGCTGGCCGGCCTGCCCGACGATGCGTTCGAGCATGACGGTCAGTTGACCAAGCGCGAAATCCGCGCCGCGACATTGGCCGCGCTGGCGCCGGTACCCGGCGAGCGGCTGTGGGATGTCGGCGCCGGCAGCGGCTCGGTTGCGATCGAGTGGCTGCGCGCCGACGAGCATCTGTCGGCGATCGCCATCGAGCGCGACCCGGCGCGGGCGGCGCGCATCGCCCGCAACGCCGCGGCGCTGGGCGTGCCGGGCCTGCACGTCGTCACCGGCGCGGCGCCGGCAGCGCTGGCCGGCCTGCCGCCGCCCGACGCGATTTTCGCCGGCGGCGGCAGCGGCGATCCGGAATTGTTGCCGCTGCTGTGGCAAAACCTGCGCCCCGGCGGCCGGCTCGTCGCCAACGTCGTCAGCCTCGAGGGCGAGCGCAGGCTGATCGATTGGCAGACCCGGTACGGCGGCGATCTTACCCGGCTCGCCGTCAGCCACGCCGAGCCGCTCGGTTCCCATCGCGCCTGGCGCCCGCTGCTTCCGGTCACCCAGCTTGTCGCGGTCAAGCCCGGCTGAGCCGGCCGCCGGGATGGACGGCACGTGACCGATCGACTATTCGTCGCGGCAGGCGAGGGTATCGCATCATCTTGAACCATCAGCGCTTAACGCCGGTCGGACCTGACATGTTGCGGCCCGACAAGTTGACGATCGAGCGCTGGCTCGCCGGCTGGCGGCCCTTTGCGCTGCTCGGCGTCCTGTGCCTGTGCCTTTATCTGCCGGGCATTGCCGCGATCCCGGCCCTCGACCGCGACGAATCCCGCTTCGCCCAGGCAACGCGGCAGATGCTCGAGACCGGCGACTTCCTCGACATCCGCTTTCAGAACGAGGCGCGCAACCGCAAGCCGGCCGGTATTTATTGGCTGCAGGCGGCGTCGGTGAGCGCCTTCAGCAGCGCCGCGGCGACGGCGATCTGGCCCTACCGGGTGCCCTCGGTGATCGGCGCGACCTTGGCGGTGCTGTTGAGCTTCGTCCTCGGCCGGGAGCTGCTGCGCGGCATTCCGGGCAACCCGTCGCGGACGGCGCTGATCGGCGCGGTGTTCCTGGCGATTGCGCTCGGCGTCATGGCCGAGGCGCACATCGCCAAGACCGACGCCGCCTTGCTCGCGGCGACCGTCGCCGGCCAGGGCGCGCTCGGGTTGGCTTATACCCGCAGCCGCAAGGGCGCCCCCGTCGGCGCCGGAATCGCCGCCCTGTTTTGGCTCGCCGAGACGGTTGCGATCTTTCTCAAAGGCCCGGTCGGGCCGCTGTTGGCGCTCGCGACCGCGGCGAGCCTGTGGGTCGCCGACCGCGAGGCGCGCTGGCTGCGCGAGTTGCGGCCGGTCGCCGGCATTGTTGCTGTCGCTATCGCGGTGGCGCCGTGGCTGATTGCGATCGAAAGCGCCACCCAGGGCCAGTTCCTCGCCGAGTCGCTGGGCCACGACCTGCTGTCGAAGCTGCTCGGCGGCCAGGAGTCGCACGGCGCCCCGCCATTTTACTACCTCGCACTGAGCCTAATCGAGTTCTGGCCGGGCTCTCTCTATCTCGCCCGGGGGCTGATCCGCGGCTGGCAGCGCCACGAGGAGCCGGCGATGCGGTTCCTCCTCGCCTGGATTGTGCCGGCCTGGGTGTTCTTCGAGCTGGTGCCGACCAAGCTGCCGCATTACGTGCTGCCGCTTTACCCGGCCCTGGCCCTCTTGGCCGCCAGTGCGGTGGCCGAGGGAAAGCGAGCGGACCAGCCTGCCTGGGCGCGCCGGACCGATACGGTGGTGCGGTGGCTCTGGGTCGTGGTCACGCTGACCATCGCCGGCGCGTTGATCGTGCTGCCGAGCCGGTTCGGCAGCGGCGTCGCGATTGCCGGCGTCGTCGGCGCGGCCGCCATGGTCGTTCTGATGGTGCCGCTGGCAGTCCGCAGCCCCGGCCCCACTGCCGCCGTCGGCATGCTGGCGGCCTTGGCGCTGGCGTTTGTCGTGCCGGCGGGGAGCTGCATCGTGCCGGGACTCGACCAGCTATGGCTCAGTCGCGAGGCCGCGGCGCTGGTCGCCCGCCATTCGCTCCCCGGGGGGAAACCGCTCGTCGTCATCGGCTACAACGAGCCGAGCCTGGTTTTCCTGCTCGGCGGCAAGCTGCAGGTCATTCCGGGCGGCGGCGCGCTGACGTTGCCCGATGGCGGCGAGGCTCTGGTCAGCGGACGGGAGGACGCGATCTTCCAACAGGGGCTGAGGGCGCGCGGCCTCACCGCCCGCGCTATCGACAGCGTGCGCGGCACCGATTATTCGAACGGGCAGCGCATGGTGCTGACGCTTTACCAGGTTGCGCCGAAATGACCAAAGAGGGGCAGCTTTACGGGCTCGGGCTCGGGCCGGGCGACCCCGAGCTGGTGACGTTGAAGGCGCTGCGCCTGTTGCGCGCGGCCGCGGTCGTCGCCTATCCCGCGCCGACCGGCGGCGCCAGCTTCGCCCGCAGCATCGTCGCCGAGTGGATCGCTCCCGGCCAGCGCGAGATCGCCGTCGATTTTCCGATGCGGCCCGGCCCGCCGCCGAGCCCGATCTACGACAGTGCCGTCGCGGCGATCGCCGCAGAGCTCGACCGCGGCGCCGATGTCGCCTTTCTGTGTCAGGGCGACCCGTTTTTCTACGGCACGTTCGCGGCGATCTTCACCCGCCTGGCGCCGCGCTATCGGGTGACGGTGGTGCCCGGGGTCTCGTCGTTGACCGCGTGCGCCGCCGCCGCCGCGACCCCGCTGGCGCAGCGCGACGAGACCATCACCGTGATCCCGGCGACCTTGCCGGAACCCGAGCTCGCCGCGCGCCTCGCCGCCGCCGAGACCGCCGCGGTCATCAAGCTCGGCCGCCATGTCGCCAAGGTCTGCCGGGTCCTGGCCGCGCTCGGGCGGCTCGACGACGCCGTTTATGTCGAGCGCGCAACGCAAGCGCGCGAGCGGGTCGGCCGGCTCGCCGAGATCGACCCCGACAGCGTGCCCTATTTCGCGATGGCGCTGGTGCGCCGGAGCCGCGGATGATCCATCATCGCCAGCAACGATATAACCCAGACGCAGGAGGCCGACGATGCATGCCGCCGAGCTAGCCAGCCGGTTTCGTTTTCCCGGGATCGTCGAGTTTGCCGAAACCGAACACGGCCTCGTCAAGGCAACGGTGTCGCTCGACGGCACGACCGGGGAGCTGTTCCTGCAAGGCGCCCAGGTCACCGCCTGGCAGAGGGCCGGCGAGCGGCCGGCGATCTTCACCAGCCCCAACAGCGCGTATGCCCCCGGCAAGGCGATTCGGGGCGGCATTCCGGTCATCTTTCCGTGGTTCGGGCCGCATCCGGCAAACCCGGGCCTGCAGCAGCACGGGTTCGCCCGCACCGCCCCGTGGCAGCTCGATGCGGTGGAGCGCGACGGCCGTGCGGTGACGATGATGCTGTCGCTGACGCCGGACGATTTCGCGCTGACCTACCGCGTCGGCTTCGGCACGGAGCTGCGGATCGACCTCGCCGTGCACAACCGCTCGGGGCGCGAGCTCGCCTTCGAGGAGGCGCTGCACACTTATTTCGCCGTGTCGGATATCGCGCAGGTCCGCGTATCCGGGCTCGAAGGCAGCGGCTTTATCGACAAGACCGCGGGGATGCAGCGGCGCCCGCCCGCCAACCGCGAGCTGGCGCTGACCGCCGAAACCGACAGCGTCTATCTCGACACCCCCGATTCGCTGGCGATCGACGATCCCGGATGGCGCCGCCGCATCGCCATCGCCAAGACCGGGGCGGCCTCGACCATCGTGTGGAACCCGTGGGCGGAAAAGGCGGCCGCGATGGGCGATCTCGGCGCGGCCAACTGGCGCTCGATGATCTGCGTCGAAACCGGCAACGTCGCCGACAACCGGGTCCGCCTCGCCGCCGGGGAGACGCATCGCCTGACGACCCGCATCGCGGTCGATGCCGCGCCCTGAACTGCCCGATCGCATCGCCATCGTCGTCCTCGGTCCGAGCGGGGCGGCGCTGGGCCGCCGGGTGCGGGACCTGCTGCCGGGCGCGCGCCTGCACGGGCCGCGTGCGACGCCCGGCGCGTGGGACGAAACCTATGATCGCGCCGTACCGCACCTCGCCACGCTGTTTGCCGCCGGACGGCCGATCGTCGGGCTGTGCGCCAGCGGCATCCTGGTCCGCGCTCTAGCGCCGCTGCTCGACGACAAGCGCATCGAACCGGCGGTGGTCGCTCTGGCCGAGGACGGCTCGGTCACGGTCCCGCTGCTCGGCGGGCATCGCGGCGCCAACGCGATCGCACGGGTCCTGGCCGAGGCGCTGGGCGGCATCGCCGCCGTCACCACCGCCGGCGATCTGCGCCTCGGCATCGCCCTCGACGAACCGCCGCCGGGCTGGCGGATTGCCGATCCCGAGCGGGTGAAGCCGGTCGCCGCGGCCCTGCTTGCCGACCGCCCGGTGGCGCTGATCGACGAGAGCGGCGTCGCCGACTGGCTGCGGCAAAACGGCATCGCCTGGGCCGCGACCGCCGACCTCGCGGTGCGGGTGACCGACCGCGCGGCCGCGGACACCGGGGAGCTGGTATTCCATCCGCCGGTCTTGGCTCTGGGCATCGGCTGCGAGCGCGATTGCCCGGCCGATGAGATCGCCGCGCTGGCCGAGCAGTGCCTCGCCGAAGCCGGTCTCGCCTCTGCGGCGGTCGCAGCAGTGGTCTCGGTCGAGCTGAAGCTCGATGAGCCCGGCATCCACGCGCTGGCCGCGCGGCTCGGTGTGCCGGCGCGGTTTTTCGGCGCGGCGCGCCTGCTCGACGAGACCCCGCGCCTGAGCGAGCGTTCCGAGGCCGTATTCCGCGCCACCGGCTGCTGGGGGGTCGCCGAAGGCGCGGCGCTTGCCGCTGCCGGCAGCGGCGCCGAGCTCGTTGTGCCGAAACGCAAGTCGCGCCGCGCGACCTGCGCCATTGCCCGCGCCGCCGCACCGCTCGATGCCGCTGCCATCGGCCGCAAGCGCGGCCGTCTTGCGATCATCGGGATCGGCCCCGGCGACGCCGCCTGGCGCACGCCGGAGGCGAGCACGCTGCTGGCGGAAGCGAGCGATGTCGTCGGCTACGGCCTCTACCTCGACCTGCTCGGACCGGCGCTTGCCGGCAAGACCCGGCACGCCGGAACGCTCGGCGCCGAGACCGAGCGCACCCGGCTCGCCCTCGACCTCGCGGCTGCGGGAAAGGAGGTGGCGCTGGTGTCGTCCGGGGATGCCGGAGTCTACGGCCTGGCGGCGCTGGTCTTCGAGCTGCTGGACCGCGAGCAGCAGCGCGACTGGGCGGCGGTCGAAATCACCGTCTCCCCCGGGGTCAGTGCGATGCAGGCCGCGGCGTCGCGCGCCGGCGCGCCGCTCGGTCACGATTTCTGCGCGATCTCGCTATCCGATCTGATGACCCCCTGGGCGGTGATCGAGACCCGGCTGAAGGCGGCCGGAGCTGCCGATTTCGTCGTCGCGCTCCACAATCCGCGCTCGCCGCGGCGGCAGACCCGGCTGGCCCAGGCGGCGGCCATTCTGGCCTGCCACCGGGCACCGCAAACCCCCGTCCTCATCGCCCGCAACCTCGGCCGCGACGGCGAAAGCTGGCAGGTGACGACCCTCGCTGCGCTCGCCGAGGCCGATGTCGACATGCTGACCATCGTCATCATCGGCAACCGCGAGACCCGCATCGTCGCCGGCACGCCGCCGCGGCTTTATACGCCGCGAGGCTACAACTCGGCGCAAACTCCGTCGTCATTCCCACGAAAGCGGGGGTGACGACAACCCGGAATGACCGTTCACTTCATCGGCGCCGGGCCGGGCGCCGCGGACCTCATCACGGTGCGCGGCCTGCGCCTCATTCAGGCGTGCCCGGTGTGCCTCTACGCCGGCTCGCTGGTGCCGGCGGAGATCGTCGCCGCCGCGCCCATCGGTGCCCGGATCGTCGATACCGCTGCGCTGACCCTCGACGAAATCGTCGCCGAGATCGCAGCGGCGCACCAGGCCGGGCGCGACATCGCCCGGGTGCATTCGGGCGACCCGTCGATCTACGGCGCGATCGCGGAGCAGATGCGCCGGCTCGAGGCGCTCGGCATCCCCTACGACGTGACCCCGGGCGTGCCGTCCTTTGCCGCCGCCGCCGCGGCGCTGCGCTGCGAGCTGGCGGCGCCGGAGATCGCCCAGACCATCATCCTGACGCGCACCGCGACGCGCTCCTCGGCGATGCCGGGCGGCGAACATCTCGACCGGCTCGCCGCCACCGGCGCAACCCTGGCGATCCACCTGTCGATCGCCAATCTGGCCCGGGTCGTGCGGGAGCTGATCCCGCACTACGGCGCCGCGTGCCCGGCGGTCGTCGCCTATCGCGTGAGCTGGCCGGACGAGAGGCTGATCCGCGCGACGCTGGCGACGATCCGCGATGCGGCCAAGGCCGCCGCGATCACCCGCACCGCGCTGATCCTGGTCGGCCCGGCCCTCGCCGGCGGCGGCAGCGACAGCCGGCTCTACGCCGCCGACCACCACCATCTGCTGCGGCCGCGCCGCTGATTATTTGCGCGCAGCCGCCTGCTTGATCAGCTGAACCACCATCGGACGGTGGCCGTCGAGCGCCCAGCTCGCCGCGTCGCGACCGGTGAAATCGGATTTGTTCGGGCTCGCGCCGCGCGCCAGCAGGGTGCGGACGATCTCGACCTGGCCGTTGCGCGCCGCCAGCATCAGCGGCGTCATCCCGTTTTTGTCCTGGGTGTCGACCGGGGCGCCGACATCGAGCAGCAGCTTGATGATTTCGAGATGGGCGCGTTCGGCGGCGTAGTGCAGCGGCGTTTCGCCGATCTTGTCGCGCTGATCGATCTTGGCGCCGGCCTTGATCAGGATCGCGACGATCTGAATGTTGCCGTTGGTGGCGGCGATATGGAGCCCGGTGCGGCCATTTTCGTCGGTATCGTTCGGGCTGCTGCCGCTCGAGAGCAATGTTTGCACCTTGCCGACATCGTTCTTCTCCGTCGCCCGAGCGACATTGTTCCAGTAGGCGCTGAACGGGTTCAGATCGGCGCGGGCGGCCGGGGCCGCCAGGATCAGCGACACCAGAACGACGCCGAGCAACCTGCACCACCGAGCCATCATGACATCCTCCTCGCCTCCGGCCGTTCGTCGAGACCGGCCAGCCAATCGAGCGCGTCCTCGACGGTATCGACCGACAGCCCGCGTTCGGCTGGCGGTCGGCGCACCATGATGACGGGCAGGCTCAATTCGCGCGCCGCGACGAGCTTGGCCTCGGTCGCCGCACCGCCGCTGGCCTTGCATACCAGCACGTCGATCGCATGGCGCTGCATCAGGTGGCGCTCTTCGGTCAGTGCGAACGGGCCGCGGCCCAGCACCACCTCGCAATAACGCAGCGGCAGCGGCGCGCGCGGCGGATCGATCATGCGGACCAGAAAGCGCACCCCGGTTGCCGGCGCGAACGCCGCGACCTCGCTGGCGCCGACCGTCAGCAGCGCGCGCCGGCCGACTCGGCCGACGATCTGCGCCGCCGCCTCGACGCTGTCGACCTCGACCCAGCGATCGAGCGGGTGGCGCCGCCAGGGCGGGCGCGCCAGGATCAGCCGCGGCACCCGCATCTTGTCGCAGGCGAGCCGCGCCGAGGTCGAGATTTCGGTGGCAAAGGGATGGGTCGCGTCGATCACCCGGTCGATGCGCTGATCGAGCAGATATTCCGCGAGCCCGGCCGCGCCGCCGAACCCGCCGATCCGCACCTGGCCGGGGATCGACCCGGGCCGGCGGGTGCGGCCGGCGAGCGCCGTGGTCACCTCGATCGCGTCGCCGAAGCGGGCCAGCGCCGCCCGCGCCAGCGGCGCCGCCTCGCCGGTGCCGCCGAGGATCAGGAGCCGGGTCGCGTTCATAGGCCCACTCGCGCGAGGAAATCGCCGCTGCGATCGACAATCGCAACCTCGACGGCGGTGGCTCCGCTGAGCGTCGCCAACGCCACTTCGCGCGCCTGGCGGGCGACCCCCTCGGCGAGCGGCGCGCGCCATTTCCCGGCGGCGTCCAGCACCGCGGCAGCGCTTTGCGCGCCGCCGGCGGCAGCAAGCGCGGCAGCGTCGGCGCCAACCGCTCGCAGGATGCCGACGAGCATCGCCGGATCGACCTGGCTCTTGCTCGAATGCAGGTCGAGATGGCCGGCGGCGAGCTTGGCAATCTTGGCGAAGCCGCCGGCCAGGGTCAGCCGCGCCACCGGATGGCGGCGCAGATATTTGAGCGTGCCGCCGACGAAATCGCCCATGTCGATCAGCGCGTGGTCGGGCAGCGCGTAAAATTGCTGCACGGCGCGCTCGGACGTGGTGCCGGTGGCGGTGGCGATGTGGTCGAGCCCGGCGGCACGGGCGATGTCGATGCCGCGATGGATCGAATGCACCCAAGAGGCGCAGGAGTACGGCACGACGATCCCGGTGGTGCCGAGGATCGACAATCCGCCGACAATGCCGAGCCGGGCATTCATCGTCTTTTCGGCGAGGCGCTCGCCGCCGGGGATCGCCACCGTCACGGTCACATCGGGCGGCGGCGCACCGTTCGCCTCGGCGAAATCCTCGAGCGCCTCGCGGATCATGGCCCGCGGCGCCGGGTTGATCGCCGGCTCGCCGACCGCGAGCTGAAGCCCCGGCCGGGTCACTCTGCCGACCCCCTCGCTGGCGGCGAAACCCACCCCCGACCCGGGCGCCGCCCAGGCGATTTCGGCAATGACCAGCGCGCCGTGGGTCACATCCGGGTCGTCGCCGGCATCCTTGACAATGCCGGCGCGGGCCCGGCCCCCGGCAAGCTCGGCCAGCGCCAGCTCAAAGCTCGGCTTGTGGCCGCGCGGCAGGCGGATCGTCACCGGATCGGGGAATTGGCCGGTCACCAGCGCGGCATAGGCAGCGCGCGCCGCCGCCGCAGCGCACGCGCCGGTGGTCCATCCGCGACGCAGCGGGCTGGCTTCCTGGCGTGCCATGGTGCGATCTTAGCAAAACCGCCGCGGCTGACTACCTTTCGGTGCAACGGCTTGGAGTGGTTCGCTTTGATCGATAGCGCACGCCTGCAGCTCCCCGACCTGCAGCCCGGCAGCGTCTGGCTGGTCGGCGCCGGGCCGGGCGATCCGGGGCTGCTCTCGGTGCTGGCCTTGCATGCGCTCGGGCAGGCCGACGCGATCGTCTACGACGCGCTGGTCGACCCCCGCGTCCTTGCCCTGGCCAACCCCGCCGCGGCGCTGGAGGATGCCGGCAAGCGCGGCGGAAGGCCGGCGCCGCGCCAGCCCGACATCTCGGCGCGGCTGGTCGCCCTCGCTCGCGCCGGAAGGCGGGTGCTGCGATTGAAGGGCGGCGATCCCTGCGTCTTCGGCCGCGGCGGCGAGGAAGCGCTGGCGCTGGCCGAGGCCGGCGTTCCGTTCCGCATCGTGCCGGGCATCACCGCGGCGATCGGCGGGCTCGCCTATGCCGGCATCCCGCTGACGCATCGCGGGATCAACTCCGCCGTGACCCTGATCACCGGGCACAACAGCGACGGCGCGGTCCCCGGCGAGGAGGACAGCGCCCCCGACTGGGCAGCCTTGGCGCGGGGCTCGCCAGTCATCGTGCTGTACATGGCGCTGCGCCATCTCGACGACATCGCCGCGCGGCTGATCGGCGCCGGCCGCCCCGCCGGCGAGCCGATGGCCATCATCAGCAAGGCCACGACCGCGGCGCAGCGCGTGGTGATGACGACGCTGGGGCAGGCAGCGGCCGCCGCCAAGGATGTCGAAGGGCCGGCAATTATCGTCGTCGGCGAGGTCGCGCGCCTGCACGACACGCTCGACTGGTACGGCAAAACGTGAGCGGTGTCGGGCTGATCCTCGCCGCCCCCGCCTCGGGCAGCGGCAAAACGCTGATCACCGCCGCGTTGCTTCGCTTGCTGCACGGCCGCAGGATGCCGGTCGCGGCGGCCAAGGTCGGGCCGG
>DASQGR010000003.1:0-4095 GCA_035632515.1 Allostellaceae bacterium | reverse complement strand
AGCGTTTTGACCGCCTGGCGGTCGACGCGCTCGACCTCGAGATTCGTGCCGGCGAATTCTATGCGCTGCTCGGCCCCAACGGCGCCGGCAAGACCACGACGCTGCGGATGGCGACGGGGCTATTGAGGCCGGATCGCGGATCGATCGCGGTCTTTGGCATCGATGTGCTGGCCGATCCGGTCGCGGCGAAGCAGATCATGGCCTGGCTCTCCGACGAGCCGATGATCTATGACCGCCTGACGCCGCTGGAATATCTTTTCTTTGTCGCCGGGCTATGGGGCGTCGAGGGTGCCGTTGCCGCCGCAAGGGCGCGGGACCTGATCGGCTGGCTTGGTCTGACGCGCCATGCCGACGAGCGCTGCGAGGCGCTGTCCAAGGGTACGCGCCAGAAGGTGGCGCTGGCCGGCGCGCTGGTGCACGAGCCGCGGCTGATTGTTCTGGACGAGCCGTTCACCGGGCTCGACGCCGCCTCGGCGCGCCTGGTCAAGAATGTCCTGCGCGAGCGCGTGAGCGCCGGCTGCTCGGTGGTTATGACCACTCACATACTGGAAGTGGCCGAACGCATGGCCGATCGCATCGGCGTGATGTCCCGCGGGAGGCTCGTCGCGGAAGGGACCCTGGAGGATCTGCGGCGCCAGGCCGGCGCCACAGGGGCGACGCTCGAGGACACGTTTTTGGCCCTTGTCGAGACCGACGCGGAAGAGGGGGCCATCGCCGCATGACCGCGGCCGGCTCGGTCGCCTGGTTTGCCGGGCACGAAATCCGGCTGGCGTGGCGCGACTGGTCGTGGCTGTTGTCCGGGGGCCGGCGCCGCCGCGGGTATACCGTGGCGCTCGGGCTGATCGTGTTTGTCTTGTCGATGCATGGGCTCGCCTACCTGACGCTCGCGCGGTCGCAGGGCCTCGCCTCGCCGCCCGACAAGCGGATGCTGGTGATGATCGGCGGCACCCTGGCGCTGTATGGGTCACTGATGCTGTCGCAGGCGATGGAGGCGGTGACGCGCGCCTTTTACGCCCGCGGCGATCTCGATCTGATCCTGTCGTCGCCGGTCGCGGCGGCGCGGCTGTTCGCCGTACGCATCGGTGCGATGGCGGCGACCGTCGCGGCGATGTCGCTGACGCTGGCGGTGCCGGTCATCGACGTTCTCGCCTGGCGCGGCGGCGCGCATTGGCTTGCCGCCTACGCTGTCGTGGCGGCTTTGGCGATGGCCGCGGTAGCGATCTCGGTAGTGCTCACGATGCTGCTGTTCCGCGCCATCGGCCCAAAGCGGACGCGGCTCGTCGCGCAGATCGTGGCCGCGGTGATCGGCGCGAGCTTTGTGATCGGTGTGCAGTTCGTCGCGATACTTTCGCTCGGCACCGTGTCTCGCATCGCCTTCCTCCAGTCGAGCGCGGTGGTCGATCATGCGCCGGATAGCGCCAGTGTCGTGTGGTTGCCAGCCTATGCGGCGACGGGCGACGGGCTGGCGCTGGCGGTCGTTTGCGCCTGTGGAGCGATGATGCTGGGCGGCGCGATCCGCTTTTGCGCGCCGCGCTTTGGCGAGCTTGCTCTGGCCGCCGCCGGCATTTCCTCAAGCCCGGCCCGGCGAAGCCGCGCTTCCGGCTTTAGCCCGGCGTCGCCGGCGCAGGCGTTGCGGCGCAAGGAATGGGTGCTGCTGCGGCGCGATCCGTGGCTGATGTCGCAAAGCCTGATGCAGCTGCTCTATCTGCTGCCGCCTTTCCTGCTGTTGTGGCAGAGTTTTTACGGCGACGGCCACGGGCTGGCGCTGCTGGTTCCGGTACTGATCATGGGGGCGGGGCAGTTGGCGGGAGGCCTCGCCTGGCTCGCCATCTCCGGCGAGGACGCGCCGGACCTGATCGCCTCGGCGCCGGTGACGACGGCCCGGGTCTGGCGCGCCAAGACCGAGGCGGTGCTGGGCGGAATTGCGCTGGTATTCGGGCCCTTCGTCGTCGTGCTTGCAATGGTCGATCCGATGCCGGGGCTTATCGCCGGTATCGGCATCGCGCTCGCCGCCGCGTCGGCGACGATGATCCAATTCTGGTACCGCGCCCAGGTGAGGCGCAGCCTGTTCCGGCGGCGACACGTCTCGTCGCGCATCGCCACCTTTGCCGAGGCGCTGTCGTCGATCACCTGGTCCGGTGCCGGTGCGCTGGCGGTGGTCAGCCTCTGGTTCGCGGTCATCCCCGGCGCCGTGGCGCTCGCCATCCTCGCCCTGGCCTGGATCGTCAGCCCGCGGCGGGTCTGACCGTGCCGTGTGCAGCGGACCCGCCAATGCGCCGATCCGCGAGGTCGCGTTCGACCAAAGCGGGATCGCGAGCGGAGGGCGGGCCATAACCGCCGGCGCCGGGGGTGACGATTTCGACCGTTTCGCCGGCTTGCAGGACGCCGCTTCCCGCGACGAACGGCGCCACGCCGTCGCCGAGGCTGAACGCGGCGCGGCCGCCGGGCTGCCCGCCGTCAAGCCCCCAGGGCGGCGTCAGGAAGCGCGAGCCGTCAAGCCGCAGGTGGCATTCCGCCTCGGCGCGGTAGACCCGCCGCAATCCCATGCCGCCGCGGAACCGGCCGGCCCCGCCCGAGCCGTCGACCAGCTCGTAGCGCAGGACGGTCAGCGGATACTCGATCTCCAGCGCCTCGACCGGCAGGTTGGAGGTGTTGGTCATGTGCACATGAACCCCGTCGAGCCCATCCTTGCCGGCGCGCGCGCCCGAGCCACCGCCGATGGTTTCGAGGTAAACCCATAGATGCCCGTCCACAGGGTCGATGCCGCTGAAGCTTGCCGTCGCGCAGGAGCCGTTGCCGGCGGCGATGACCCGCTCCGGCGCCGCCTGCGCCAAGGCGCCCAGCACCAGGTCGGCGGCGCGCTGGCAGGTGCTGGTGCGGCCGTTGACCGCCGCGGGGTGCGTCGCGTTCATCACCGTGCCGAGCGGCGCGGTGACGGTGATCGGGCGGGCAAGCCCCGAATTGGGCAGGATGGTCGGATCGACCACCGCCTTCACCGCGTAATAGACGCTCGACAGCAGCGCCGTGTAGATCATGTTGAGGCCGGCGCGAACCTGCGGCGGGCTGTCGAAGTGCCGCCGCATCTCGTCGCCGGCGATGGTGACCTCGACCGACACATCGAGCGTGCGGCCGAGCTCGGGATTGTCGTAGGTGTCGGCGAAGCGGTAGACCCCGTCGGGCAGCGCCGCGATGCCGGCCCGCATCTTGCGCTCGGCGTAGTCCTGCAACGCCTCGCCGACCGCGAGAACGGTGCCGGTGCCGTATTTGTCGCACAGCGCCTGCACGCGCTGCACGCCCAGCCGGTTCGCCGCCATCTGCGCCCGCAGGTCGGATAACCGCTCGCGCGGGACCTGACAATTCAGCAGGATCAATTCCTGCACGTCGGCCTGCAACTCGCCGGCCCGGTAAAGCCGGATCGGCGGGATGCGCAACCCTTCCTGGTAGATGTGGGCGTGGCCGCGATCGGCGAAATCGGCGTGGTGCGCGGTATTGACCGCCCAGGCGACGATCCGGCCGTCGACAAAGATTGGCTCGCCCAAAACGATATCGGGCAGGTGGGTGCCGCCGCCGGCATAGGCGTCGTTGCCGATAAAGACGTCGCCGGGGCGCATCGCCTCGACCGGATGGCGTTTGAGGATCTCCGGGATGATGCCGATAAAGCTGCCGAGATGCATCGGGATGTGCTCGGCCTGGCACAAGGTGGTGCCGCTTGTGTCAAACAGCGCAGTCGAGCAGTCGCGGCGCTCCTTGATGTTGGTCGAATAGCTGGCGCGCACCAGCGCCTCGCCCATCTCCTCGACGATCGACGACAGCGCGCTGCCGATGACCTCGACCGTGATCGGGTCGATACGGTTGCCTGGGCGGTTCGGCGAAACAAGGCTCACGGCAGCTCCAGCATCAGGTTGAGGTACGGGTCGACGGTGGCGACGGCGCCCGGCACGATCACCGTCGTCGCGTCCATCTGCTCGACGATCGCGGGCCCTTCGATGCGGTTGCCCGCGGCGAGGCGATCGCGATCGTAAAGCCGGCAGGAAACGAATGCACCGGCCTCCTGCAGCCACACCTCGCGGCGGCCGAAAAGGGCCTCGGCCGGGT
>DASQGR010000002.1:0-17506 GCA_035632515.1 Allostellaceae bacterium | reverse complement strand
CCTTGACGAGTGGCTGCGCTATGGCGCCGGCGAAGGCTGGCTGCGCCGCCTCGCCGAGCACGACCGGCCGGATTGATCCGCTACCAGATCACCGGGACACCGGGACCGTCATCTCAAAGATATGACTTCGGGGGTGCTGTTGGTCAAGCTATCTGACCATCCAACCATAGCGCTGCGCTGGCGATTGCGTCGCGGTGCCCACGATGACATCGTGAATTATCAGTCATCCAAGCGGAGAAACCCTCATGCTCGAAGTCTGGTCCTGGCCGACCCCCAACGGCCACAAGGTGCATATCGCATTGGAAGAACTCGGGCTCGAATACAAGATCATCCCGGTCAATATCGGCGCCGGCGACCAGTTCAAGCCGGAATTCCTCAAGATCACTCCGAATCACCGCATCCCGGCGATCGTGGATAGCGACGGGCCCGGCGGCAAGCCGTTCACCCTCTTCGAGTCGGCGGCGATCATGATCTACCTGTCGGAAAAGACCGGCGGCAAGCTGATCCCGAAAGACCCGATCGGCCGATATAAATGCCTCGAATGGATGATGTTCCAGATGGGCGGGATCGGGCCGATGTTCGGCCAGTGGAACCACTTCGCCGCCTACGCCAAGGAAAAGATCCCCTACGCGATCGAGCGCTATACCAGCGAGGTGGCGCGGCTGCACCGGGTGCTGAACCATCGGCTCGAAGAAGTCGAATGGCTCGCGGGCACCGAGTACTCGATGGCCGACATCATCACCTTCCCGTGGATCCGCGGGGCCGAGCGGCGCAACATCGACCTCAACGATTACCCGCACGTCAAGCGCTGGCACGACGCGGTCGCCGCCCGCCCGGCGGTACAGCGCGGGGTCGCGGTGCTCGCCGAGCATCAGCGCCGCGGCCAGATCACCGATGCCGAGCGCGAGAACTATTTCGGCAAGACCCAGTTCCGGGCGCGATGACGTAGCGTCATTGCGAGGAGCGCGCAGCGCGCCGCGGCAATCTCGAACCGGGATGCGCACCCGGCTCGGGATTGCTGCGCTCGCAACGACGGCTATGGCCTGGTCGCGACGCGGCTCCACAAAAGCCGCGCTTCGCGGCCGGGGTCGTTCACCACCCGGCAGCGGCGGTCGAACACCATCGTCGCGCGCTCGGCCGGCGTGTAAGCCGGCCAGGGCGGGATCGCGGCGTTGTCCGGTTTGCCGGTGCGGGCAAAGGCGGCCCAACTCGCCGACATCGCCGCCGCCAGTTCCGGCGCACCGTCGGCGTCCTTGGTCGATAGCGGCACCTCGGTGGTGTCGAAAACGAACGGCAGGTCCATCGCGTGGTGAGCGCCCATGCGGCCGCCGGCGAACGGCGAAGCCCACTCCAGCGAATAGTGATAGACCGGAGCCGCTGTCTGGCCCTCGACTGTCTTGCCCTGCGTTCTTGCTGCCCGCCGCTCGGCGTAAAGCTGGGTGCGCACGGTGAAATTCGAGCCGGTCAGCGCCGCGATCAGCCGGTCGGCCGGGCCCGCTCCCGGCAGCCGCTCGCGATAAAGCGCCAGCGCCGCGTCGGTATCGGGGCCGGCCACGGCGGCGACCCGCTCGCGCAACTCGGCCTCGCTCAGGGTGCGGTGCCACACCGCATCGTCGTCGAGGAACAGGCTCGCCTCCTGGCTGGTGCCGCCGATCATCAGCGGGACGTCGTCGCCGAGCGGCGAGGTCGTCGGCTCGGCCGGATGCTGCGGCACGACGCTGCCGTCGACCACCGGGCCGAAATCATAGCGGTCGAGCAGCGGATAGGGTCGCGGCCCGGCGGCGCGCGAGGCCGGCACGATCGCGCCCAAAAGCTTGCCGAGCGGCACGTCCTGCAATTTGGCCGCATCGCTCACGCCGAGATGCTTCATCACCGACTCCGCGAGCGCATTGGCGCGCTCGCGCGTGGTGAAGCGCACCGCCGCGCCCGACTGGATCACCGCACGGTGGAACAGCCCCTTGGCGGCCGGCATCACCAGGAGCGCGCTGACCTTGCCGCCGCCGCCCGACTCGCCAAAGATGGTGACATTGCCGGGATCGCCGCCGAACGCGGCGATGTTGTCGCGCACCCATTCCAGCGCTGCGACCATGTCGTGCGACCCGGCGTTGCCCGATCGGGCAAACCGCTCGCCGCCGATATCGGCGAGGTGCAAATAACCGCAAATGTTGAGCCGGTGGTTGACGCTGACCACCACGACGTCGCCGCGCCGCGCCAGGTTGGCGCCGTCGGTGACCGCGCGGTTGCCCGAGCCGTAGGCGAAGGCGCCGCCATGCAACCACACCATCACCGGACGTTTCCCGGTGAGGCCGAGGGTCCAGACATTGAGGGTCAGGCAGTCCTCGACCTCCGGCGTGTCGTCGGCGGGGCCGAGGATGTTGTCCATCTCAGACCGGCGCTTTACCCGCGCGGGCGATTGCGGCGCCTGTCCGTGATAGGCGAGCGCGTCGCGGATGCCCGCCCACGGGGTCACCGCAGGCGGTGGCAGAAAGCGGTTCTTGCCGCCGGTCGGCGCGGCATAGGGAATGCCCTTGAACGCCTGGATGCCGCCGCTCTCCGCGCCGCGAACCTTGCCGGAGGAAATCTCGACAACCGGCGCCCCAGCTACCGATCGACCTGTCGCGGTCAGCACATCGTTGGCCATGGCGTCTCTCCCCTGCACCATCTGGCATTGCAGGGAGCGTAGCGGCGAACCCGCCCGCCGCCAAGGTGGCTACACCTTGCCGCCACTATTGCGCGCGCAGCGCCCATAAAAATCACAATGAGACAGTGAGGCAGTGAGGGTCGAGCGACGCCCCATCTCATCGCCTCACTGTCTCAGTGTTGATTATTGCGGCCTTGCCGCGATTCCAGCGGTGCCTAAATCGCCTTCTTTCGCCGGCGCACCGCCGGGGCGAGGACGCACAGGATCTCGAACATCATCGTCGCGCCGACCAGGGCCGTGTTGCCCGAGGGATCGAACGGTGGTGATACCTCGACGACATCGCCGCCGATGAGGTCGAGGCCGGCGAGGCCGCGGATCATCTGCTGAGCCTCGGCAGTCGAGAAGCCGCCGATTTCCGGGGTCCCGGTGCCTGGCGCGTATACCGGATCGAGCCCGTCGACATCGAAGCTCAAATAGGCCGGGCCGTCTCCGATCACGCGGCGTGCCTCGCCCACGGTTCCCTCGACCCCGAGACGGAAGAATTCCTCGATATGGACGATGCGAATGCCGACGCTTTCGGCCCAATCCTTCTCGTCGGGCGCATACAGCGAGCCGCGGATGCCGATCTGGATGATCCGCTTCGGATCGAGCAGCCCTTCCTCGACCGCACGGCGGAACGGCGTGCCGTGAGTGTATTTCTCGCTGCCGAAATAGCTGTCGCCGGTGTCGGAATGTGCATCGAAATGGACGAGGCCGACCGGCCCGTCCCTGGCGATCGCGCGCAGAATCGGCAGCGTCACCAGGTGATCCCCACCGGCCGCCAGCGGCGTTGCGCCCGCCCGGTGCAGGGCGGTGAAAAACCCTTCGATCCGCTTCAGCGAGTCCTGCAGGTCGATCGGGTTGACTGGGGTGTCGCCGTGGTCGCCGACCCGGCACAATTCATAGGGCGCGACCTTGCTGACATGGTGCACTCGCCGCATCAGGGTCGACATGTTGCGGATTTCGCGCGGGCCGTGGCGGGCGCCCGGGCGCATCGTCGTGCCGCCGTCCCACGGCACGCCGACGAGGGCGATGTCGAGTTTCGCCGGGTCGCGCTCGATCGGCAGGCGCATGAATGTCGCCACCTCGCCAAAGCGCGGGACGTTGAGGCCGGAAAGCGGCTGTGGATAATTGTTGTTTGGCATGAGTCTAATATAGGAAGGTTGCGCCGGTCCTTGCACCCCGGAGCGAAGGGCGGGATGCTAGTGCGCAACCGTGACCGTTTCGGGAAGGAGCCCGTCATGCCCACGCAAATCCGCGAAAACCACGCCAAACGGATGCTGAAGAACAATCGGCTGGTGCTGTGCATGGGGGTGAACCAGCTGCGCACGCCGAACATCGCGATGATCGCCGCGGCCTGCGGCTTCGACGCGGTCTATATCGACCTTGAGCACAACCCGACCTCGCTCGAGACCGCGGCCGGGGTGTGTGTTGCGGCGCTCGGCATGGGGATCACCCCGATCGCCCGGGTCACCTCGCACGACCCGCACGACGCGACCCGCATCCTCGACAGCGGTGCGCAGGGGGTGATGGTGCCGCACATCCAGAACGCGAAGGAGGCCAAGGCCATCGTCGAGGCCTGCCTCTACGCGCCGAAGGGCCATCGTTCGGCCTTCGGCAGCGGGCCGCAACTGGGCTATGCCGCCATCCCGCAGGCCGAGGTGTGCAAGATCATCAACCAGGAAACCCTGCTGATGGCGATGATCGAGACGCCGGAAGCGGTCGAGAACGCCGAGGAGATCGCCGCGGTCGACGGTATCGACGTGCTGCATATCGGCGCATCCGACCTGTCGACCGAGATGGGCATACCCGGCCAATACAGCTCCGAGCGGATGCGCGCCGCCTTCGAAAAGGTCGCCGGCGCGGCGCGGCGCCACGGCAAGCAGATGGGGGTGGGCGGCGTGCGCCAGGATTTCGAATTTCAGACCTGGCTGATCAATCTCGGCATGCGCTATCTGACCGGCGGATCGGATATTGCCTACATCCTCTCGGCCGGGCGCGCCGACGTAAAGCAGCTGCGCGAGCTCAAGATCGGCTGATGCTGCGGCCGGCGGTTCCCGCCGACCTGCCGAATCTCCTCGCGATCCGCGATGCGAGCGGCGCCGATGCGCTGTCCGACCCGGCGCTGATCGCGGCGGATTATCTGGCAGAACTGATCGCCGCCGGCGCCGTTTCGGTGTGGGACGACGACGGCCGGGCCGTCGGGTTTGCCGCGGTCTCCGAAGATGACGGTGCGATCCGCGCCCTGCTTGTCGATCCCCGCCATCGTGGCAAGGGCGTTGGCCGCGCGCTGCTCGATGCCGCCTGCGCGGTGCTGAAAAACGCCGGCTGCCTCGCCGCGACTCTCGGCATTGCCGCCGGCGGCAGCGCCGGGCGGCATTACCGCGCCGCCGGCTGGGTCGAGACCGCGCCAGGCCCAACCGGTGGATTTGTCTTAAAGAAGCCGCTTTGATTGGGTAATAGGCACCCCATCGTCTCTCGCGATCCCTCGGGCAAGCCCGGGGGAAATTCAGGGCAAAGGCCACGCCGCTCGCCCAGGGACCCATTCTCGCGGGAGTGACGATGTGGCCGCGCAGAGACAGGCGTCGCATGGTCCGAATTGCCGTTCCAGCCATCCTCTTGCTGATGAGTGCAACAGCCGCGGCGCAGCAGCCGGTGCCGCTGCTGCCGCCATCCCCCGACGAATTGGGATCGCCTTCGCCTGGCGAGGGGCAGCAATTGCCGTTGACGCCGCCACCCGCGGACCAGGCCGCACCCTCCCAGGCCCCGGCCGCCTCGCCATCGCCCGGCCGCGTCTTTTGCGATCAGAATGTCACCTTTCAGGTCGCCCACCCGGCCTCGGTTCCGGAAAATTACCGCCAGTTTCTCGGCATCTGGAGCGATGCGGCGTGGACGCCGCAGCTCTGTGCCGCGCTGATCGTCGAGAGCGTGACCGAGGACGGCACCGCCACGGTCACTTATGCCTTTGGTCCGATTGGCCCCGTCAGTCGCACCCCAGGCGGTCGCATCCCCGGCAATCGCAACCCGGGCGGCGTGCTGCGCGGCACCGGAATCATCCGTGACGGCGAGCTGCGCTTTCAGAACAATGACGGCACCCAGTACGCATTCAAGCCGTTCTATGCCGATCTGGCCGGGCGGCTCACCGCCCCGGAGGGGCAAACCTACGAGGCCGTATTCAAAAGAACCTATTGAGCGCGCTCTTCCTGTAAGTTGCGGGATAAGGTGCCCGGGCGCGAGTTGACGCTATCCGATCGGGTTCCTAGATTTTCGCGCACGGCGGCGTTGCCGGCCGAGAGCGCAGCACAGGCGTATGAGACAACCGATACCTTCACCGATCAGCGAATTAAACGCACGCAGCCGCGAGATTTTTCGCATGATCGTCGACGGCTACGTCCAGACCGGCGAGCCGATCGGCTCGCGGACGCTGTCGCGTCTGCTCACCGACAGCCTGTCGCCGGCGACGATCCGCAACGTCATGGCCGACCTGGAAGAGGCCGGGCTGCTCTACTCCCCGCACACCTCGGCCGGAAGGCTGCCGACCGAGGCGGGGTTGCGCTTTTTTGTCGATGGCCTGCTCGAAGTCGGCAACCTCGCCGAGGAGGAGCGCCACAGCATCGAAAGCATGTGCGCGGCGCGCGGCAAGAGCCTGCCCCAGGCGCTCGAAGAGGCGACGTCGGCATTGTCCGGCCTGTCGCGGTGCGCCGGGCTTGTCGTCGTGCCGAAACAGGATCGGCCGCTGAAGCACCTTGAATTCGTGCCGCTCAGTCCCGGGCGTGCGCTCGTCGTGCTGGTGACCGAAGAAGGGCTCGTGGAGAACCGGGTCATCGAGGTGCCGCTCGGCCTGCCGCCCTCGGCCCTGATCAGCGCCACCAATTACCTCAACGCGCGGCTGGTGGGCCGCACCATCGAGGAGGCGCGCACCGAGATCGAAGGCGAGATCGCCTCGAACAAGGCGCAGCTCGACGAGTTGACCGGCCGGGTGGTCGCCACCGGTCTCGCCAGCTGGGCCGGCGGCGACGGCGAGCGCGCGCTGATCGTGCGCGGCCAGGCCAATCTGCTCGACGATGTCACCGTGGTGGCCGACCTCGAGCGGCTGCGCGCCCTGTTCGAGATGCTGGAAACTCGCGAGACGATGCTGCGTTTGCTCGACGCCAGCAAAAGCGGTGACGGGGTGCAGATCTTCATCGGCGCGCAAAGCCATCTGTTTGGCCTTGCCGGCTGCTCCATGATCATCGCGCCTTACCAGAACAGCCGCGAGGAGATCGTCGGGGCGATCGGCGTGATCGGCCCGACGCGCATCAACTATGCCCGCATCATTCCGATGGTGGACTACACCGCAAAGCTGATCGGCCGTTTGATTGGATAGAACGCATGAGTGACGACAGAGAAGAAACAGCCGCCAACGATTTTGGCAACGGCCCGGGCGCCGCGCCGGAGGCGGAAGCCGCTCCGGCGAGCCCGGAAGAACGCATCGCCGCTCTCGAGGCTGAACTGGCCGAGGGGCAGGACAAGCTGCTGCGCGCGCTCGCCGAGGTCGAGAACGTACGCCGCCGCGCCCAGCGCGAACGCGTCGATGGGGAGAAATATGCGGTCTCGGGCTTTGCCCGCGATTTGTTGTCGGTCGCCGACAATCTGCGCCGCGCGCTCGACAGCCTGCCCGAAGCCGAAGCCAAGGACGATCGCACCAAGAACCTCTTGGCCGGGGTGGCCGCGACGGAACGGGAGTTGCTCGCAGTGTTCGAGCGCAACGGCCTCAAGCGCATCGACGCGCTGGGCGAGCGCTTCGATCACAATTTCCACCAGGCGGTGTTCGAGGCCGAAAATACCGGCCGCCCCGCCGGCACCGTGGTCGAGGTGCTGCAGCCGGGCTATCTGCTGCACGAGCGCCTCCTGCGCCCGGCGATGGTCGGCGTCGCCAAAGGCAATGCCGCCGCCGAAGGCGCGGATGACGGGGCTTGAGCGCGCTGGTCATTGATGTATGGACGGTGAGCGCAAAATTTAGACCGAGACAGGATCGGCATGGCCTGCCTCGCCACGAATCGTCCGGACAATGAGGCGGCCCTGTCGCTGGCCTGGCAGGTCGAGGAGATCGAGCTCAACGCCTGGCCGGCGCTGCGCGAAATTTACCTCGACGGTTGGATACTGCGCTTTGGCGGCGGGGTGTCGCGGCGGGCGAACTCGGCCAATCCGCTAAGCCAGGGCAGCCGCGGCAGCGATGCGCTGATCGCCGCCTGCGAGGGTCATTACCCCCGGCACGGGCTGCCGCCCCTGTTCCGTATCGTCTCGCTGCTCGATCCCGAATTCGACGCCAGGCTCGCGGCGCGCGGCTATGCCGCGGAGGGCGAGACGCTCACCCTTTATGGCGATATCGCCGGCGTGCCGGCCGCGTCCGACCCGCAGGTGACGCTGCTCACGCGTCCGACCCCGCGCTGGTGCGCGGCGATGGCGATTCTGCAAGGGCACAGTCCGGCGCAGGCGCGGACCTATCGCCGGATCGTCGAGCGCATCGCCCTGCCCGGCCGCTTTGCCCTCCTGGCGGATGACGACGCGCCGGTCGCGCTGGCCTACGGGCTCATGCAGCATGGCCTCCTTTGCTACGAGTCGGTGGTCACCGACCGGACGCGGCGGCGACGGGGATACTCGCGCCGGCTACTCGCCGCTCTCGCCGCCTGGGCCAAGGCGGAGGGCGCGCCCGGCGCCTGCCTGCAGGTCCAGGCCGACAACGCGCCGGCGGTGCCGCTCTACCACTCGATCGGGTTGACCACCGAACTCTACCGCTATCACTACCGTCGCGCGCCAAGCGGCTGAGGCCGGGCCGCGGGCCTTTCGCCGGCGGCGGGCGGGACCGCCATGTCGCCCAGGCTTTCCGCGTCCGGGTCATGCGCCCGGTGGCGGGCGACGGCGCGGTCGCGGTCGGCGACCGCATAACAATAGACGCAGCCATGCGGGCAGGTGTCGTAGGCGCCGATGTCGCGCGACAGGGCGCAGCGGCAGCCCGGCCGGTTGCCGTTTTCGCGCACCGCGATGGCGCGCCCCGCGACATCGGACAGCCGCCCGGCATCGATGCAGCTCGCCTCGCCCAGCCCCGGCGCCAGCAGCTCGGGCTGCGTGCACAGCGTCGCCGTTATCCCGGCATCGGCGGCGATCGCGGCGAGGCTGGCGAGCAGGGCCTGTTTTTCCTCGGCCGGTGGATCGCGCCAGGCAAAGCCGTGACGCCGGGCGGCGCGGTCGAGGTTGCGGCGGGTCTTGCGGTACGGGTTGACGAAGGACAGCACAACCTCATCGACCGCGCCGGCGAGCGCCGTCGCCAGCGCGCCAAACCCGCGCGCATGCGCCGCGGCATCGAGCTCGGAGGTGATAACGATCGGGTCGTAGCGCCACACCGCCACCCGCGGTCCGAACCGGTGGCGCAGCTCGCGCAGCTGTTCGACCGCGTCATTGGTCGCAATCACCGAGCTTTCGAGCGACCGCGGATAGCCGGTGACGGTGAACTGCACGCTGAACGGCGCCACCTCGCGCACCCGGTCGAGCGTCGGCAAGAGCGGCCGCATATTGCGGGTCCACAGCACGAAGCCGTCGACTTCGCTCGGCCGCAGCGACACCTCGTACGCCCCGCCGCCATAGGGATTGGCCACGCGCGCGTACCCGGCGGCAAGCCGCGCCATGAACCAGCGCGCATAAAACGCAGGGATGTCGGTGCGATAGCTTGCCGAAACGATCACGCGAGATGCTCTAATCTGTCGAACGTTGCGTTTTCCGTGGGTCGGCAACGGTTGTGCCCGCCCGCCTGCCTACATATATCTCTCGCATCAGCCAGGCTATGGCTGACCTGTCATTTCCCGGGGGACCGGGCCGGCGCCTCTCCGGGCCGTCTGGTTCTGCTTTTGACATGAGGTTTCCATGAGCAAGGTTATCGGTATCGATCTCGGCACGACCAACTCCTGCGTCGCCGTCATGGAGGGCAAGACCGCCAAGGTCATCGAGAACAGCGAGGGCGCACGAACCACGCCGTCGATGGTCGCATTCACCGAGTCGGGCGAGCGCCTCGTCGGCCAGTCGGCCAAGCGTCAGGCGGTCACCAACCCCGAAAGCACGTTTTTCGCGATCAAGCGCCTCGTCGGCCGGCGTTTCACCGACCCGATGGTGTCGAAGGACATCGACCTCGTTCCCTATTCGATCATCTCGGGCGATAACGGCGACGCCTGGGTCCAGAGCCGCGGCAAGAAGTACGCGCCCTCGCAGATCAGCGCCTTCATCCTGCAGAAGATGAAGGAGACCGCCGAGGCCTATCTCGGCGAGACCGTGACCCAGGCGGTCATCACCGTTCCGGCATACTTCAACGATTCGCAGCGCCAGGCGACCAAGGACGCCGGCAAGATCGCCGGGCTCGACGTGCTGCGCATCATCAACGAGCCGACCGCGGCGGCGCTGGCCTACGGCATGGAGCGCAAGGGCAGCGGCACGATCGCGGTCTACGACCTCGGCGGCGGCACCTTCGACATCTCGGTGCTCGAAATCGGCGACGGCGTCTTCGAGGTCAAATCGACCAACGGCGACACGTTCCTCGGCGGCGAGGATTTCGACAAGAAGATCATCGACTATCTCGCCGAAGAGTTCAAAAAGGAGCAGGGCATCGACCTGCGCAACGACAAATTGGCGTTGCAGCGCCTCAAGGAGGCGGCCGAAAAGGCCAAGGTCGAGCTGTCGTCCTCGGCACAGACCGAGGTCAACCTGCCGTTCATCACCGCCGACCAGAACGGGCCGAAGCACCTCAACATCAAGTTGGGGCGCGCCAAGCTCGAAGCGCTGGTCGACGATCTGATCCAGCGCACGATCGGCCCGTGCCGCAACGCGCTGAAGGATGCAGGGCTCAAGGCGTCGGAAATCGACGAGGTCATCCTCGTCGGCGGCATGACCCGCATGCCCAAGGTCATCGAAACGGTGAAGCAGTTCTTTGGCAGGGAGCCGAACCGCAGCGTCAATCCTGACGAAGTCGTCGCCATCGGCGCGGCGATCCAGGCCGGCGTGCTGCAGGGTGAGGTCAAGGATGTCCTGCTGCTGGACGTGACCCCGCTGTCGCTCGGCATCGAGACGCTGGGCGGGGTGTTCACCCGCCTCATCGACCGCAACACGACGATCCCGACCAAGAAGTCGCAGACCTTCTCGACCGCCGAGGACAACCAGACCGCGGTAACGATTCGCGTCTTCCAGGGCGAGCGCGAGATGGCCGCGGACAACAAGCCGCTCGGCCAGTTCGACCTGGTGGGCATCCCGCCGGCGCGCCGCGGCATGCCGCAGATCGAGGTCACCTTCGACATCGACGCCAACGGCATCGTCCAGGTGTCGGCCAAGGACAAGGCCACCGGCAAGGAACAGCAGATCCGCATCCAGGCCTCGGGCGGTCTCTCCGATGCCGACATCGACAAGATGGTCAAGGACGCCGAGGCCCACGCCGAGGAAGACAAGAAGCGGCGCGAACTGGTCGAGGCCAAGAACCAGGCCGACGGGCTGATCCATACGACCGAGCAGACGCTGGCCGAGGCCGGGGAAAAGGTGCCGGCGAGTGAGAAGGAGCCGGTGCAGCAGGCGATCCAGGCGCTGAAGGACGTGGTCGGCAGCGACAATGTCGAGCAGATCAAGGCCAAGACCGAGGCTTTGGCCCAAGTCGCGATGAAGTTCGGCGAGTCGATGTACAAGGCGCAACAGGAAGCCGGCGGCGGCGCGGGCCCGCAGGGCGGCCCCGGTGGCGGACCGGGCGGCCCGCACCCCGGGCACGACGACAAGGTGGTCGATGCCGATTTCGAGGAAGTCGACGACAAGAAGCGCGGCTCGGCTTAGGTGAGCCTTCAGTGTATGAAGGCATGATCCTGGCTCACCCTTGGGCAAAAGCCCAAGGGTGATGCTACCTGTACGACCCAGGCAGCGAACCTTGATCGACCATGGCTAAGCAGGACTATTACGACACCCTGGGCGTCGCCAAATCGGCGAGCGCCGACGATCTCAAGCGCGCCTACCGCAAGCTGGCGATGCAGTATCACCCCGACCGCAATTCCGGGGACAAGACCGCCGAGCAGAAATTCAAGGACGTCAACGAGGCATACGACATCCTCAAGGACGACCAGAAGCGGGCAGCCTACGACCGCTTTGGCCATGCCGCGTTCGAACAGGGCGGTGCCGGTGGGGCCGGCGGCTTTGGCGGCTTCTCCGGCGGGTTTGCCGATATCTTCGAGGAGATGTTCGGGGCGATGGGCGGCGGCCGCCGCGACGCCGGCGGCGCGCGCAGCGGCAGCGATCTGCGCTACAACCTCGAAATCCCGATTGAGGAAGCGTTCAAGGGCAAGCAGACGACGATCCGGGTCAACACCTTCGTCCAGTGCGAGCCTTGCCGCGGCAGCGGCGCCGAGCCGGGGTCGAGCCCGGTGACCTGCCGCACTTGCCAGGGCCACGGCCGGGTCCGTGCGCAGCAGGGCTTCTTCACCATCGAGCGCACCTGCCCGACCTGTCAGGGTGCCGGCACCGTGATCGAGAAGCCATGCCGTTCTTGCGGCGGGCAGGGAAGGGTGCGGCGCGAGAAGACGCTGTCGGTCAACATCCCGCCGGGGGTCGAAGACGGCACCCGCATCCGCCTCGCCGGCGAGGGCGAGGTCGGCTTGCACGGCGCCCAGGCCGGCGACCTCTACATTTTCATCAGCATCAGCCAGCATTCACTGTTCCAGCGCGACGGCGCCAACATCTATTGCCGGGTGCCGATCCCGTTTACCACTGCGGCGCTTGGCGGCGCGATCGAGGTGCCGACGGTGGAGGGCAACCGCACTCGCGTCACGGTCCCGGCCGGGACGCAATCGGGGCACCGCTTCCGCCTCAAGGGCAAGGGGATGACGGTGCTGCGCTCACCGCTGCGCGGCGACATGTACGTGCAGGCGGTGGTCGAGACCCCGGTCAACCTGACCAAGCGCCAGCAGGAATTGCTGCGCGAGTTCGAAAAGGAAGGCGAGAACCGCAAGACCAACCCGGAAAGCGAAGGCTTCTTCGCCCGGGTGAAGGAATTTTTCGAGGACTTGCGCGATTGAGGTCTCCCGTCAGTCGCGGCTCACGGGCAAGCGGAACCCCCGTCAGCGATCGGTGAAAGAGGACAGGCGGGCGCCGGCCTTCGCCGGGTGACCCTCGGTGGCATGAATAGCCCTATCTGAGGACGAATGTGGCCCAGTCGGTGGTGAGATCACCCACCCATTCGCCGTGGGTCGCCTCGCTGTTGGCGTAGTGCAGGCGCACCTGGTAACGGCCGGGGCGCAGGGCGATGCAGATCGCCGCGTCGTATTTGAGTTCAGCGGTCTCCTTCGGCAGGAGCTCGACCCGACCGGCAACGCCGTCATCGGGGGGCGGGGCCGGCGGGGAGCAATGCAGCACCCGCGCGCCGTCGGGGCCGCGAAATTCGAGCGCCAGCGCTGCCGGCGCCAAGGCGCGCCCGTCGATCTTCAGCGTTTCCGCCGTCAGGTTGGTCAGCGCCGCCTTGGCCACAAAGCCGCGAATATCGATCAGGTTCGGCGTCATCACGGTAAAATCGACCGCCAGCCCATTGGCCTCGGCATGCTGGGCAACGGGCTCGGCGGCAGCCGGAACCGACGCCAGCACGAGCGCGAGGATTGGCTTCCCGAGCCTCACGCCAGCCCCATCATCTCTAATGCCGCGGCGCCGAGCAGGCCGTAGGGGTTGCACAGCGTTTCCGGTGTTTCCATGTGGCAGAAATTCTCCCCGACCAGCAGCTCGACCGGCTTGCCGGCAGCGCGAACCGCGGCGGCGAAGTCGCGCGCCTGACGCTGGAACTCGGGCGTCTCATAGGTGCCGTAGGAGACGATCAGCGGCGCCGACAAAAGGTCGAGATGGCGGATCGGACTCAATCCCTCGACCATGTCGTCGGTGAAGCGAACATAGGACGAGCGGTGGGAGAGCCGCACCGGCGCCAGTTCGTACATGCCGCTCGAGCACATCCCGCCCTTGATGATGTCGGCCGGCAGGCTGTAGTCGCCCTGCCAGTCGGTGGTCAGCGCCACCGCGGCCAGGTGCGCGCCCGAGGAATGGCCGCCAAGATAGAGCCGTGCCGGGTCGCCGCCAAAGCTCTCGGCGTTCTTGTAGACCCAGGCGACCGCACGGCGGATCTGCTCGGCGATCGGCAACAGGTCGCCGCCGCGATCCTGCACCCAGGAGAAATCCGGCACGACGTAATGCGCCCCGGCGCGGACGAACATCTCCGCCGGTGCGGAATACTGGCTCGCCGTTCCCGCCCGCCAGGCGCCGCCATGGATAAAGACAAAGACCGGCGCTCCGGCGCGATCGGTGCGAAAAATGTCGAGCCCCTCGACCTCGGCATCGCCATAGGCGTGCCGCAGCGGCTCGCCGACGCGGACGCGGGTCCGCGCGCTGTTGCTCGCCCAGCGCTTGCGCATCTGCTCGATGTTCGGCTCATACGCGGCCTGGTCATAGGCCGCGTCGAGCTCGGCCTGGTCATAATCGAGGAACACGCGCGGGCCTTTGGTGCGCGACGGCGATGCTTCATTCATTTCCGCTGTCATCGCTCAAAAACCCCTCACCTTCCCATTGCTGCGCGATGGGCCCCTCCGAGGGGAAAGGGCGCCGGCGCGCTCCCTCGCCCCGTTTACGGGGAGAGGGCCGGGGTGAGGGGCAATGGGTTTTACGGCCGGAATACCGCGAAACACTTGTCCGAGTTGAAGATGTACGACTCGACATAGTCGATGATCTCGGGTTCGCGGTGCAGCTCGTTCATCGCGCCGCCGAGGCAGACCCAGTTGAGGAACTCCTGCTGCCCGGCATCCTCGATCTGCTCGGTGGTCAGCTCGCGCCAGCGCGAGAGCTTGCCCGAGGACAATTCGTCGAACCGCGCCCGGTCGCCGGCATTGTCGGGATAGAGGTAGTGGTTTTTCGGCGTCAGGAACGCGTGCGACCAGCTCGACGAGGCGATCAGCGCCACCCGCCACGGGCTGTCGCCCAGCACGCGCGCCACCGCCGCGCCGATGTCGAAGCAGCGCCGCGGGTTAGGGCCCGGCGGATCGACCAGGTTGGGGTCGGCCTCACCGGTCAGGTGCGCGGTCGAGCCGCGCTTGGCGATCACGCTCGACCCGTAGCAGTTCACATGGAACGGCACCACCGGATAAGGGAAGCCCTTCCGGTCGTAGTCGAGATACAGCACGGTGTTGATAAAGGCGTGCGGCAGCCCGTTCTCGTAGCGCATGCGGTAGGCGTAGCTGACGTCGTAATCCTGCTTGATCAAATTGGCCGCAATGTACGACGCGCCGGCATGGTGGCCCCTGGTCTGGAATACCGTCTCCTTGCCTTCGCCCCAGACATTGGTGCTGCCGGCGTTGTAGCGGGCGAAGGGGTGCGACTCGATCGCCTCATGGGCAAAGACGCAGAACGACGGCACCCCGTCCTCGCGGAAATTCTCGTACTGGTCGTCGCCGAAGATCACGACGAAATCGGGCTTGAACGCATCGATTGCCTCGCGCGCCTTGCGAAATCCACCGACGAGGCGGCGCCGGTGCTCGGTGGCGGCGGCGACCGGGTCGCTCCATTCCTGGCGCATCTGCGCCGGCCAGGTTTTCGGGTCCTTGAGCTTTTCCGGCACCTGGTCGCTGTTGAGGGTGCGGTTGAGCAGCCCCGCCATCTGCGCGTCGGGCTGGATCAGACCGGGATAATGCGTGACGCCGACACCGAGGATTTCGCCCATCGTGTACCTCCCTGCGATTGAGGCTTTGCGGCTGATTCGACAAATCATAGCAGAGCGAGGTCGTATTCTCGACTAGGATCGAGCGGAGCCATCGCGCCTAATGATTGGCAGAATTGACGGGACAGACAGATGTCCGAACTGAATATCAACCGCCCGCTCTCCGGCGCGCCGACCTATCCCGGGGAGTTGATGCGCGAAATCCTCGACGAACATATCAAGCTGCCGATCGCCGCGGCCGCGCGCCGCATGAAAGTGTCGCGACCGTCGCTTTATGCCGTTTTGAACGGGAGCGGGGCGGTGGCCGCCGACATGGCGCTTCGCTTCGGTCGGCTCACCGGCGGCGCACCGGAGCTATATTTGCAAATGCAGGCGCAGCGTGATCTGTGGCTCGCTGAACAGCGGTTGCATGACGCGCTTCTCGAAATCGAACCGGCCGCGTAGCGCCTTTAGACCAGAAAACCGAAAGGAGGGAGAAATGCCGAGCTTCCGCCCCTCAGCCGATCTCGACATGCATTACGAGATCGACGACTTCACCGACCCGTGGACCCACCCGGAAACGATCCTGATGCTGCACGGCAATGCCGAAAGCGGGCTGGCCTGGTGGCGCTGGGTCCCGGCGTTGTCGCGGCACTATCGGGTGGTGCGTCCCGACATGCGCGGCTTTGGCCAATCGAGCCCGATGCCGCGCGAGTTTCCGTGGACGCTCGACCGGCTGACCGAAGATTTCTGCCTGCTGATGGACCATCTCGGCGCCGATCGCTTCCATTTGGTCGGCGCCAAGATCGGCGGCACCGTCGCCCGCGCCTTCGCCGCGCGCCGGCCGGAGCGGGTCAAAACGCTGACCGTCGTCGGCTCGCCGCCGCCATTCCGCGAGGGTGTTGCCGAGAAGGTGCCCGAAACGGTCAAGATGTTCGAGGATCACGGCGTCGAATACTGGGCCCGGCAGAACATGGCCAACCGGCTCGGCAGCAGCTTCCCCAAGGAAGGCTTCGACTTCTGGGTCAAATACATGGCGCGAACCGCGCTGTCGACGCAGCTCGGCTTCATGGGCACGATCGCCTGCGCCGACATCCGGCCCGACATTCCGAAGATCAAATGCCCGACCCTGGTCATCACCACTGAGGAGAGCGGGCTCGGCTCCGTCGCCTCGATGCGCGCCTGGCAGGAGCAGATCGCCGGGTCTGAGCTGGTCGTCTTCCCGGGCAATTCCTACCACGTCGCCGCGACCCACGCCGACGAATCGGCCAAGGCGACGCTGGATTTCCTCAAGCGGCGAGGCGGGTAACTTTCATCGTCATTGCGAGCGCGGCGCAGCAATCTCGATCCGGGGAGCGTTCCTCCTCACGAGGTTGCCGCGGCGCGCCGGCTCGCAATGACGGCTACAGGGCTAGGCAGCCCCTCTGCGGTGCGAGAACGCGGTTTCGGCGCTGGTGATGAATTCGAGCAGCGCCGCGCGGCCGCTCTCGTTGACCCGGCGGGCGCGCAGGATCGCCGAACCGACCTCGTCGGGCCGGGTCACCCGCTCGCTCCAGCCGCCGAGATCGGCGCCGAGATTGGCATAGCTGCCGCCGAGGTCGCGCGTCCTGTGCTTCTCGTGGCTGTAGGCCATTGCGTGCGTCTCGATCGCCATCGTCGAGTTGTTGAGGACGATCGTGGTGATCGGGATGCCGCTCCTCGCCGCAGTCTCGAAATCGAGTCCGGTCATGCCGAACGCAGCGTCGCCCATGAAGTTGACGCACATCTTGTCGGGCGCACCCATCTTGGCGCCGATCGCCAGGCCCAGGCCGGTGCCGAGCTGGTGCGACTTGCCCCAGCCGAGATAGCCGCGCGGCTTCTTCGCGACATACATCGGCAAGAGCTGGTCGCGCGGGCTGCCGCTGTCGTGGGTGACGATCGCGTCTTCCGACGGGATCACCCGCATGAACTCCGACATCACAAAATACGGGTTGATCGGCCGCTCCTGCGAGCGGAGCTTCGGCTCCCAGCGCTTCTGCCATTCAGGCTTGTGGGTGGCGATGGTTTTCCGCGCGCCGGTCGAGTGTTTTTTCTTGCCGAGCCGGTCCTTGACCGCCTCGACCATCTGG
>DASQGR010000001.1:0-10546 GCA_035632515.1 Allostellaceae bacterium | reverse complement strand
GGGGTGAGGCGTTTGCCACCCTTTTGGTCGTAGCGTTCTTGTTGTCGTAACGCTCCGACAAAGCGGCAATCCAGGGCAATCAGTCCGCTACGCCTGCCTCACCATCAGAACAGCTGCACCCGGTGGAAGACCCAGCTGGTGCTGGTCGGGCCGCTTTCGCCATAGACGCCCGGTGGGCCGCCACCCTGCGGCGGCTGGCCCTGGAAATCCTCGATCTTGCTGCCGTTGACGTAAAATCTGGCGTTGTTGCCGTTGGTGACGACCTCAATCTCATTGACCGCGCCCGGCGCGGTCTTGACCGTCGTCGACGGGACCGGTGCGATCACCGTCTTCCAGCTGCCGCGAACGAGGCGGGTGATCGCGATCGTGCCGTCGAGCGAGATCGTCGCGGTATAGAAATTCTGTGAATCCGCACCCCAGAACCACACGCCGACGGCGCCGACCGTGTCCTCGTTGGCAGGGCTCGGAAGGCGGGTCGGGTTCATCACCTGCACGCAGAGATCGGCGCGCGCCATCGAATAGCCGGTGTTCCAGCGCCAGGCGCTACCGCCGACCGGCGGGGTCAACACCAGCCCGTCGGCGGTGAAGGCCGCAATATTGTCGGCCTGGCCCCAGCCGGGATCGGCGGTCTTGAAGTTGTCGTCGAGCAGCGGCGTGGCGCGGCTTTGGCAGGCCGACGCGGCGCCCGCGCCGCTGCACAAGGCCAGCACGACGGCAAGTATGAGCTTTCCCCCCACGGTCGTTCCCCGATTGCGCCAGCAAGCCGGCGTCACGCCTTGAGCCGACCGGTTCCCCCATACGGTGGATTGGCCGCTCCGTCAAACCCGGGCCCGCAGGGCCTGCCCGAACGGAGGGCGGCTGGCGGAAATCCTATTCGGCGGCGATCGCCTGCGGTCCCGGCGGGTTGCGGAAGCGGGCGATCAGCCCCGCGGTCTTCGCCTCGGCGCGTTGCCGATTCGCTTCCTTGACATGGCCAAAGCCGCGGATCTCGAGCGGCAACGCCGCCAAGTCGACCGCGGCGGCATGGTTTGCCGCCTTGAGCCCGGCGACGATCTCGCCGAGCTGCGCCTCGTAATCGGTGATCGCCTGGCGCTCGGCGCGGCGCTCGGCGGTGCGGCCGAAAACGTCGAATGCGGTGCCGCGCAAGCCGCGCAGCCGCGCCAGCACGCGGAAGCCGGCGAGCATCCACGGCCCGTACTCGCGCTTCTGCAAATGACCGGTCGCCGGGTCGCGCTCGGCAACCAGCGGCGGCGCCAGGTGGAAGTGAAGCTTGTACGGCCCGTCGAACCGCTGGGCGACGCGCTTGAGGAAATCGCCGTCGGTGTAGAGGCGCGCGACCTCGTACTCATCCTTGTAGGCCATCAGCTTGAACAGCGCGCGGGCAACCGTGTCGGTCAGCGCGGTCAGCGCGGTGCTGCCGGCGATGGCCGCGGTTTCGGCGGCGCGAACGCGGTCGATCCAGCCGGCATAGCGTGAGGCGTAAGCGGCGTTCTGGTAATCGGTCAGGAATGCCACCCGGCGGGCGACGACCTCCTCGAGCGTCTCCGACAGTCGGTGCGACACCGGCTTCGCATCGGCGGGGACGGCGCGCTCGGCGACCAGAGCGGGATCGACCGCGGCGCGGCGGCCCCAGCGGAAGGCGCGGCGATTAAAATCGAGCGCGGCCCCATTCAGCTCGATCGCCCGATCGATCGCTGCAGCCGAAACCGGCACCTTCCCGCGCTGATAGGCATAGCCCAGCATGAACAGGTTGGTCGCCAGCGAATCGCCGAGCAGCCCGGTCGCCAGCCCTGTCGCATCGAGGAATTCGGTGGCGTCGGCGCCGCATGCCGCGGCGACGGCCTGGCGCAGATCGCCGCCGGGAAAGGCCAGGTCGGGGTTGCGGGTGAAATCGCCGGTGATGATCTGGTGGCTGTTGACGACCGCGTAAGTGTGCCCGGCGCGCAGCTTCGACAGCGATTCGCCGCTTGCCGAAACGACGAGATCGCAGCCGAGCAACAGCCGCGCCGCGCCATTGGCGATGCGCACCGCGTGGATCGCCTCGGGCCGCGCGGCGATGCGGACATGGCTCGACACGGCGCCGCCCTTCTGCGCGAGGCCGGTCATATCGAGCACGGTGACGCCTTTGCCTTCGAGATGCGCGGCCATGCCGAGCAGCGCGCCGATCGTCACCACCCCGGTGCCGCCGACCCCGGTGATGAGGATACCGTAGGGCTCGTCGAGCGCGGGCAGGACGGGCTCGGGCAGCGCGGGCAACCCGTCCTCGCCCCCCGGCTCGACAATCGCACCGGCGCGGCGCTGTTTCAGGCTGCCGCCCTCGACCGTGACAAAGCTCGGACAGAAGCCGTTGAGGCAGGAGAAATCCTTGTTGCAGCTCGACTGATCTATGGCCCGCTTGCGGCCGAACTCGGTCTCGACCGGGACCACCGAGACGCAGTTCGACGCAATCGAGCAATCGCCGCAGCCTTCGCAGACGAGGTCGTTGATGACGACGCGGCGGGGCGGGTCGGGAAAGCGTCCGCGCTTGCGCCGGCGGCGCTTTTCGGCGGCGCAGGTCTGGTCGTAGACGATCGCGCTGACCCCCGGGGTCTCGCGCAGCTCGCGCTGCACCGCATCGAGGTCGTCGCGATGGCGCACCGTCGCACCGGGCGGAAAATCGGTGCCGGGGGCGTATTTCTCCGGCTCGTCGCTGACGATGACGATCGGCGCGACACCCTCGGCGGCGAGCTGGCGGGCGACCCGCGGCACCGTGAGCCCGCCGTCGATCGGCTGGCCGCCGGTCATCGCCACCGCATCGTTGAACAGGATCTTATAGGTCATCCGCACCTTGGCGGCGACCGCGGCGCGGATCGCGAGCACCCCCGAATGGGTGTAGGTTCCGTCGCCGATATTGGCGAAGACGTGCGGCGTCTCGACAAACGGCGCCTGGCCGATCCAGGCCGCGCCTTCACCGCCCATCTGGCTGAAGGTCGCCGTCGAGCGGTCCATGAATTGCGACAGGTAGTGACAGCCGATGCCGGCGAGCGCGCGGCTGCCTTCGGGCACCTTGGTCGAAGTGTTGTGCGGGCAACCCGAGCAGAAATAGGGCGTCCGGGCGAAGGGCACGACGCTGTTGCCGCGCCGGGATTCGCTGGCGTCGAGCCGGGCGAGATGCTCGACGATCCGCGGCGAGGCATGAAAGCGGGCGATGCGCGCGGCGATGACGCGGGCGATCTGCGCCGGGCTCAGCTCGCCGGGCGAGGGCAGGATCCACTCGCCGGCCTCGTCATGCTTGCCGACGATACGCGGCCGCGTATTTGCCGGCCAGTTGTAGAGCTGCTCCTTCAATTGGGTCTCGATAACCGCCCGTTTCTCCTCGACGACGAGGATTTCGTCGAGCCCTTCGGCAAATGCGCGCAACCCGTAAGGTTCGAGCGGCCAGGGCATTGCAACCTTGTAGACTCTGAGGCCGAGCGCCTCCGCCTCGGCCGCGTCGATGCCGAGATCGTCGAGCGCCTGACGGAGATCGAGATAGGATTTGCCGGTCGTGACAATGCCGAAGCGCGGCCGCTTGCTATCGATAACCACGCGGTCGAGCCGGTTGACCCGCGCAAATTCCCGCGCCGCCGCCAGCTTGTAGCGATGCAGCCGGTATTCCTGGTCAAGCGGCGTGTCCGGCCAGCGGATGCCGAGCCCGCCCGGCGGCATCGCGAAATCCTCCGGTAGGACAATCTGCACCCGGCCGGGATCGAGCGTCACCGAGGCGGAGCTGTCCATCGTCTCGGCCACGGTCTTGAACGCGACCCAGCAGCCGCTGAACCGCGACATCGCCCAGCCATAAAGGCCGAGATCGAGGATGTCCTCGACCCCGGCGGGGTTGAGGACCGGGATCGACGCGTCGATAAACGCCAGCTCCGACTGATGCGCCAGCGTCGAGGATTTGCAGGTATGGTCATCGCCGGCAATCGCCAGCACCCCGCCATTCGGCGCCGTGCCGGCGGAATTGGCATGCTTCAGCGGGTCGCCGCTGCGGTCGACCCCGGGGCCCTTGCCGTACCAGATGGCGAAGACGCCATCGTATTGCGCACCGGGGAACAGGCCGATCTGCTGGCTACCCCAGACGGCGGTGGCGCCGATCTCCTCGTTGATCGCCGGCTGGAACTTGATGTGGTTGCGGTCGAGAAAGCGTCGCGCGCCCCACAGGGCCTGGTCGAACCCGCCGAGCGGCGAGCCGCGATAGCCGGCGATAAAGCAGCCGGTGTTGAGCCCGGCCGCGGCATCGCGCTGCCGCTGCATGATCGGCAGGCGCACCAGCGCCTGCGTGCCGGTGAGATATACCCGGCCGCGGTCGAGAATGTACTTGTCGTCGAGCGTGACCGCTGCGAGCGCCATTGCGGCCTCCAGTAAAGCCTTACGCGAAACCTAATCGTTGTCGGCGTTCAGCTCAATCGACCCGGCTCTTGCCCGGCTCTTGATAGCCGGCAGTTGCCGTAGCAACGGCGTTGCCCGCCGTCTCGCGGCGCCCGCTGCGCAGGACGACGGACGGAATAAATGATCTTAGAAAAATCCGAGCCTGAGGCGTGACGAAGGGATTGCCCCGCAGGGCGCGCGGCCGCCCGTGCAGCCCGACGGCGCCATCGTCATCAAAATTCGCCATCGCCATCGAAATTCTGTGAAACCGATCGCATAACAGTCATCTTCAAAGATGTATGACGTTGCAGTGAGGGTGATGCGGGAGTAAGCCTCGACTATCCACGTTATCGCTTAAAGGGCTGGACATGACCGCGCCCGTTCTCGTCCGCGAGCCGCCCAATCCCGCGCTGCTCGACGCGCTGCGGCAGCACCTCGGCGATCGGCTGTCGACCTCGGCGGCGGTCTGCGCCCAGCACGGCAAGGACGAATCCTATCACCAGCCGCATGCACCCGACGCGGTGGCCTTTGCCCAAAGCACCGAGGAGGTCGCCGCGATCGTCGGGTTGTGCGCACAATACCGCACGCCGATTGTACCGTTCGGCACCGGCACCTCTCTCGAGGGACATGTTGCGGCGTTGAAGGGTGGCGTCTGCATCGACCTGTCGCAGATGAACCGCATCCTGCGGATCGGCGCCGAAGACCTCGATGCGACGGTGGAGGCGGGGGTTACCCGTAAACAGCTCAACGAGTATCTGCGCGACACCGGTCTGTTTTTCCCGATCGACCCGGGCGCCGACGCATCGCTCGGCGGCATGGCCGCGACCCGCGCCTCGGGGACCAATGCGGTGCGCTACGGCACGATGCGCGAAAACGTCCTGGCCTTGACCGTGGTGCTGCCGGACGGGCAGGTGATCCATTCGTCGCGGCGCGCCCGCAAATCGGCGGCCGGCTACGATTTGACCCGGCTGTTTGTCGGCTCCGAGGGGACGCTCGGGGTCATCACCGAGGTGACGGTAAAGCTGTATGGCATTCCCGATTCGATCTCGGCGGCGGTCTGCGCCTTTCCGTCGATCGCGGCGGCGGTCGACACGGTCATCCTGACGATCCAGAGCGGCATCCCGGTGGCGCGCATCGAACTGCTCGACGAGCCGCAGATGGAGGCGATCAACAAGTATTCGAAGCTCGATCACAAGGTCGCGCCGACCTTGTTCTTCGAATTCCATGGCACCGCCGACGGGGTCGCCGAGCAGGTCGCGCTCGTCAAACAGATCGCCGGCGAGTATGGCGGCGCCGATTTCCGCTGGGCCACGACCCAGGAGGAACGCTCGAAACTGTGGCAGGCGCGGCACGATGCCTATTACGCGGCGCTGGCCATGCGGCCGGGCTCCAAGGGCTGGGCGACCGATGTCTGCGTGCCGATCTCGCGCCTGGCCGAATGCATCGCCGAGACGAAGACCGATCTTGCCCAGTCGTCGATCCCATCGGCGCTCGCCGGCCATGTCGGCGATGGCAATTTCCATCTGATTTTCATGATCGACCCCAATCGTCCGGAAGAAATCGCCGAGGCGAGCCGGCTGAACGACCGGATGGTTGCTCGCGCCTTGGCGATGGATGGCACCTGTACCGGGGAGCATGGGGTGGGGTACGGAAAAATCGATTTCCTTACCGCCGAACACGGCGGTGCGATCGAGGTAATGCGAACGATCAAGCGGGCGATCGACCCCGACAACCTGATGAACCCTGGCAAGATCGTGACGTTTTGAGCCATCTCGCCCGCTACAGGTTGAAATTAGCGGTTGAAATTCCTCATACTCGAATGAATAAAGTGCTTCACTGAGTACTTAGTTGGCGCTATTGTAGGTTCGTAGAAATCAGTTATCGATGGCCCTGCGGTGGCAAGGCTGGACTCAGAAGCCGGCCAGTGATGTCGGTCAAGTGACTGCGGTCTTCGACCTCTACTTTTCGGGCTGTTTCGTATTTTTGATGACTGGTCAATAGACCGCGAGAACAAACTCCTGAAACCCTAACTACGCACGGCTGGGTAAGGTTCGGTATGGAAAAATCAAGTAAACGAGGAAAAATTCCTCAGACGGACTGGCCACTGATTATGGCTCGTTACGAGGCGGGGGAAACACTAGCAAGCATAGCGCGTACTTATGACTGCTCCGCCCCGGCGATCAGCTATATCGTCGGACGCAACCGCGGGAAGTCTGCAAATGAAGCCTCGGTGCCGACACCCACCGAGCCACAGTTGATCAAAGCCCATCCAAGCGAGAGCGCAACTACCACGATAGAACCTGCGGTAGCAGCGCCGGCGGTACCGGCGGCTGTGGCGCCATCGCCCTCGGCGGAACTCGCCGGCGGCGACGTTGTCATGCCACGTGTGCCGGCGGGCCAGGAACCTGGCGAAAGCCTTGAACGCGAGGACACTCGCCACCCTCATCGCGACGGTTCCGGCGATCGGCAGGCGCGCCCGGCCGGCCTCGCCGCGACCGCGGTGCAGCGACCCAACCCGGCTGCGGCGAATGGCGAACCCCGTCCCAAGCTGCATCTCTCGCTCGGCAATGGCAATGGCAGTGCGAATGGCAGCCATGCGCCAGCCGGCGGCAACGGCCACGCGCATGATGCCGCCAGCAACGCCGAGCGGCCGAGTTATCCACCTCAGGCCCAGCGCTTGCCGCAATTTCAGGGTGCGGCCGAGCGGGTCGCGCCAAAGCCGCTTCAGGGCTCGCCACGCTCCGCGCCGTTCGGCCGGAACGGCAATGGTCGCGATCTGTTTGCCGCGGCGGAAGGACGGCCCGCCGCGCAGGCACCGCGCGAGGATGGCGATCCGGCTCGCCGCAAGGATAATGGCGCGTTTATCGATCAGGAGCTGCGCACGCGCGTCGATGGCGACATCGCGGCCTTTCTGGCGGCATTCGATGCCGCGCTCGCCGCGGATACGCTCGAAAGCCGGTTTAGTCTGCGCGAGGCGACCGACCGGCTGTTGCGCGCCGGAGCGCGTACGCGCATCGAACTTGAGCGGCTCGAGGCGCGGGTTCCGCTGACGCCGCGCGACAGCGGGGTTCAGCCCGACCCGGGACACTGGCGCCACCGCTGACACCGCGCTTGCCAGACTTAAAAAAGAAGAGGGCGTCCACCGGGCGCCCTCTTTATCGTTCAGCGGCCGCGCTTTAGCCCCGATTCTTGAGCTCGACTCCGAGATACTGCGTCACCCCGTGACGGTTGAGCAGCAGCAAGGCGCTTTTGTTGGGTGACTTAGCGATTTCGTTGAGCCGGTCGGCGGCCTCTTGCGGCGAGCGTATCGGCTCCTGGTTGATCGAGACGATGATATCGCCCTGGTTGAGGCCGAGATTGTCGCCCACGCTGCCGTCGTCGACATGAGTCACGACGACCCCGTGAACATCGCGCCCGACATGAAGTCCGCGCCGCATCTCATTGTTAAGGTTGGCGAGGTGCATTCCCAGTGCATCGGCACGGCCGTCGCTGGGCTGCTGCTCCTCGGTGCCGGCTGAGGCGACCCGGGGATTTTCCGGCGCCTCGCCGATCGCGACCTCGACGGTGGTCTCCTTGCCGTTGCGCCACACGGTCAGATTAGCCTTCGAGCCGGGCGCGGCGGCGGAAACCAGCCGCGGCAGGTCGCGCAATTTGCCGATTTCGGTGCCGTTGAAGGCGAGGATGATGTCGCCTTGCTTTAGCCCCGTATTGGCGCTCGGACCGTTCGGAGTGATAACCGCGACGAGCGCGCCGTGATCGGCTTTGAGCCCAAGGCTGGCGGCGATCGCCGGGGTGACCTCCTGGATCTGCACGCCAAGCCAGCCGCGGCTGACCTTGCCGTGCGCTTCGATCTCGGCGACCACCTTCTTGGCGACGCTCGACGGCACCGCAAAGCCGATGCCGACGCTGCCGCCGTTGGGCGAATAGATCGCGGTATTGATACCGATCACCTGGCCGCTGAGATCAAAGGTCGGGCCTCCGGAATTGCCCCGGTTGATCGGCGCGTCGATTTGCAGGAAATCGTCGAATTGACCGGCATGGATATCGCGGCCGCGCGCCGAGATGATGCCTGTGGTCACCGATCCGCCGAGCCCGAACGGATTGCCGACGGCGACCACCCAGTCGCCGATCTGCGCCGCGTTGCTGTCTCCGAAGCTGACATAAGGCAGGGGCTTGCCGGCGTCGATCTTCAGCACCGCGAGGTCGGTGCGCTTGTCGCGGCCGATGATCTTGGCGGTGTATTTGCTGTTGTCCTGCAGGGTTACCTCGACCTTCGCAGCCTCGCCGACGACATGGTTGTTGGTCACGATGTGGCCGTCGGTATCGATGATGAAGCCCGAGCCCAGCGCGATCCGCTTGGCGTGATTTTCACCTGGCGGATTGCCGCCGAAATGCGGGTTCGAATCCTCGTCCTCTCCTTGCTGCTGGTCGAAAAAGCGGCGCAGCATGTCGTCGAACGGCGAGCCGCGAAATCCCTCCGGCAATTGGTCCGACATCTGGTCGGCCTTGGCGCTCTCGGTCACCGAGATGTTGACCACCGCGGGCAGCACGCGCTTCACCAAAGGAGCAAAGCTCTGCTGCGGCAGCATCGTTGTCGGCGCCGGGATTGCCGTGCCGGTGCCGGTTGCCGGGGCGTCCGCCGCCCAGGCCAGCGGCGACAGGGCCAGCGGCGATAGGGCGAGGGCGGCGCTGAGGCCGATCCCGGCAAGGGCGGCCCGGCGGTGCTGACGGCTATGCAGCCAGCGCCGGCGAGCCGGACGTGCAGAGGTGGTAATCATGTCCGATCGTCTCCCGACCCGGGCCGGTGCCGCACAGGCGCGTCCCGCCGCTCCGGGCATGTGCAGAGAAAGTGGCAGCCCGGGCTAACAGCCGGGTTTCGACAGGATTAAATCGCTGTAACCTGTGCCCGACAGACTAAGGAGATGCCCATGCCCCGTTACCGTCAGCTTTCCCCCGCCGAGATGACCCCTGCGCAAAAAGCCGTCGTCGACGAGATCGTCGCCGGCAAGCGCGGCCGGTTCGGCGGCCCGTTCGAGCTGCTCGTCCGCGCGCCGGAGGTATGCAAGCACCTGTCGCGGCTCGGCGAATACCTGCGCTGGGGAAGCTCACTGTCGCCGGCGCTGTCGGAGCTGGCGATCTGCCTGACCGCGCGTCACATCCGCGCGAATTACGAGTGGCATGCCCATGCACCGCTGGCGGTCGAGGCGGGGGTGCCGGCGGCGGCAATGGAGGCGATTCGTACCGGCGCAACGCCCGGTCTTGCCGACAAGAACCAGGCGCTGGTCTACAAACTGGTTACCGAGCTGATCGATACCAAGCGTCTGTCCGATGCGAGTTTTGCCGAAGCGATCGCCACCTTCGGCGAGCAGGGCGTGGTCGAGCTTGGCACCATCATCGGCTACTACACCGCGATCGGAAACTCGCTCAACATCTTCCAGGTCGCGCTCCCCGCCGGCCAGGCGCCCTATTTCCCGGAATAGGAAAATTTACAGGTCCCGCCTGGTTCCATTCGCGCGCCGCGCCCTCTCCCGCTAGCGGGAGAGGGTCGGGCGGGGCTAGGCCGCCGGCAGCCCGCGCTCCAGCAGCAAGGCGAGGCGGCGGGCGAAGGCCGGCGGGTCGGGCAGCTGCTCGCCGTCGACGATGCGGGCCTGGTCGAGCAGCAACCAGGCGAATTCCGACAGCTGGTCGGACGCGCCGGTTTCGCCGACCGAAGCGGCCAGTCGCTCGATCAGGCGGTGGTTCGGGTTGACCTCGAGGATGCGCTTGGCCGCGTTGTCGAGCTGGCGGTGCTGCTTCAGCAGGCGCTCGAGGTGCATGTCCATGTCGCCCTCGTCGGCGACCAGGCACACGGCGCTGTCGGTCAGCCGCGCCGAACTGCGCACGTCCTTGACCGCATCGCCCAGCGCCAGCTTGAAGATCGCGATCAGGCTGCCGAGCTTGGCCGGCGGCTCCGGCTTGCCGGCATCGTCCTTCTTGGCGTCGTCCGCCGCGATCTTGTCGAGGTCGACGCCGCCGCGGGTCGCGGATTTGAACGGCTTTTCCTTGTAGGTGCCGATCGCCGGGGCCCAGAATTCGTCGATCGGATCGGTCATCAGCAGGACCTCGACCCCGCGGGCGCGAAACCCTTCCAATTGCGGGCTCTTGCGAAGCAAATCGA